>NZ_JBGUAZ010000004.1:0-300000 GCF_041821085.1 Natrinema sp. HArc-T2 | reverse complement strand
GTCTGGCTCCACGGTGTGCATCCGTTCGTTGCGATCGGAGCGGTCAACGGCGTTATCGTCGGGCTCACCGTCGTCCTTATTCTCCTGCTGTTCGGTAGCGGCGACCTTCGCGTTCGATCCGGGGCCGATCACGTCCCGCTCTCGACACGGCTCGAGCGACGGCTTCGCGCGTGGCTTCGCAACCGAGAGTAGCTCGAGCCACTATTCTTATGATGGTCGATTACTTCGGTTGACGTATGTATTGTCCCGATGACCGACCAGTTCGAAACCGAACCGGTCGGCCAGCGGGCGGGTTCGACCGACGAGCCCGGACCGGGGGAGACAGGGACGGGAGGGACGACGGATGATCGACAGTCCACGACTCGAGTTGGTGCTTGCCAGATCCGGGCGGGAGATCGCGATCGTGCTGGCTGTCGTCGGTGTTCTCTCGATCGCTGCGACCGGCTGGGCCGTCGCGAACCCGGTCACGACGACGACACCGCAGTTCGATGAGGAACGCGTCACGGCTGACGTCGGGACGAGTGCCGTCGTTACCCAAAACAGCACGCTCTGGACGGAAGGCGACCGGCTCACCGATAGTTCGGTCTATCTGCTCAACGAGTCACCGGAGCTAACGGTCCAGCCCGAGACGAGGGTGCAAAACGCGACCGGGGGGACGCCTATCGAGGACGGTGACGTTACCCACGAGCTGTTACTTCGGTTCGAAGCGACCCGCAACGGCGAGTCGTTCTGGAACGAGACACGGCCCGTGTTGCGCGAGTCGCCGTCGGTCGACAACGGCGTCGCGACGTCGAACGCGACGATCGATATCGAATCCCTCCGCCAGCGACAGCGACAACTCGAGCGCGAGGTCGCTGGCGTCGGCTCGGTCGAGTTGACGATGGAGGTTCGCACTGAGTACGATACCGGTCACCATCAGGGGACGATAACGACGACAGCACCGGTGACGATCACGGAGGAGGCCTACTGGCTCGACGGGTCACTGTCGGATTCGGCAACTCACAGCCATCAAAGCGGACTTACTCGGACGACCGAGGCCCGGAGTCCGGTACTGATCGGTGGGCTGTCAGTGCTCGGGACGCTCGCACTCGCCGGTGCAGTGTTCGTCACCCGCCGGTCGCCCGCAGACATCGACGCCGCCCGCCGGGCGGTCCACGAACAGCGTTACGCCGAGTGGATCTCACGGGGGTCGATCCCGATGTGGATCGGCGATTATCACGTCGCGCTCGATACGCTCGAGGACGTCGTCGACGTCGCGATCGATACGAACGAGCGGGTCGTCCACGACGAGCAACGGGACCTGTTTGCGGTCCTCAGCGACGGTGTCATCTACTACTACACCGACCGGGGACTCTGGGAGGAGACTGCCTGGCCCGAGATGGACCTCACAAGTCAGTCGACTGTCGTGGACACTGATGGGGAGTTACCGTCTGGTGATGTCTCTGAACTCGAGGGGATCGACGAGTTCGCAGCTGCCGACGATCCGGACGGCTTCGAGGACGACGAGGAGATCTGGAACCAGCTGTAGGCCAGTGCGGTTCTCGCGAAGGTCCGCAACGATGTTGACGGACGTATTCGGGAACCGCTGACGACCCGAGCACGAACGAGGGCGGTCTATCCGTTGATCGGTTTCCATCCTGTTCGACACC
The DNA here is from genome assembly GCF_041821085.1 of Natrinema sp. HArc-T2. Classification (NCBI taxonomy): domain Archaea; kingdom Methanobacteriati; phylum Methanobacteriota; class Halobacteria; order Halobacteriales; family Natrialbaceae; genus Natrinema; species Natrinema sp. HArc-T2. Next base: position 298,351 of record NZ_JBGUAZ010000004.1, on the reverse strand, counting down.
CCGCGAGGTGCTTCACGGAACGAAAAATACAGCGCTTTATCACGATCTTATTTTTGGTAAGGCTCAACTTTTATACTGCTGGGGACGTTCGATTCGTAGTATGGCAGAGACCGACGGGGAGGAGATCGAAGATTTGCCACCAAGCGCGAAACTCGTCTTCAAGGTTCTCGAGTATGACGGACCCTTGACACAGAAACAGATCGTCGAGGAATCGATGCTCTCAGCCCGGACGGTGCGATACGCCCTCGAGCGTCTCGAAGGGATCGGAATCGTCGACGAGGACATCTACTTTGCGGACGCTCGGCAGAGTCTCTATCGACTCGAGGAACCCGTCGCGGCTGACGGGAACGGTGTCGACGAGTCCCCGAAAAAGGACGCCTGCTGTGCGGAATAACGTCCAGAACGCCAAGATTAATTCCCAGCGGTGAGCCTCTCCGGTATGGACAAAGCGCGGCTCCCGCGGTGGGCCTGGCTGACGATCGGACTGTTTCTTGCGGTGCTGGTCTCGAACCTGCTCAACCTGTTCGTGCTGGTGCCGGCGGTACTTCCGGAGACGTATCGATCGATTACGGTTATCGCGGCGATGGCGCCGGTCTTGATCTACGTCGGGATCTGGTACGACGAGGAGCGCCAACCGTACTGGCGCCAATCGCGGGCAAAAATCGCCGGGGACATCCTGTTCGTCGTGACGGGGGCGATACTGGGGTCGGCGATCGCACTCGTGGCGCTGGTCGGCGTCGGCCTCCCCGGCACGGTGCTGGATATCCTCGCGATGAGCGCCGGCTTCCTCTTGGCGTGGGGGCTGTTCTGGTGGCGCAACCCGACGCTCTACGACGTCGACCTCGAACGCTAGCCGATTAGAGCCGGTATTTCGTGCGAGCGTCCGACTGGCAGTCATACGGTCTGCTGTCCCGATGTCCCGGTAGGCCCGCAGTGCGGGTCGCGGGTGTACCCGAACCGACTGACAGGAGTCCGTATCAGTCGAACTGGGCTCCTGTCCCGCCGCGGTCGGCGATTCCCGGCGTCGGCGGAACGGTGCGTTTGTGCGCCGTCTCGGCGTATCGAGACGTGATTTCCGCCGCCGTCTCGCGGTCGATCCTGAGCCCCGCAGCGGCCTCCTCGAGCGGGCGTCCTTCCTCGACGAACCGATAGAGTAGCGGATCGATCACGGCGTAGCGCGCACCGAGTTCCCCGGCGTCGGTCTGAGTCGCCCAGAACCCTGCCGTCGGCTCCTTGGCGATGACCCGACGGGGCAACCCGATCTGTTCCGCGAGCGCTCGCACCTCCGTCTTGTAGCAGTCGCCGAGCGGGTGGATATCAGCCGCACCGTCTCCGTACTTGGTGAAGTACCCGAGCAGCCGCTCCGAGCGGTTCGCCGTCCCGAGGACGACCCGTGACTGGCGGTTCGCCGCGTAGTAGGCCGTCAGCATCCGCAACCGCGCCGTCGCGTTCCCGAGTTCGTGGGTGCGCTCGTTGGGTCGCTCGTCGTCAGTCGACGGCTCGACCTCGCTTCCGACCGTGTCCTCGAAACACTCGAGCAACGGTCGCAACTGAATCTCCTCGAAGTCGATTCCCATGCCGTCGGCGATCGTGCGGGCGTCGCTCGCGTGGATGTCGTCGGTCATGTGACAGGGCAATCCCAGTCCGAGGACCCGCTCGCTGCCGACGGCTTCGACCGCCAGTGCTGCCGTTAGCGTCGAGTCGATCCCGCCGCTCATCGCGACGACGACGCCTTCGGCGTTCGCGTCGGCGACCGTCGCCTGAATTTCAGCGACGATCCGCTCGCGGATCCGCTCGAGCGACTGCTGATCCGTAAAAAGTGGCCCGTTCGTACGGTTGGTTCTCGGATAGACGATCGTCTTACTATCTACTCCCATCTGTGTAAATCACGTTGTTTCTCTCTGCTTCACCAAATGATTGTCTCCTATATGAAGCTAATCCTTGAACAGCTAGTACTGCTGCCTATGGTCCACAGTCACATGGTCGGATGCCGGGCGTGTTGCTGACTGTCCGTCCACTTATTGCATCGAGAAACGTCGCGTTCCGTTCGTTCGTGGATCCCCCGTGGCCCCTCGTACGAGGGCAGGACAAACTGTGATCCTCGCGCGCGCACTGTTTCCGCGATCGCACTCTCCCTCGAGACCTAGAACTCACGGCTGCTCGAGCGGGTCCGGCTGCTTCAGGCTGCGTTTTCACTGCGACTTCGGCGCGAGATACCGGCTGATTAGGTAAACGACACCGGAACTGATCGCCGCTGCTGCGCCGACTGCGATCACGGGCACTGAGACGCCGGTCTGTCCGTACGGGTTTCGCGGCGCGGAGTCGATGACCGCCTGGAACGTTTCGCCTCCCGCATGGCCGAGCAAGAAGAAGCCAACCGTGAGCAGGATGGCGAATCCGCCGGTTGTCAGCCCGAACATCGACGCAACGTCCTCGACGTTCAGTAATACGTGCGCCTGTGACTCCGAGAGCTGCGGTTCACGACTCTGTCGAACGATCGCGACCGCGACGAGACACGCCGCGGTTCCGAGCTCGATGCCGCCGGCGTACACGCCGAGCCAGAGGACGAGCGGCGACGCCCACAGGGGATCACCGCCCGGGAAGACTGCCTGGACCGACGTCGGATAGGTGGCCGCGATCGGCACGACGAGTGCGAGCGCGAGTAACAGGCCGCTCTGGTAGACGAGTTTCTGAGGAATCCGTCGCTTGATCAGCGCATATCGCTCCACTCGAAGTCGTTCGTACGTCGACTCGCCGAGGAGTGCGTCCGCAATCGGATCGTTCGGGTCAGTTGAAGTCATCAGCTCGAGAGTACGATCGTCGTCGGTTCAGATGGCCGAACACAGGCCGTCGAAATATACACTCCGATTTCGTGCCCAGCGTCAGAATTCCGGACATACACTCCTGTCTGAGGGTTATATTCGTTAGGCTCAATCGGCATATTATGCGGGATGCTACGCTTGACCATGACCGCACTAGTCGGTCCGGAATCCCTGTGGTTGTGGATCGGAACGATCGGAATGACCCTCGGAACCCTGTACTTCGTCGGTCGGGGGCGCGGTGTTCGCGACCGGAAGATGCAGGAGTTCTACATCATCACGATCTTCATTACGGCGATCGCCGCGGCGATGTATTTCGCGATGGCGACGGGCTTTGGCGTCACCGAAGTCATGGTCGGCGACGAGGCGCTCACGATTTACTGGGCACGCTACGCTGACTGGCTGTTCACGACGCCGCTGCTGTTGCTCGACCTCTCGCTGCTGGCGGGAGCACACCGCAACACGATCGCGACACTGATCGGCCTCGACGTCTTCATGATCGGGACCGGCGCGGTCGCGGCGTTCGCGGCGACTCCCGGCACCCGGATCGCGTGGTGGGGCATCAGCACCGGCGCCCTGCTCGCGCTCCTGTACGTGCTCGTCGGGACCCTCTCGAAGAACGCACGCGACCGGTCGTCGGAGGTTGCGTCGCTGTTTGGCACCCTTCGCAACCTGGTCATCGTGCTGTGGCTCCTCTACCCGGTGGTCTGGATCCTCGGCACCGAAGGGACGTTCGGCATCCTTCCGTTGTACTGGGAGACCGCCGCGTTCATGGTGCTCGATCTCTCGGCAAAGGTCGGCTTCGGGGTGATCCTGCTCCGGAGCCGCTCTGTCCTGGAACGGGCCGCCACGCCGTCCGCTGCGGCCGCGTGACGACCCAGTCGGACGCTGCTCGATGACGCTCCAGTCGGCACCGCCCTCTCGTACGGGGTCGATACCACGTCCTGCTCGGCTCCCGGTGCGATCGCGGCGCTGGCCGCTTCCCGCACGCTGACCGCTCAACACCGATGAGGTTCCGCATTTGTACGAACACCCGTTTATGGGTAATGATGCTGACGTAACGTGTACGCATGCAGTCACTTGTCGCGTTCGCTATCCGGGCACACGTGCTCCAAACCGGGCCGACCGACGCGGAACTGTTCGAGTACGTCTTCGGTGGCGGCAACACGCTGCTCGCGCTGTCGTTCGTCGTCAACATCGCCCTCGCCGGCCTCACGATTCTCGGGATCGTCTACCTCGGACGCTCGCTTACCGATCCGCGTGCGAAGGCGATCGCGACCGCACTGCTGCTGATCTCCGTCGTCTCGATCTCGAGTTACACCGGCCTCACGTCGGGGCTGACGCTGAGCGTTATCGAGATGCCGGCGGGTCACCCGGCGGCGGGTGCGACGACGACCGGTGCGGACGGCGTCCTGGTGATGTGGGGCCGGTACCTCACGTGGACCTTCTCCACGCCGTTCATCCTGATCGTGCTCGGAATGATCGCCGGGTCGAACTGGACGAAGATTCTCACAACCTGTGCGTTTACTATCGCGATGTGTGTCACCGGCCTGGCAGCCGCACTGACCACGTCCTCGTTGGTGCTGCGCTGGTGGTGGTTCGTGCTGGGGTCGATCTTCTTCCTCGTGATCGTGTACGTTATCCTCGTCGATTGGACCGCCGAGGCCGAGCGAACGGGAACGTCGGATCTGTTCCGGACGCTCAAACTCCTCACCGTCGTCGGCTGGTTCGGCTATCCGATCCTCTGGATGCTCGGCGTCGAAGGGGTCGCGATCTTAGACGTCGCGATCACCTCGTGGGGCTACAGCGTCCTCGACATCATCACGAAGTACGTCGTGACGTTCCTTGCCATGTTCTACGTCGTCGACGAGCCGGAATCGATCACCGGCGGCGCGAACTACGGTGCCAGCCTCCCCGGGTCCGGGCCGTCGGACGACTGACCGTCCCGGTTTCGAGTCGATCCGGCACCCGTGTCAGCACCGATGCGTCGCCTCGGGTCCCGAACGGGCCTAACCAGTTCGGATTTGGGGCTTTGTCGACGCCGTCCCTAGTCCGACCACGAGGCCCGCTCCCAGCGGAGAACCGGCAGCACACGCCGGCACACTCATGACCGTTCCACTCACGTACTTCGGTGTTCACCTCACGTTCATCCTCCCGCCGCTTTTGGTTCTGGGCTGGCTCGCGCGTCGACGCGATCGGGCCTGGTGGGGCGCTCGGCCACTCTCCGGACTCGCCATCCTGATCGGCCTCGCTGTCATCTATACGACGCCGTTGACGAATCACCTGATCCCCGAGGAGGTCTGGTGGTACGGCGAGGGAGCGGTCGTCGCGACGGTCTGGCACACGCCGATCGAGGAATACCTCTTCTTCGTTCTCCAGCCGATACTGACCGCGTTCTGGCTGTTCCAGCTGCCGGCGACCGCCGATCGATCGCTGGCGATCCCCCTCACGCACCGGCTGCTCGGCGTCGGGGGCGGCCTGTCGATCGCCGGCGTCGGCTGGCTGTTGGCTGCCGACACCTCGACGTACTATCTCGGCTGGCTGTTGCTCTGGGCCGGGCCGATCCTCGCCATCCAGTGGGGGTTTGGCCTCACGTACCTCTGGGACGTCCGTCGCCCGCTGGTTGTCGCCATCGCGGTGCCGACGATCTACCTCTGGATCGTCGACCGTATCGCGATCGAACTCGGCGTCTGGGCCATCTCGGACGTCCACACGATCGGCTTTGCGCCCCTGGGACTTCCGATCGAGGAAGCGCTGTTCTTTCTCGTGACCAACGTCTTCCTCGTTCAGGGACTCGTCATGTACATGTGGCTGCTCGAGCACGTCCACGAACTCCCGTCCCTCGCCAGGGTGGCGACCCGAATCGCCGCGAACTCTGATGACCGGTGACACGACCTCCAGTGGCGGTGTCCTCCACACGGATGCCGCGGCCCGTCGACTGGCTGCTCGCCTGTGCCTCGGCGTCGGACTGGTGCTTATCGTCACCGTCGTCTCGGTCACGATCCTCGTGGGCTCGCCGCCGCTCGCGTACCAGTACGTTCCGCTGGCGCTCAGCGTCGTCGTCCTCGGGCTTCCCCACGGGGCCGTCGACCACCTCGTGTTGCCGCGGGCCCGGGGCGACCCCGTCACCCTGCGGTCGCTCGCATTCGTCGGCAGCCTCTATCTGCTGGTCGGCACCGCGTACGCCGCCGTCTGGTTTCTCGCCCCCGTCGTCGCGTTCGTCCTCTTTATCTTCGTCACGCTCGTCCACTGGGGGCAAGGCGACGTCTACGCCCTGCTCGCACTTGTCCGTGCCCCCCATCTCGAGACGCGGGCCAGCCGGCTCCTCGCTCTCGTCGTCCGGGGCGGGCTTCCGATGCTCGTCCCGCTGGTCGCGTTTCCGGCCCAGTACGCATTCGTCGCCGAGACACTCGTCGGGCTGTTCGACCCCGACGCGGCGACTGCGCTCGAGCCGGCGTTCTCCGCGTCGGTGCGGGCAGCCGTCGCGATCGGCTTCGGCTCCCTCATCGTGCTCGCGACGGGTCTCGGCTTCCTCCGGACGAGCGACGGTGATCGTGGCCCGTGGATCGTCGACACCGCGGAGACGATCGGGCTCGTCGCCTACTTCGCAATCGTCCCGCCGATCCTCGCGATCGGGCTCTACTTCTGTTTCTGGCACTCCCTCCGGCATATCCTCAGAACGATGCTCGTCGACGCCGTCGCCGGCGGGGCGCTCGAACGGGAGGCGATCGGCACCGCGTCTCGTCGCTTCGCCCGCGATGCGGCGCCGCTGACCGCAGGCGGATTGCTTGTCCTCGTTGTGATCGGGCTCGCCGTCCCGCGCACGCCCGCGACCGTCCCCGACGTGCTCGCGCTCTATCTGGTGACGATCGCCGTCCTGACGCTTCCGCACGTGGTCATCGTCACGTTGCTCGACCGAGAACAGCGGCTCTGGTCGCCATAGGGCTCCGTCTGGAGCGCCGATCACTCGGCTGGCTCGCGGCGTGTTCTACGACGGGACGACTGTGACCGGGTCTTTCCGATCGATCGCTCGCTCGAGTTCCTCCGCGATCGCACTCCCACGCGAGACCTGGATTTCGCCGCCGCGGCTCACCGTCGCCGTAAAGAGGTAGTCACCGGCGGCCTGAATCTCGACGGTTTCGCCGTGGTTGCCGTCGACGGGGATGACGATGTGCCGGGAGGTGATCTCGGGTTGGACCATCTGGCCGGCCTGTGACCCGCCACCGGCGCTGTTGGCGCTCGCGCCGCCGCCACCACCGTCGCCAGTACCGTAGTGGGGGTTCTCGTCGTGCGTGCGAACGTCGATATCGATCCCCAGCCGGTTTTCGATATCGGTGATCCGACCGCCGCCTTTGCCGATGACGCTCGAGATGTCGTCTTCTTCGACGTAGACGATGGCTTTGTCCTGGCTTTTGAGTTGGACATCGACGTAGCCACGGGCGACCGAGCGGATCTCGCGTTCGATCTCCTGTTTGGCGATGCGGTCGACGCCGGACTCGCTGCTGGGGCCGCCCTCCTCGTCTTTCAGTGGGACGGTGACGACCTGACGGTTGAACGTGTAGATCTCGTATTCGGGCTCGCCGGTCTGGAAGTTCGTAACCTGGATGACGGGCCGGGCGAGGTCCTCTTCGGTGAGTCCGGCAGGCACTTTGACCGTCGTCTTGACGTCGTAGACCGTCTCGACTTTCCCGGCTTCGATGTAGACGACGGTGTCGGCGACCTGGGGAATCATCCCGAGTTCGACCCGACCGACGAGCCGCTGGAGCGAGTCGATCGGTCTGGTCGCGTGGACGACACCGATCATGCCCACACCCGCCAGCCGCATGTCTGCGAAGACCTCGAAGTCGTCGGTCTTGCGGACCTCGTCGTAGATCGTGTAGTCCGGTCGGACCATCAACAGGGCGTCGGCCGTTTTGGCCATCTCGCCGCCCAGTTCGGTATACTGGGTGATGTCGGGGCCGACCTGCAGGTCCCGTGGTTTCTCCATCGTCTTGACCGAGTAGTCGTGATCGGAGATGTAGCGGGCGACCGCCTGTGCGAACGTCGACTTCCCGGCCCCGGGCGCACCCGAAATGAGGACGCCACGCTGGCGCTCGAGCAGTCGCTCTTTGAGTTCGTCGGCGTGCTCGTAGTCGTCGATGTCTGTCTGGGCGATCGGGCGGACGGCGGTGATCTCGATCCCGTCCGAGAACGGCGGGCGACCGATCGCGATCCGGTAATCCCGGAACTGGACGATTGTCATGCCCGGCTCTGAGAGCTCGATGAAGCCGTCGTGGGCCTCCTTGGCACCGTCGATGACCTCGCGGGCGTACTCGTCCATCGTCGCCTCGTCTACGGGCTCGTCGGCGATCTCCTCGTAGGCCATTGCGCCGAGTTCGCCGCGTTTGGCCCGCGGGATAGCGTCCGTTTTCAGGTGGACGCTCATCGTTTGGTCGTCGAAGTACTCCTCGACGGCCAGCGTGCCGACTCTGCGAACCTCGGGCGAGACGTGTTCGACGTCGAGTCCCTTCGCCTGTGCGACCTCCGCCTGAACGACGTCGCTGGTGACGAAGGTTGCGTCGAGGTCCTCCGCGAGATCACGGATCAGGGCGTCGATCTCGCCCTCGGAGGCGTGGCCGCGCTCGATGGCGCTTGGCCGCTCGCCGACGTACTCGAGGTCGACGACGCCCTCGTCGGCCAGCTCGGCCAGCCGCTGGAGCTCCTCTAGACCGTCCCAGCCGCTGTCGAGTCCGTCGTTTGCCTGCGCCTCGAGTTCCGCGACGACTGCTTCGGGCACACAGATCGTCGCTCCCTCGAACTGCCCGTCTTCGATTGTCGCCGAAACGCGGCCATCGATGACCACGCTCGTATCCGGCACGACGTTCATACGTAAACTGATTCACGTACGCCTATAAGGGTTTCACAGCACCTCGTGCCGACAGCTCGATGCATGCTTGCAGTCTTCGGGAGACCGTAGCCGTTCTGGAACCACCGATCGCCGCTGTACGATACACTCTGTTGTCGGACAAGAGTCCCCGGGGGCTCGATCGTGTCTCGACGCCTGTCGCCACTGACGAGGGCGTCTCGAGTCCGGACGATGGGAACCGTGTTGTCCGAGGAAGGTGACGATACCGGTAGTTGTTTCTAACAGTGATAGAAGCGTACGTTCCTATTCGACGGGAACATCAACGGAATCTTAACTGACCGGTTAACTAGAGTGTTGGTATGCAACCGGAGCAGACGTTCGGTAAGGGGGGACTCAACGGTTTTCTCGATGTCGACGAACTCGTTGATCGCATTGGCCTCGACGAAGACGAGGTCGAGTGGCGAAAACACTTCATCGGATTCGACGAAACCGATCAACAGCGACTCTCGGATCTCGAGCCGCTGTTACGGGACAATCGCCAGGAGATTTCCGACGACTTCTACGAGAACATTCTGCAGTACGAGGGCACGCGGAAGGTCATCAATCGGTCGCCGAAGGGCGTCGAGGCGCTCAAACAGACCCAGCAGGCGTATCTCGTCTCGCTGGCGACGGGGGACTACGATCTGTCGTACTTCGAAAACCGGACCCGGATCGGAAAGCTCCACGAAATGCTCGATATGCCGCTGAAACACTACGTGGGCCAATACGGCGTCTACTACGATCTGCTGCTCTCGCGGATGAACGAGCGGGTCCAAGATCAAGTCGTCGACGCGATCGAGGAGTGGGCGGCAGAACGCGACGCCGAGAGCGACGAGGGCGGACTCGGCAAAGTCGTCGGCGCGCTGGGATTCGGCGGCAGCGATGACGATATCGACGACGGGCTCGAGGAGTCGTTCGAAGCAGCCGTCAGAGATGCCATCGACGACGGCATGATGGACATCCTCTCGCTGCTCCGAATCATCAACCTCGACATGCAGATCGCGACCGAAACCTACGTGGACTCCTACGCGAAGCGACTCGAGGAGTCGATCGAACAGCGCAAGCGCCTCGCCAGCGAGGTCGAAACCGACGTGCAGGCCCCGCTGTCCGAACTCCACGAGTCGGGCGAGGTGGTCGCAAAGCGCGCCGAGGCGATCAGCCAGCACACCGAGTCACAGGCTGCCGGTGTCACGCGGGCCGCACGCGAACTCGACGAAGTGAGCGCCGCCGTCGAGGAGGTCGCAAGCGTGGCAGACCAAGTCAGCAAGGAAAGCGACCGGACCGAGCAACTCGCTGCCGAAGGGGTCGAAGCCGCCGACGACGCCTTGGACGAACTCGAGGCGATCGAAAACGCGACCGACCGCGTCGCCGAGGCCGTCGACTCGCTCGCAGAGCGGACCGAAGAGATCGACGAGATCGTCGACCGACTCGACGACCTCGCCGAGCGAACGACGGTGCTGGCAGCGAACGCGAAGATCGAGTCCTCTCGTGGCGGCGGTGACGGTGACACGATGGGTGTGATCGCCAACGAAGTGCGCTCGTTCGCCGAACAGACCAAATCGGATCTCGCGGAGATCGAAGACACCGTCGAAGCCGTCCGCGAGGACGCCAGCGCGACGGTCGCGACGACCGAGGAGACGGTCACCCGTGTCGACGCCGGCACCGACCGGGTTAGAGAGACCGTCCACTCGCTCGAGTCGATCCACGAGTCGGCACAGCAGACGGCGACGGGCATGGAAGACGTGACGGCGGCGGCCGACCAGCAGGCACGGGGCGTCGAAGCAACTGCCGAGACGCTCGCGGAACTGTCCCAGTCGGCTGACAAGGTCGCGAATGCGGCGGAATCGGTCGCGGCGGCGAGCCAAGAACAGACGGCCAGCCTCCGCGAAGTGCGCGACTCGGTCGCGCGGCTCACCGACGACGAACAGGAGACGGAGCCGCCGGTCTACGAGCAAGTTGACTGACGACGAACGGCGTTTGCTGCCCTCCTCCGCAACGACAGCAGTCTCCCCAGCCTTTTCGGTGCACTGAACACGACTGCCGGTGATTGCCTCCGCATGACTCTCGTCGAGTTGACGCGCGAGCTCGTTTCGATTCCCAGCCACGGAGACGAGACTGCTGCCGGTGACTTCCTCGAGTCGTGGCTGCGCCGCGAGACCGACGCCGACGTACGCCGAGACGAGGTCGGGAACGTATTCGCCCGGAAAGGCAGTGGCGACGAGACACTCGCACTCGTCGGCCACCACGATGTTGTCGAGCCGGTTGACTCGCAAGTCACCGAGATGGGCGATGCATACACCGTCGAGGAACGAGACGGTCGACTCTATGGCCGTGGGACGGCGGATATGAAAGGCGCGCTCGTGGCTGCCCTGCTCGCGTTCCATGATGCCACCCCCGCCGGTGAACTCGTATTCGCGAGTTTCGTCGGCGAGGAAGTCGGCGGTGTCGGCGCACGCCACGCGATCGAGCAGGGGTTCTCCCCGGAGTACGCCATCGTCGGTGAGGGCTCGACCAACTACTCGGGGCCGAACGTCACCGATGTCGCCGTCGCGCACAAGGGCCGACGCGGAAGTACGATCACTGCCCACGGAACCGCGGCCCACGCCAGCGAGGCCGACGCCGGCGAGAACGCCATCTACCGCGCGACGGACGCGATCGACCGTGTTCGGGCACTTGAGCCCCCGTCGGTCGACGTCGCGGGCGAGATCATCGAGGGACGCCTCACCGTCACCGAGATCGAGGGTGGCTCCGCGTGGAACGTCGTCCCTGCCCGCTGTTCGTTCACCGTCGACGAGCGGACGGTGCCGGGCGAGCGCGCCCCCCTCGAGCGGATCGCGGACCGCGAGGGAATCGAGTGGACCGTCGACCAGGACTGGCCGCCGATGCAGTGCGAGGACGCGTCCTTTGCCGATGCGGTTCTCGAGGCCGCAACGGCGGCACAAGATGCCGACCCCGAACACGTCACCAAACCCCACGCGACCGACGCGGGCTGGCTCTCGGACGCCGGCACGGAGTGTGTGATCTACGGCCCTTCCGAGCCCGGCGAGGCCCACACCGACGGCGAGAGCGTCTCGATCGCCGTCCTCGAGCGCTGTCGCGAGACCTACCGGTGGGTCGCGGAGACGTGGCCGCCATCACACTAAACCCGCTGACAGTACTCCACTCGGTTGATCAGAGGCCCGGAACGCCGACCGCGCCGAAACTCGTAATGCCGACCGCGGCGAGGACGTAGAGGACGATCAGGACGGTGATCCAGGCGACGAGGCCGATCATCGCCGCGGCGGTCCAGTCACCGGGATATCGCCAGTTGATGACCGCGACGTAGGCCAGCAGGGCGACCAACGGGCCGACGAGGGGGATCCACCCGACAGTGAAGCCGACGATGGCCCAGACGATCGCGCCGATCAGCGCGGTGACGATGGCGTGATCGTAGCCAGTCCGTCCGACGATGACGCGTGCGCCGGCGTAGATGCCGAGCGCACCGATCAGCAGGCTCACGAGGAACACGATGACCGACGCGACTGGTGATGCGATTGCCATACTGATAGCTACGGATCCCCGCGGAACAGGCCGGTGCTTGCACGTTCTACTGGGGGTATACTCTCGAGGGGGACTGCAATTGATATGATATCAATCTATGTCCTGACAAATGGGATACGTATCACGGACGAAACCGTGGGACACTCGTCCCCTGGTGGGACGAGCACAACCTGGTAACACATAAGTTCGCTTAGGTATATGGGGCAGCCGTTCGTTACCCCAGTTGATGGCACGCGAAGTCACTCACGAGGAACGCGAACCGACTGCGATCGACCCAGACGACCACGATGGCGACATCTACGTCTGCCAGTGTGGTCTGTCCGACGACAAGCCGTTCTGTGACGGCGCACATACTGTCACGGCAGACGAAGAAGACGGCGTCGTATACAAGTACGAGGACGACGACAGCGACCAGCCTCGTCAGCCCGTCGACGAGTAACGACTTAAAGAACGTCTGACATCATTTCGACGGCGGTTGACTGCCTTCTCTGGCTCAGACGGACTGCTGTCACTGGGTCTCGACGCATCCGTGTAACGGGTTGGGGGTGTGCCGACACTGCCAGGAGTCCGTCCCACTATCGCCGCCGATTCTCGCGACGACTCGAGCCACCGGAACCCAGACGTTGATACCGGCTCCGAGCGAACGATACGGCTATGGCGACCGATCAGGCTGGAAGCGATGCGACCGAGGCCGACACGTACGAGCAGTTCGAACGACGCGTCCAGCGCATCTCGAACGTTGGCAACGCCGCCGGTATCCTGCGATGGGACCAGGAGGTTGTGATGCCCGACGAGGGGACGCCGGCCCGAGCCCAGCAACTCTCGACGCTGTCGTCGCTCAGTCACGAACTCCTGACTGCCGACGAAACCGGACAGCTGCTCGACGACCTTGAGGACGACGACCTCACCGACGAGCAGGCCGCGGTCGTCCGCGAGACCCGACGCCAGTACGACCGCGAGACGAGCGTTCCCCAAGAACTCGTCGAAGAACTCTCCGCGACGGCGTCGAACGCCCATCCGACGTGGAAGCAGGCCCGCGAGGAGGACGACTTCGAGCAGTTCGCACCGACCCTCGAGAAACTGGTCGAACTCAAACGCGAGTACGCCGCCCATATCGATCCCGATGCCGATCCCTACGCCGTCCTCTTTGCGGACTACGAGCCCTACATCGACCTCGAGACTGCCGAACGGGTCCTAGAGCGCCTGCGAGAGGAACTCGTCCCACTGATCGACGCGATCCAAGATAGTGACGCTGACCTCGCCACTGACGCCTTTGCGGGGGAGTTCGACGACGACGATCAGGAAGCGCTCGCACGCGACGTGCTGGGTTCGCTCGGCTACGACTGGGACCGGGGGCGGCTCGATACCGCGCCGCATCCGTTCTCCTCGGGGACGCAGTTCGACGCCCGCGTGACGACCCGCTTCGACGAGGAAGACCTGCTGGGGTCGATCACCTCGACCATCCACGAGTTCGGCCACGCGAACTACACGCTCGGCCTCCCCGACGAGGGCTACGGTACGCCGCTTGGCGAAGCCCGCGACCTGTCGGTCCACGAATCCCAGTCCCGGCTCTGGGAGAACCACATCGGTCGTTCCCGCCCCTTCTGGGAACATTTCCTGCCGGTTGCCCGCGAGCGGTTCCCGGGGCTCGAGGACGTCTCTCCTGACGCGGCCTACGAAGCCGCAAATCAGGTTTACGACGACAACCTCATTCGCGTCGAGGCGGACGAACTCACCTACCACCTTCACATCGTGATCCGCTTCGAGATCGAGCGCGATCTGATCCGTGGCGATCTCGAGGTCTCAGAGGTCCCGCAGGTCTGGAACGACAAGTACGAGGAGTATCTGGGCGTCCGTCCCGAGACGGACGCGGAGGGCTGTCTGCAGGACATCCACTGGTCGCACGGCGACTTCGGCTACTTCCCGACGTACTCGCTGGGCTCGGTCCTCGCCGCACAGTTGTACGCCGCTGCCGAGGATGACCGCGGCCCGTTCGACGAGGAGATCCGCGAGGGCGAGTTCGACGACCTCAACGGCTGGCTCCGCGAGCACATCCACCAGCACGGCAAACACTTCGTCACGCCCGACCTGATCGAACGGGCCACTGGCGAGGACCTGACCGCCGATCACTTCCTCGAGTACGTCACCGAGAAATACGGCAAACTGTACGCGCTCGAGGACTACTGACTACCGGTTCCCTCGCTTTCGACCGGGATATCGGATACCGCGGCCATCGTTTTTAGCATCTGCCCGTCGATGTGGGCAATGATGTCTACCACACTCGAGCAGCAAACGGCGATCGTCACGGGTGCGAGTTCCGGGATCGGTGCGGCGACCTGCCACGAACTCGCGGCGGCGGGTGCAAACGTTGTTCTCGCGGCGCGAAGCGAGGCGCAACTGGAAGCAGTTGCCGACGACCTCGAGGCCGACCACGACGTCGAGACGCTGGTCGTCCCGACGGACGTCCGCGAGGAGGACGACATCGATGCACTCATCGAGACGACCGTCGACCGCTTTGGCGGGATCGACGTGTTGGTTAACAACGCGGGGCTGGCCCGCGGGAGCGACGTCGAGGCGCTGACAACCGACGAGTACGAGACGATGCAGGAGACCAACGTCGACGGTGTCTTCTACGCGACACGGGCGGCGGTTCCGCACGTCCGCGAGCGCGGTGGGCACCTGATCTTCGTCGGCAGTTTCGCCGGCCAGTACCCGCGACCGTTCAACCCTGTCTATGCCGCGTCGAAGTGGTGGGTTCGGGGCTTCGCCAAGAGCGTCGCCGCCCAGGTCGGCGACGACGGCGTCGGCGTCACGATCGTCAACCCCTCCGAAGTCCGCTCGCAGTTCGGGAGCACCGACGGCGACCCCTTCGTCGAGCGCTTCGACGAGGGGGAGGCGACCGAACCAGAGGAAATCGCCGAGGCGATCCGCTTTGCCGCGAGTCGGGGCGGCTCGAGCGTGACCGAACTCGATCTCTACCGGCGGGACAAGTTCGCCGACACCATCCGATAAAACGGGGTTGGGTGTGCCGGGTGTGGACTCACCCGTCCGTGACTCTCTCACTCGAGTATGCGAGTCACCATTCCGGGCATACCGGGCGTCTCCTTCGACACCGACAGCGAGTCGACGGCGAAGACCGTCGCGTTGACCGCAGCTGGCCGGCGGGCACCCAAACCGCAGGGCTACGCCCTCCAGCTCCTGCCGTATCTCTGGTCGTTCGATCTCGACCTGCGGGAAGTCCCAACCGACCACCCGATCCAATACCTCCACCCGGAGGGCGCACAGAGTCTGGGGACGCTTGCCGACCAGCGCAGCGTCCGCGAGGTCGGCACCGAATTCGAGTCGGTACTGCGGTTCGCCTGGTCGATCAATCGGGAAGTCGAATCGGCGACCAGCCAGCTGTTGGGGGCGTCGTCCGACGACGACGGTGTCACGATCGAGATTCAGGATGGAACGATCACTGCCGATGGGTCGCCACTCGAGACCGACGAATTCGATGTCGACGAGACCGAGATCGAGATCGACGATACAGACTCTGACGGCTACGACACCGACGACGAACTGTAACGGTCGACCGAGACCAGCCTCGGATCGGTCTCGAGATCGGCGCGCTGATGTTCGCGCTCTCGCCGCATTGCTTGCATCCGTCCGAGTCCACAGCGAACAGTATAACCCGCTGGCCCCGCTGGATCGACTCGAGATTCCATGCTCCTCCGCGCGTTCCGGATCGCCTATGACGGCACGGACTACTACGGCTACCAGCGCCAGCCCGATGTTCCAACCGTCGAGGACACCATTTTCGACGCGCTTCGGGCACTCGGGGTCCTCGAGTCCGATGCCGACAAACCCGACGGCTACGCCGCTGCCGGTCGCACCGACGCGGGCGTCTCCGCGCTCGCCCAGACGATCGCACTCGAGGCCCCCGGCTGGCTCACGCCGCGGGCGCTCAATGCCGAACTCCCCGCCGACGTGCGCGCGTGGGCGAGCGCCGACGCACCCGACGGGTTCCACGCGACTCATCACGCGAGCCGCCGGACGTACACCTATCACCTGTACGCACCATCCGACGTCCCGGCTGATTCCGAGATAGCTCTGATCGACGACGAGCACTTTTTGACCGCCTGTGAGGCGCTATCCGGAACGCACGACGTGGCGAATCTGACACCCGACGATCACAACACCGAACGAACCTTGGCGCTGACAGCGACCAGAGACGGCGACTACCTCGTCGTCACTGCCAGCGCGGGCGGATTCACCCGCGAACTCGTCCGACGACTCGTCTCGCTGGCCTGTGAGATCGGGAGCGGCGAGTCGTCGTTCGCGAAACTCGATCGGGTGTTCGAGCCCGAGCCGCTGCCCGGTCCCGAGGGTATCGCGCCGGCACCGCCGGAGCCGCTCGTCTTGACCGACGTAGCCTATCCCGACCTCACGTTCGAGACCGACGACGACGCCGCCGAGAGCGCTCGCGCCGTGTTCGACCGCCGTCGCATCGAACGGCGGACGGGAGCGCGAGTCGCCGGTCAGGTCGCCGACGGGATACGGTAGAGTCGAACGAGCGATTACGGTCGACGCCGAAATCTAAGTCTCCGCGAGTGCATAGACCATCCCACTGCTATCGCCGACGACGACCGTCCCGTCGGCAACCGCAGGTGATGCGACGACGCGACTCTCGGTCGAAACTCGCCACAGTCCCTCGCCGTCGGTCAGCGAGGCGGCGACGAGTCCCTGTGACGTTCCGACGACGACCACGTCACCGGCAATCGCCGGCGACGACCAGCTCGGCGCGTACTGGACCGCCATCGGCTCGATGCGCTCGAGCGGCGTCTCCCACCGCGTGCTGCCGTCGCTTCGCTCGAGTGCCACCAGTCGTTCGTCCGGTTCGTGGACGACGACGAGCTCGTCGGCGACTGCGACTGACGGCTCCATCGCCACTCGCTGCTGGAGTTGACGCGCCCCGGTCCACCTGTTCGACCGGCGGTCGGCCATCGCCGTGAACGCATCCTCGGCCTGCCACTCGAGGTCGCCACTGTTGGCTTCGAGTGCGAACGGCTTCGTGCCGCCGACGTAGACCATGCCATCCACGACAGCCGGCGCTGATCGCACTGCGCGGTCGGTTTCGTGAGTCCACTCGCTCGAGCCGCTGGTCGCGTCGAACGCTGCAATACCCGCCTCGGTACCGACGATCACCCGGCCGCCCGCGACGGCGGGCGAGGAGACGACGGCACCCGACTGCCGGGCCTGCGAGAGGGTTGTCCAGCCGACCGTCGCGGAGGACTGCCACGTCACGCCATCCTCGTCGAGCGCGACCGCGATGAGATCGCCGTTCGACGTTCCGACGTAGGCCGTGCCGTCGGCGACGGTCGGTGACGACGGCTTCGACTGGACCTGTTGCTGTGTCGTCCAGCGCAGACTCGACACGTCGCCATCGAACCCGATCCGTCGCCTGTCTTTTCCATCGCGGTTGACGACGATCAGCCCGGAACCGGTCGGACAGACCACGGCGTCGTCAGTCACGGCTGGCGCGGCGGTCCGATCGCTCTCGAGGGCGACCGTCCACTGTGTTTTGCCCGACTCGAGGCCGATCGCGTGGAGCGTCGAGCCGGCAGCGAGATACGCGGTTCTGTCGACGATGGCTGCGGTCTTCGGTTCCCGAGCGAGCTCCGCAGTCCATCGCTCTGTTGGTTCCGCCGTCGGAATGGCCGTGTCGACGGATCCCGTGTTCGACGGCCCGGCACGGAACGATGCCCACCAGTTGTTCCCTGTCCCTTGATTGGGCCCGGTTCCGTCTGAATCAGCCGTGTCACCGAGACAGCCCGCACCGAACGCGAGCGACGCCCCACACGCTCCGATCATCGCTCGCCGTGAAATCTGTTGCATCGTCTCTTTGTAGCGTGCCGGCTACAAAAGATAATTATGACTGAATATAGTGCCGACTGACACTGACTGCTGGCAGTGGGTGCCGGTGGGCCCGCGACTGCCCGGCGACTCCACCGGGATAGCGAAACAGCAGACGGTCTCGGATACGCCGTGAAAGGGTCCGACACGCTTTACCGCGGGGGCTCCGAAACCGGAGCTATGAGTTCCGTTCCCGACCGCTCCGAGGTCGATGAGGAATATACCTGGGACCTCGAGAGCATCTACGCGACCGACGATGACTGGGAGGCCGCCTACGAGGCAGTCGCCGAACGCGTCGAGGACCTCGCGTCCTACGAGGGACAGACGACCGACGACGCCGAAACCCTCCTCGAAGTGCTCGAGTTACGCGACGAGCTCATGCGCGAGGTGTCGACGGTCGCGGCCTACGCCCGCATGCGCCGCGACGAGGACACGACCGACCAGCACTACCAGGCGCTGACTGCCCGCGCACAGTCGCTTGCTGTCGACGCCCAGTCTGCGGCGTCGTTTATCGACCCCGAACTCCAGGAACTGACCCGCGAGGAGTTCGACGAGATGGTCGACGAGGAATCCGACCTCGAGACCTACGACCACTACGTCGACGACGTGCTCCGGATGAAACCGCACACGCGCTCGGCTGAGGTCGAAGCGCTGCTGGCGGACTTGAGTGAGGTGACCGGCGCGACGGGCGAAGTCTACACCATGCTCTCGAACGCCGACATGGCGTTCCCGACCATCGAGGACCCCGAAGGCGAGGCCGTCGAGATCACCCAGAGTAACTTCACAAATCTGCTCAAACGGCCCGATCGGGACTTCCGCAAACGCGTCTACGAGAACTACTTCGACGAGTGGGAATCCGTCCGGAACACGGTCGCAGCGAGCTACAAAAACAGCGTCAAAGCCGACGTAAAGACGGCACAGGCACGCAACTACGACACGGCACGCGAAGCCGCCCTCGACGGCCCGAACGTCCCCGTCGATGTCTACGACACGCTCGTCGACACCGTCCACGACAACATCGACAAGCTCCACCATCACGCCAACCTCAAGCGGCAGGCGCTGGATGTCGACGAACTGCAGATGTGGGACCTTTACATGCCGCTGACTGGTGACGAAGGACCCGACCTCGAGTACGAGCAGGCGACCGAGTACGTCGTCGACGCGCTCGCACCGCTGGGCGAGGAGTACCAGTCCCGCGTCGCCGAGGGTCTCGACTCTCGGTGGGTCGACGTCTACGAGAACGAGGGCAAACAGTCCGGCGCGTACTCGGGTGGCACCTACGACACTCAGCCGTTTATCCTGCTGAACTACCAGCAGGACATCGCCTCGATGTACACGCTGGCCCACGAACTCGGCCACTCGATGCACTCCGAACTCACCAAGGACGAACAGCCCTACGTCTACTCGAGCTACGAAATCTTCGTCGCCGAAGTCGCCAGCACGGTCAACGAGGCCCTGCTGACCAACCACTTGCTCGAGACGGTCGACGATCCCGAGTTCCGCAAACACGTCTTGAACGAGTTCGTAGAGCGCGTGCGCTCGACGCTCTATCGCCAGACGCTGTTTGCGGAGTTCGAACACGAAACCCACCGCCTCGAGGAGGCAGGCGAGCCGCTGACCGCCGATCGGCTGGACGACCTTTATCGAGGGCTCAAGGAAGACTACTACGAACCTGCCGCCATCGACGACCGGATCGCCCGCGAGTGGATGCGCATTCCTCACTTCTATCGGGCCTTCTACGTCTACCAGTACGCGACCGGTATCTCCGCCGCGCTCGCGATCGTTGACGACGTCTTGGAACGCGGCCAACCCGCTGCCAAGGACTACCTCGAGTTCCTCAAGCGGGGCTCCCGCGAGTATCCCCTCGAGCTCCTGCGGATCGCGGGCGTCGACATGAGCAGTTCGGACCCGATCGACCGCGCGCTCGAGACCTACGGCGAGCGTCTCGACGAGTTCGAGTCGCTGCTCGACTAATCTGAGCACGTTCACTCCCGATCGCTTGCAATTGCTGGGTGGACAGTAACGATACCCAATAGCTCTGCCTCCGCGACCCAAAGGCACATTTACTGTCCATATCTTATCGGCGTATATCAGGATGTCTCGAAGCCCGTCTATTCCCGACCGACCTCACCGCGATATCGACTCCGATCTTCCCGACGACGAGCGGCTCGAGGCGCTTCGCGGGCATTACGAGGATATCGTCGACGTCAACGAGCAGCTGTCAGCCCAGCTCGATGACGCCGAGGACCGCCGCGAGCGCCTCCAGGACAAAGTCGATCGGATCGAACGCGAAAACGAGATGCTCAAGAGCTCGTCGCTGTACATCGCCACCGTCGAGGACGTCCTCGACGACGCGCAGGTCATCGTCAAGCAACACGGCAACAATCAGGAAGTGCTCACCGATGTCTCTCCGCGGATGGTCGACCGCGTCGAGCCCGGCGACCGCGTCGCCGTCAACGACTCCTTTGCGATCCAGACGGTTCTGAACGCCGAGACCGACGCGCGCGCCCAGTCGATGGAGATCACCGAGAAACCCGCGGTCACCTACGCCGACATCGGCGGCATCGACGAGCAGGTCCGCGAGGTCCGCGAGGCCGTCGAGCAGCCACTGTCCGAACCCGAACTGTTCGACGAGGTCGGCATCGATCCCCCGAGCGGCGTGCTCCTGTACGGCCCGCCGGGCACCGGCAAAACGATGCTCGCGAAAGCCGTCGCCCACGAGACCGACGCCACCTTCATCAAGATGGCCGGCTCGGAACTCGTCCGCAAGTTCATCGGCGAGGGTTCGAGGCTCGTCCGTGACCTCTTCGAGATGGCCCGCGAGCGCGAACCAGCCATCATCTTCATCGACGAGATCGACGCCATCGCGACCCGTCGGACCGAGTCCAAAACCTCCGGCGACGCCGAGGTCCAGCGAACGATGATGCAACTGCTCTCCGAGATGGACGGGTTCGAGGCCCGTGGCGAGATCCGCATCATCGCCGCGACCAACCGCTTCGACATGCTCGATCGGGCCATCCTCCGCCCCGGTCGGTTCGACCGCCTCATCGAAGTGCCCGAACCCGACGAGTCCGGGCGCGAACAGATCCTCGAGATCCACACACGCGACATGAACGTCGCCGACGATGTCGACTTCGCCGAATTGGCCGCCGACACCGACGGCTACTCCGGCGCCGAAATCGAGAGCCTCGCCACCGAAGCTGGCATGTTTGCCATCCGTAACGACCGCGACGAGGTCATTCATCAGGACTTCGTCGATGCCTTAGAGAAGATCGAAGAGGACGACTCGAGCGACGTGGTTTCGTCGGCAGGCTACTTCTACCAGTAACACCGCCGACGGCTGGCGGGGGTTCGATTTCGATAGGCGTTCGAAGTGGCGTTATCGAGACTGCGTTCGGTGGATCGGGTCGAACGCTGCCGATTTCATACAACTCGACGGTTCAGAGAGACCGTGTCGCAATCTGGCACTGACTCTCTCACAGCGCGACAGGGCTGCGCTGGCGAGTCGTGCGGGTGTCTGAAACCGGTTACAACCTCGAATCAGGCGAACTCGTCGGCGAAGATGAAGTTCTCAGACCCGTCATAAATGACGTGGAGACCGCCACCACTGTCGGGCGTCCAGGTCGCCTCTTCGGTGTACACGTTATCCAAGGACACTGACACCGTGTATTCCGAACCAAACCGCGTTTTGTTGTTGACTGTGTGCGTCTGTGCGGACTCGAGTGTTACCGTTTCGGCGATCGGAACCTCGTCTTCCTGATTCCTATTCTCTTCGATGTTCTCGGCGTGAATCGAGATCGTGACCGGCTCATCGTGGAGGTTATGGACGGAGACATCCGCAGCACCTGCACCTTGGCCACTTGCCTGCACTGAGTCAGGGTCGGTGCCCTGTTTTCCTTGGAAACGAACACACCCCGAGAGGGCTGGGATCGAGAGCGCAACGGCACTCCCAAGCAGGGATCGGCGGTCAAAGACCATAGTTTCCTAACACTTCGATCGTCTCGGTGATAACAATTGGTATTACTGTCGCTCGAATGAATCGCAACGCCTTACGCTGCCCGGCCCCGAGAACGAGTATGAGCACGATTCGAGTCGTCTGGGGAACCGCATCGGGCCCCACGGCGATGTCGTCCTACGACGCCGCGCTCGCCGACGCCGGCGTCGAGAACTACAACCTCGTTTCGGTGTCCTCGGTGATCCCCGCCGAGACCCACGTCGAAGCTGTCGGTACTGCCCCCGATCTCGGCCCTGCCGGCGAGCGCTTGACTGTCGTCGAAGCCCGGGCGACAACCGCTGGTCCCGGTCGCGCGAGCGCCGCGCTCGCGTGGTCTCAGTCAGTCGACGACGGTCCTGGACTATTCTACGAGACGTCCGGCGAGATGGACCGTGAGGACGTCGAGCGCCGGGTCCGCGAAGGGCTCGCCGCGGGCCAGAACCTGCGCGACTGGGTGTTTACCGAGCCACGCATCGCCGTCGAGAGCCACCAGGCCGATTCGGGCCGATACACGACCGCCGTCGTCCTCGCGGTGTACGGCGAAAGCGAGCCGATCCTGTAGACTGCTTGAAGGCGAACCCTTTTCACCCGGCAGTTCGTTGCTACGGGTACACACTTCTCATGAACGGAAATACGCCGTACGCAGGGCTACCGGGCGAGACTGGGGCTGGGCAGCGTGCCGCGGCGGACGTTCCGGACCTCTCGAGTGCGCAGAAACGACTGCTTCACCGCGACGTCTCGCGGATCGCTGCGCGCACACGCGAGTTCCTCCCCAACGAATACGTCGTCGACGCCGACGTCTCGAGTGGCATGACCGGCCCGCAGGTCACTGTCGCCGTTCGGCCGCCGGTCGGCCACCCCGTCAGCGCCGGCTTCACGCCTGACCTCGAGGACGCCGTGGCTGCCGAGGAGGTCATCACCGACGACGAACGCGACGAAGTCGCCCGCGGGCTGGCAGCCAGTGCCGCCCTGCAGGTGAAACAGGCCGTCAGCAATAGCGTGCGGCCGACGGGCAAGTAACTGCTAACAGGTACCTGGACTGCGCTCACTCTCGCGTCCCGTATCAGCGAGCGTCAGCGTCTCACGCTGGCGGTCTCTGTGTTGTTCGTACACGTCAGTTTAGTCCAGCAGCGCACAGCCGATACCGTCAGTAGAGCAGTTGCTCGAGCTGGTGGCGTCGCCGCTCGAGATCGATCGCCGGGTCGACCGATGGATCGGCGACCAGCCGGTCGAGCACCAGCAACGGATCAGTGCCGGCTCGTTCGACTTCTCTCAGCAACAGCTCGATTGCAGTGCGGTTCGTCGCGAGTGACGAACAGAGGCCGATTGCGAGCGCAAGCGGGACCGCACGTGCGGGCTGAGTCGGAAACCCATCGCTGACCCGGGTAAACTCGGGGTCTCCCTCGCTCGTCTGAGTTGCCTCACCGGTGGCTGGCTCGAGGGTCAGACAGTGCGGGCAGAACGAAACGACGCTGGCTGCCGACGGCGCGTCCGTACGGTACTCTTCCGGAACGGCAAACGAAATCGTGGCCGTACCGCAGTTGGAACAGGCCATCGGAATCAAATCGATCTGACGGCTCGACGTGACTTACTGGTTGGCTGCTGGGGATTGCGCGGCGGTATCCGGCTGGACGTCCTCGAGTTCGTCTGCCGTCTCGTCCGTCTCCGCCTCGGCTTCCTCGGCTTCTTCCTCGCGGGCCTCCTTCTCTTCTTGCTCCTTTTTCTCCTTGATCTTCTTCAGGCGGAACGTCTCCTCGCGCTCTTGCTCTTCGAGCTTCTGTTCGATGTACTCCTGATTCTCGTAGAGTTCCGGCAGGAGCTTGAACTCGAGGGCGTTGACGCGGCGCTTGGTGGTTTCGATCTCCCGGAGCATTTTCTTCATCGCCGTCTCGACCTCGGCGGCGAGAATAATGCTCTCTAAGAGATCTTCGTAGGCCTCGGCGGCCTCGTCGATGCGGGCAGAGGTGCCCATGATCCCGTAGCCACGCTGATCGAGACTCTTCGAAACCCGAGAGGACTCGATCTGTGGGACGACGACGCCCATGATGTTTTTGGACTCGGTCGTGATCTCGGGGTGTTCCTGCAGTGCCGCTGCGGCACCGCGGACGGCGACGTCACCCTCCATCGCACGAGCCATGTTGATCTTTTGCTGGGCTGCCTCGTAGTCGTCGGCGAGGTCGCCGCGGACGTCCTGGGCTTTGTCCAGAATGTCCATGAACTCCATGATGAGCCCGTCGCGTTTCTTCTCGAGCGTGCCGTGTCCCCGCTCGGAGAGCTCGATGCGATCCTCGATCGCCATCAAGTTCTTGCGGGTGGGCTTGACATCGTTGGCCATCTTGTGGGGGGATAGCAGTCCCAGTCGGATAACTGTTTACAGTTTCCGCGCGTGCTCGCGCCCGTGTACGGGATCGTGTGGTGATCGATGTCGGTCGGCTGGCCCCGACGGCGGTGGGAGTCGAACCGAGACGACCGCGTTACCCCTGTCCAACCATCCGTTCTTCGTCCTCCCACTCTTCCTGCCGGAGTTCGTACTTCTGGACTTTGCCCGTCGCCGTCGTCGGCAGTTGCTTGACGAACTCGACCCGGTGGATGGTCTTGTAGCCCGCGAGGTTCTCCCGGGTGAAGTCCTCGAGTTCCGCTTCGGTCACGCCTGGCTCGTTCGGATCGCCGCTTGCGGGAACGACGAACGCCTTCGGCGTTTCCCCCCACTCGTCGCTGGGTGCCGGGATCACCGCCACGTCAGACACTTCGGGGTGGTCGAACAGCGTGTCCTCGAGTTCGATACTCGAGATGTTCTCGCCACCGGAGATGATGATGTCTTTCTTGCGGTCCTGGATCGAGAGCATGCCGTTCTCGTCGATGGTGGCGAGATCGCCCATGTGGTAGTACCCCTCGATCCGGTCGCTGAAGGCCTCCTCAGTCGCCTCGGGCTTGCCCCAGTATTTCTCCATGATCTGGTTGCCGCGGACGACGACCTCGCCGATCGTCTCGTCGTCGCGGGGGACGTCGTTGCCGTCCTCGTCGACGACCCGGATTTCGGTACCGAGATAGGCCAGTCCTTGCCGTTTCTTGATCCGGAACCGGTCGTCACTGTCGTCGTCGAAGTGCCGACGAGCGTCGGAGGTGGTGATCAGCGGTCCGGTCTCGGTCGCGCCGTAGACGTGTTTCAGGTACCAGCCGAACTCGTCTTCGACGGTCCGGATGGTCGCCTCCGGCGGTGCGCTGCCGGCGGTTGCGAGCCGCACGTCTGCGCCGCCGGTCGTCTCGGGCTCGTTCTGTTCGTAGTAGTCGATGAGCATGTTCAGCACCGTCGGCGCACCACACATGTAGGAGACGTCCTCCGAGCGGACGGTCTCGAAGATCTCCCCGGCGTCGATCCCGCGCGTACAGACGTGCTTCGCGCCGATCCCTGTCACCGCGAAGATGTGCCCCCACCCGTTCGCGTGGAACATCGGCAGCGTCCACAGATAGATGTCGTCGTCGGTCAGGCTTTGATGGCCAACCGTCAGGTACGCGTGAATCGTCTCACAGCGATGGGTGCGACAGACGCCCTTTGGATCACCCGTCGTCCCCGAGGTGTAGTTGATCGTGATTATCTCGTCTTCGGCCATCTCGGGTCGATCGTAGTCGGTGCCCGCCTCGTCGAGTACGTCGTCGAAGCTTTCCCACTCTCCGCCCTCGACCGCGTCGACATCGTTCGTGATGAACGTCTCCGTCGGCACCTCGTCGCGGATTTCCTCGATCCTGTCGGCGTAGTCGTAATCGGCGTAGATCGCGTCGACGCCCGCATCCGACAGGATATATGCGAAGTCATCCGGTGTCAGCCGATAGTTCAGCGGCGTGTGGATCGCCCCCGTTTGCATGATCCCGTAGGCCGCCTCGAGGTGATAGTGGGTGTTCGGGTCCAGTACCGCGACGCGGTCGCCTTTCTCGATGCCTCGTTCCTGAAGCGCTGCAGAGAACCGATCGGCGCGCTCGCCGAGTTCGTTGTACGTAAACCGCTCCCCCGTGGTGGCGACGACTGCTTCGTCGTCACCGTAGTGCGTTCGTGCCCGGTCTAGGAACTCCGGGACAAGCAGTGGTTTGTGCATGCGTACCACGGATTGTCGGCGGCACATACGATAGTTTCGATTAGACACATTACTGATAATAACTGTCACCACCCGGTGGGGAGCCAGCCACTACTGGCGCTGTTGTGAGATGCGATCTGTAGACGAGAGACGTGACTTGGCGACGACGCCTGAAAGAAGGAAACGAAGCGAGCGGTCGCTTAGTCGGCCTGGACGGCTTCGGCCGTCTCGTCTTCGCGGTAGTGCTCGTCGATGAGCTCCTCGTCGATCCGGTTGAGTTCCGTCTTCGGCAGGTCCGAGAGCAGATCCCAGCCGAGCTCGAGCGTTTCGTCGATCGAGCGGTTGGTGTCGTACCCCTGCTGGACGAACTCTTCCTCGAAGCGGTCGGCGAAGTCGAGGAACTTGTTGTCACGCTCGGACAGCGCCTCGCGACCGACAATGTTCACGAGGTCGCGCAGGTCCTCACCTTCCGCGTACGCGGCGTACATCTGGTCGGAGACGTCGCCGTGATCCTCGCGCGTGAGGCCCTCGCCGATCCCGTCGTCCATCAGCCGCGAGAGGCTTGGCAGGACGTTGACCGGCGGTTCGATCCCCTGGCTGTTCAGGTCCCGGTCCATCATGATCTGGCCTTCGGTAATGTAGCCAGTCAGGTCCGGAATCGGGTGCGTGTCGTCGTCGCCGGGCATCGTCAGGATCGGGATCTGCGTGACCGATCCTTCCTTGCCCTCGATTCGACCGGCACGCTCGTAGAGCTGTGCCAGGTCGGTGTACATGTAGCCGGGGTAGCCACGTCGACCCGGAACCTCCTCACGTGCGGCACCGATCTCTCGCAGTGCCTCACAGTAGTTGGTCATGTCCGTCAGGATGACCAGCACGTGGTAGTCCTTCTCGAAGGCCAGGTACTCGGCTGTCGTCAAGGCGAGTCGCGGCGTGACCTGGCGCTCGACTGCCGGGTCGTCCGCGAGGTTCATGAAGACGACGGAGCGCTCGAGCGCACCGGTGCGCTCGAAGTCGTCCATGAACTCGTTTGCCTCTTCGGCGGTGATCCCCATCGCACCGAAGATGACTGCGAATTCGGAGCCGTCGCCGTCCTCGCCTTCTTCCTCTTCTGGCACGGTCGCCTGTCGGGCGATCTGGAGTGCGAGTTCGTTGTGGGGCAGCCCCGAGCCGGAGAAGATCGGCAGCTTCTGGCCACGGACCAGCGTGTTCATGCCGTCGATGGCCGACACACCGGTCTGGATGAACTCCTCGGGGTACTCCCGGGAGAAGGGGTTGATCGCTTCGCCGACGATGTCCTGTCGCTTGTCGGGGACGATCTCCGGGCCGCCGTCGATCGGGTTCCCGGAGCCGTCTAACACCCGCCCGAGCAGATCCTCGGTGACGGGCATCTTCATCGTCTCGCCCAGGAAGCGAACGGAGGCGTTGCGGTCGATCCCGCCCGTGCCTTCGAACACCTGGATCGAGACGATACCCTCGCTCGATTCCAGTACCTGTCCGCGAAGGGTGTCGCCCTGTGGGGTCTCGATTTCGACGATTTCGTCGTACCCGACCGGCTCGTCGACCTCGGCGAACACCAGCGGACCGCTGATTTCCGTGATTGTCTGGTACTCTTTCATTGTTAGTACAGTGCGCGGAGTTGTTCTTGGAGGTCGTTCTCGATCTCGTCGATGAACTCGTTCCACTCTTCGGCCGTGCCCATCCGGTTGAGCCGCGGCGCAGCGTCGACGTCCTGGATCTCCTCGACCGGGACGCCAGCCTCGAGCGCCTCGAAGGCCTCGTCGCTGAACGTGTTGATCGCCTGGAGCATCCGGTAGGTCTTCTCGGGTTCGCAGTAAGTGTCGACGTCGTGGAGCGCGTTCTGCTGGAGCCACGCCTCACGCAGGTAGCGTGCGACCTCGAGGGTCAGCTGCTGGTCTTCCGGCAGCGCGTCCTTACCGACGAGCTGGACGATCTCTTGAAGTTCGTCCTCCTCGTCTAACACGTCGACGGCCCACTGGCGAACCTCGGGCCAGTCGCTCTCGACGTTCGATTCCCACCACGGGTCGAGCTGGTCCTTGTACAGCGAGTAGGACTCGTTCCAGTTAATCGCCGGGAAGTGCCGACGCTCTGCGAGGTCGGCGTCAAGCGCCCAGAACGTCTTGACGATACGCAGGGTGTTCTGGGTAACTGGCTCGGAGAAGTCGCCGCCGGGCGGGGAGACCGCACCGACGACCGAAATCGAGCCTTCGCCGCCGTTGATCAGCTGGAACTTGCCGGCGCGCTCGTAGAACTCGGAAAGTGCAGCCGCCAGATATGCGGGGTAGCCCTCTTCGCCGGGCATCTCCTCGAGTCGGCTCGAGATCTCCCGCATGGCCTCTGCCCACCGCGAGGTGGAGTCGGCCATCAGCGCGACGTCGTAGCCCATGTCACGGTAGTACTCTGCGATCGTGATCCCAGTGTAGATACAGGACTCACGGGCTGCGACGGGCATATTCGACGTATTGGCGATGAGACAGGTCCGAGCCATCAGCGGGTTCCCGGTCTGCGGGTCCGGCAGTTCCGGGAAGTCCTCGATGACCTCGGTCATCTCGTTGCCACGCTCGCCACAGCCGATGTAGACGACGATGTCCGCGTCGGACCACTTGGCGAGTTGCTGCTGGGTGACGGTCTTCCCGGAGCCGAAGGGCCCGGGAATCGCCGCCGTCCCACCCTTCGCGAGCGGGAATAGGCCGTCCTGAATGCGCTGCCCGGTCACGAGGGGCTCGGTCGGCGTCTCTTTTTCACCGGCGGGCCGGGCTTCACGGACCGGCCACTCCTGGTGCATCTGGATCTCTTCGCCGCTGTCGAGTTCGACGACGGTCTCCTCGACCGTGAACTCGCCGGCCTCGATCGACGTGACCTCGCCGCCCTCGTAGTCCGGTGGCACCATGACCTTGTGGTCGATGGTAACGGTCTCTTCGACGATCCCGACGACGTCGCCGGGTTCGACCGTGTCGCCTTCCTCGACTTCGGGGTTGAAGTCCCACTTCTTCTCAAGGTCGATTCCGGGGGCGTCGACCCCACGGTCGAGGAACGCGGTCCCCATCTTCTCCTCGAGGACGTCGAGTGGCCGCTGGACGCCGTCGTAGATGGAGTCCAGCATGCCGGGTCCGAGGTCGACGGAAAGGGGCTCGCCCGTGTTCTGGACGGGTTCGCCCGGGCCGACGCCGGAGGTTTCCTCGTAGACCTGAATCGTGGTCAGGTTCCCTTCGATCTCGATGACCTCGCCCATCAGTCCTTCGTCGCCGACGTAGACGACGTCGTTCATCCGGGCGTCGAGGTCCGTGGCGGTCACGACGGGACCGCTCACGCTTTCGATTACACCGTCTTCGTCGACGGATTCGATGTCTTCTGCCTGGCTCATAGTTTAGCTGTCTTCGTCCTCTTCCATCAGGTCGATACCGATCGCGCGTTTGATCTGCTCGCGCAGGCCGCCGCCACCGGTGCCGCTCCCGATCGTGACGACGACTGGCTCGACGCTCGTCTCGACCTCCTGGCGAACGTTACGCGACAGGTGCTCGAGGTCGTCGTCGTGCATGACGACGATCCCGACGCCCTCGTCTTCGAGAGCGGCTGTCGCGGCGTCGTCTAGCTGTTCGTCTTTCTCGTCGTCTGGCACGTTCTCGAACCGGCTGACCCCCGCGAGGCGGAAGCCGGTCGTAAACTCCGGGCTGCCGACGACTGCGATTACCTGGCTCATAGCACCACCAGTTCCTCTTCGATCTTGTTTTCGTCGAGTCCGACCTCACGGCCCCGTGCGATGGCACGGATGTTCTCGACCTCGCGCTCTTTCGCGAGGATGTACGACAACACGGCCGAAATCGAGGTCGGGTAGATGCTCGAGAGCGTATCCGAGTACTCGAGCAACGCAGCGTCTAGTGCGTGCTCGAACTGGATAAGGCTGTCAGCACCGCGCAACTGATCGAGCGCCTCCGAGAGGCGGTCGCCGTAGTGGCGGTTCTCGGCGATGTGATCGACGAGCGCGTCGTAGTCGCCGACGAGCCGATTGAGGTCGGACTCGTCGAACAGGACGCCGCCGTCGATGTAGTAGGCTGCGGGATCGAGGTCGGCCCCGCTGCGGGCGAGGCGCAACGCGTTCCGGGCGTTCCGGAAGTCGATCTCGGCCTGTAGGAACTCGATGTAGTTCGCTATCGGGCCTTCCTGTGGCTCGTCACCCGGGCCACGGGAGACGTCTGCGAGCAAGTTCTCGTAGAACTCTCGATCTAGGGCGTTCTCGAGGGGGACGAGCGCGCCGGTCTCTTCGTATTCCTCGAAGGCCTCGGTCAGCGCCTCGTAGTACATCGTGCCGTAGAGCACTTCGATTGCGTCCTCGATCGTGTCGGC
This sequence comes from Natrinema sp. HArc-T2, assembly GCF_041821085.1. Lineage (NCBI taxonomy): Archaea > Methanobacteriati > Methanobacteriota > Halobacteria > Halobacteriales > Natrialbaceae > Natrinema > Natrinema sp. HArc-T2. Next base: position 267,787 of record NZ_JBGUAZ010000004.1, on the reverse strand, counting down.
CTCGAGGAGGCGATCGACAGTCCGGTCTTCGAGTTCGCCGGCACGGATGAGATCCGTCCGGATGTCCTCGGGATCACTGTCGGTGTAGATCCCGCGGAAGATCGTCTTCAGGTTCCAGACGTCGAACTTCCGGAGGTACCGAGCGATGAGGTCGTAGAGTCGCCCCTGCGACCAGTCGATCAGATCGTCGAAGTGCTTTGCGAGATTGCGGTTGAGCGCGTACTCGATCAGGTCGACACCCGAAAAGCGCGTTCCGAGCTCGTTGATCTCGCGTTCGTACTCGGTCTCCTCCATGAACCGCGCGATCTCGCTCGGCCCCATCCGGATCAGCTTGCGATAGTCTTCGTCCGAGAACAGCGAGGCTCGGCGCGACCGAACGCGAGCGTTCACGTATTCCGGATTCGAGGCTCCTGCGCTCATTGCTCGAAGAGTCGGTTGCTGATCTCCTGGAGGTTGTCCTCCCACACGTCCTCGAGAACCGAGTCGAACGTGTTGTTGACCCGGACGCGGGACTGCTCGCTCTCGACGACGACGCCGCCGAGACAGTCGACGTCTCCGGCGTACTCGTAGCCGTCGTACTCGTCGACGATCGACTCGAGCAGTGCCTGGTCGTCGCTGCGACCATAGACGCTGACGTCGTCACCTGCGTCGAACTCGTCGCTTGCGGCCTCGAGCAGCTCGCGGGTCAGTTCCTCGCGAGTGTCGCCCTCGAGGGCGGCGAGTTCGGCCTCGACTGCTTCCCGGACCTCTCCGAGGACGTCACGGCGGGCCTCCAGACGCTTCTGTTTCGCCTCCAGCTTCGCACTGGAGAGACGCTGTTCGCGGAGTTGGTCGATTTCGCGGTCGACCGCAGCTTCCGCGTCGGCGAGGATATCCTCGGCGTCGGACTCGGCGGCCGATTCGATCTCCTCGGCGCGCGTTTCGCCCTCCGCGCGGATGTCCTCCGCACGCGCGTTGGCCTCGTCTCGAATGTCTTTGACGACTGTGTCCAAACTCATTGGTGAAGAAGGGGGGTTGCTTTTACACGATGAAGACGACGACCAGGGCCAGGATCACGAGCGTCTCTGGGAGGACGGTCATGATCAGGCCTGGAACGAACATGTCGTCGTCTTCAGCGATGGCGCCGACTGCAGCTGCGCCGATACCACGCTCGGCATAGCCCGCTGCGAGCGCCGCGAGGCCGACGGCGATCGCCGCCGCGCCAGCGTTTTCGAGAGTTGGTCCAGCCGCCTGTCCTGCCTGCAGTACAACGTCCGCGAGTTCAATTTCACTCATTGTTAGTAGTCCTCAGTGTGGTTTCGATCGGTTCCGAACGGTTCGTAGTTCTCCCCACCGCCTTCATAAAACTTGTTAAAGAATTCGACGTACTCGAGACGAACGGCCTGTAAGCCGGCGCTTGTCACGCCAAGTGCTAGCACGACCACGTGTCCGAGTACGAGAATCACAAGTCCGCCGAGTAGGGCAGCAGTGCCCGAGTGCATGAGGCCGTTGAAGACGACCTCGGCACCCTCGCCGTAGTGTTCGGCGACGTAGCTCGGCTCGTGCGTTCGAAGGAAGTGGAACTCCCCGTTGGGGTCCTCGTAGGCGCCGAAGAACAGCAGGTTGACCACGAACGCCATACCGGCCTTCGCGAGCAACACTGCGCCCATCCGGGTGTACGAGAAGACGTTCACGACGACGTCGAGCGCTTCGACGGCCTCGACGGGTTCGCTGACGATCAGCATCACGAGCCCGATCAAGAAGGCCAGCAGCGGGGCCGTCAACAGGAAATCGAGTCCTGGGATCGTGACGAGTCCCCACTCCGGGAACCCGGTGAAGCCGATCGGGAACGGCCCGTCGCTTGCGAACGTCGTGAACAGGAAGTTCGGCTTCGCACTCTCGCCCTGCGTCGAGAAGATCCAGACCCAGATGCCGTTGAGCATCAGGATCCAGGATCCACTGTGGAAGAGGGCGTCTTTGAAGCCGTGGCTGAGGTTCTCGTAGAAGTCCAGGATGTATCCAATGTTGAGGTGGAGAATCCCGGCCAGCACGCTAATGACCATCCAGCCAAGCGCGAAGTCGGCCGCTGCCGGCTCAAGTCCCTTGTTCAGCGGGAGCAGCTCGACGTTCAGCATGTCGTGCCAGACGACCTCTCCGAGGATGTGCAGTCCGAAGATCTCGCCGTAGATGAACCCGAAGATGGTCGTGAACAGACCAGCCCAGACGGCGACGCCGCCGAGACTGGATATCGCTTCGCTGTCGACCTGCGTTGCCATGTAGCCTCCGAGGGCCATGTAGATGATGCCGTAGCCGGCGTCACCGATCATGAACCCGAAGAACGCCGGGAACGTCAGGAACAGGAAGACCGTCGGATCCAGTTCGCTGTATTTCGGCCGGTTGACTGCCTGCACGAGCAGTTCGAACGGCTTCGCTGGACCCGGATTGTTCTGGATCGTCGGCGGCTCGTCGCCCATCGTGACCGTCGAGCCACCGTCGGTAACCGCTTTCTGCTGTTGGTCGTCCGCTTCGGCGGGCGATTCGTCCTCTTCGTCGGCTGCCGACGGCGCGCCCTCCTGTACGTCTTCAGTGTGGGCGTGTGCGCCGTGGCGGTCGTAATCGGCCCGCTCGAGTTCTTCGATCTCGACGCTGTCGCCGACTGCGTCGTTCAACGTAGCGACGAGTCGGTCGTAGTCGTCGGTCGGGATCCAGCCCTCCGCGATGAACGCGCGATCGGTCGTCGCGAACTGCAGCGGCGCTTCCGCCTGCTGGACCTCGATCGTCAGCCGCTCTTCGACGCGCAGGAGGAAGTCGGCTTCCGCCTGTTTGATCTCCTCGAGTTCCGCGTCGATCTCGTCACGTCGGGACTCGAGGGATTGCTTTTCGTCCTCGAGCTCTGCGACGTACGCGTCGGGACTCTGCTCGGTCTCGGGCACCTCGTGTCGGGTGACGTCGACACCGACCAGTGCGTCGTCGATCGGCGCCTCGTCGGTGTCCTCGGTAGGTGCGGCGACGATCGCCACGACATCGCCACCGGTGAACGTCTCGAAGGCCCGAATCTCGTCGGTCGCGGCGACGGCGTCCTCGATCGCGTCGACGTCACCTTCGACGACGACCACGTCGACCGTCTCGTACCCCGACAGCAGGTCGAGGTCGATGCCCAGTTCCGCAAAGGGCGCGACGCGGTTGATCTTCTCGTCGATCTGTCGCAGCTCGTTGGTGATTTCTCCGCGGCGATCGTCGAGTTCGTTGACCCGCGTGCGGATCTCCTCGAGTCGCGCTTCCCACTCCTCGTCGATGCTCCCCGGTTCGGCCTCGTCGGTCGACAGCTCCAGGGTGCTCTGGAGGGCGCGGACGGTCACCAACTTCTCGGATGCCTGATCGGCGCCGGCGATGGGATTGCCGTTGTCGAAGCCCTCCCACGAGCCGTCGTAGTCCGAGAGATGTACCAGGTTCAGTCCGTGGATCGTCTCGATGACCGTGGGCATAACGCCCCGGGAACCGGTCACCGAGACCTTGCTCATCCGTTCAGGTCTGAGCATGGACGTCCTCCTGGAACAGTTCGACGACGTGGTCGGTCACTTCGTCGACCCGGTCACGGGCGCGCTCGGCGAGTGCCTCGCGCTCCTGTTCTCCTTCTTCGAGGACCTGCTCGCATTCCGCATCGATCTCTTCGCGAGCTTCCTCCAGACGGCGCTCTTTTACCTCCTGCGCCTCCTGTTCCGCTTCTGTGCGAATTTCCTCGGCACGTTTCCGGGCCTCGGCTATTCGCTCGTCGCGGTCGTTTTCTGCCAATGCGACGATCTCGTCGGCCTCGTCTTCGACCGACTTAATTCGTTCGAGAACCTCTGGCCTCGGCATACTCTAAGCAATCAGACGTTTGCCAGAGCGTGTATATGGTAGTTGCGAAAGTGACTCAGTGTGTGTCCATCTCGAACAGCCAGTAATTTCGTGTTAGTTGCATCTCATAGCGCCGGGAACAGCAGACATATGTCGATCGGATCGAAATCAATCACTAATGGGACTTCTCGAGAACAAGGCCCGTGCCCGACTGTTTTATAAGTACCTCTCGCGGGTCTACGATCAGGTGAACCCCTTCATCTGGACCGAGGAGATGCGCAACGATGCGCTCTCCCTGCTCGATATCGAGGAGGAGATGACCGTCCTCGACGTCGGCTGTGGGACCGGCTTCGCGACCGAAGGCTTGCTCGAGCACGTCGACGAGGTTTATGCGCTCGACCAGAGTGAACACCAGCTCGAACAGGCCTACGAGAAGTTCGGCAAACGCGCACCGCCGGTTCACTTCCATCGGGGTGACGCCGAACGACTGCCGTTCGCGACGGATACGTTCGACGTCGTCTGGTCATCGGGTTCGATCGAGTACTGGCCGAATCCGATCCTCGCGCTTCGGGAGTTCCGCCGCGTCCTCAAACCCGGCGGACAGGTCCTCGTCGTCGGGCCGAACTATCCCGATAACGTCGTCAGCCAACTGCTGGCCGACTCGATCATGCTCTTTTACGACGAATACGAGGCCGATCAGATGTTCAAGACCGCCGGCTTCGAGGAGGTCAAACACGCCTTCATGGGCCCGTCGTACGACCCCGACGTCGCGATCACGACGATCGGTCGCGCGCCGAAATAACCGATCAGGACTCAGCTTGCCGTCGCCTCGAGGGTAGCCACTTCTCGCCCGTCGACGGCGAGCGTGACGCTGACCGAGTCGCCCGCTGCAAGCGTTGGACTGTTCGTCCCGGCGATCGACACGCCGGCACGCTCTCCTGCCGTCCACGTCGTGTCGCTTTTCGCGTTGAACGGGCCCTCAGGCGTCCCGTCGAACCCACTCGCACCGACAAACGGAACCGGTGGTTGTGCAGCCAGCGTCGTGCCGTTGATCGCGATCGTGACTGACAGCGTCTCGACATCGATGGGATCTCCCGTGACGTGCGTGATCACGATTGCAGAGTTGTTCCCATCGGCTGACAGTTCGAATGTCGTGGTTGGACTGGCCGGCTCGAGTGACCACGCCCCGACGCTGACTGCGATGACAGCTGCCAGGCAGACGGTGAGTGCAATCACCATGAGTACCCCGACGATCGGGCTCGTGGCACGCGTGTCGGTAGCCGTAGCGAAGTCCGTCTCCTCGGTCACAACACCTCTTGGCCGCGTGTTGTGATATAAAGACTCGGCCACACATCGGCGATCGTTCAGCCGACCATCGAGTAATAGCAGTCGATTTCTGGGCTTGTGTTTCCCCTTCGATTAGGAACTCGAGAGGGTGACGGTAGCGGTCGTCCCGGCTTCCGTTTCTGCCTGCAGTTCGTACTCGTCTCCGGGCGGCACGTACCAGAGACTGCCGTCGTCGGCTGTCGTTCCAACCGTGAACCCGTCGATCGTGATCGTTGCCGATTGGGGCTCTCCTGTCTCTTCGTCGGTTACCGTTACGGTAGCTAGCCCGTTCGCTTTTGTTTCCCTGATCGACAGCTCGAGTCCGCTCGTGACCGCAGTGTTGCCGTTTTCGCTTTCGGGTAGCGACTTGTAATCGAGAACCTGCATCTCTCGATAAATATCACCCGTTCCGCCGTCGAGATACGCCATGAGATGGCCCTGATCGTGGTTGTTGTCGATCCGGTACAGTTGTACCGTGGTGTATTCGTTGAACGACGGTGACTGAACCGTTTCGTATGCCCAGGGATACAGCTGGCGGCTGTGCTCGTACGCATCCAAGATGTCGTCGAATTGGGTCGGTCGCGACGTGTCTCGATTGTCAAACCGGACTGCTTCCCGGATGTAGCTCTCGCCGAGAGAAGCGATGACGTACCCATTCTCCGACGTTTCAATAGCAAGATAGTCCTTGCTGTCGTTCTCACCGTATGCAGCCGACTTCAATCGCGACCGAATCGTAGTGCGGTACAGCTCGAGTTGATCCTGCTGGTCTTCGACCGACAGTGAACTACCAGGAACGCGATCCGAACGCTCTTCGAGTTCACCGAACGCTTCGGAGAGGGCGGCTGCTTCCTGCTGGTTTCGAAGCAGTGTCTGCAAGAGCTGTGTGCTCGAGATCTCTCCGGCAGCATGTGCTCTTACAGCCTGCTCTTCACGCGTCCTGAGAGTGTCCGAGCGGTTTTTCAACTGATCGTATGCGGTTTGGAGTAACGCACGTCGTTCCTCCGCGGTCGCATCGTCAAACTGCCGATCGATAGTCGCATACTGGGCGTGATCGATCCGAAGCTCGTCGTCTGTACTTGCGAGTGCTACGCCAAGGTCGGGGCCGTATTCGGCGTACTCGCTTCTCGACTCTTCCTCGAGCGAGAGACGATTCGTCGTGTTCGACACCGTTAGCAGCTCGCTGTTGGTCGAGTCGGCCGTGGCGACCTGATTTTGAACCGACATCGATGCGGGCGCGCCTGCTGAGACTCCAGGTGTCGCCATCCCAGGGACGACAGTCAGGGATGAGACGAGCAGCAGTGCGAGGAGGGGCGTGATCGCGCGGTTCATCGTCCAGCCGTAAACACCCCTGATACAAAAACTGGTCGCACTGCTATCTGATCACGGTACTGATAAATAAAACGCTGCTAATACGGTCTTGACACCGAAAGCAGAACCGCTCTCCACCGTCGAGACGTTTCACTTCCGCCGGTAAGATTTTATTTTTCGATGGAAAGGGTTTTTTCCCCCGGGAAACCACCCGTTGGTACGAATGCGGGTATCCACCGCCATCACAGTTGCCCTCTCAGCCCTCCTGGCGGCGTCTTTCCTGGGAGCGGTGGTCGCTTTACCTGCTGCAGCCGCTTTACCCTCACCCGAACAGCCGGCTGCAGTCGCCGATCAGTCCCCGACATCGCTGGAGCGAATATCGTCCCCGATATCGAGTGACTCCCACGCACGATCGGTCGATCGGTCAGTGTCACCTCTCACTGCAGTGCAGTCGAGTAATCCCACAGCAGAAGCCGATCCAAAGCAGGTAATCCGGCTCACCGTTCGCGATAACGGTGACGTTCGCTGGACGATCGAAAGTCGGTTTCTCCTCACGAATGAGAGCGAGACTGCTGTCTTTCGAGAGTACGCCGATCAGGTCGAGGCCGGCGAGCGACCTATCAAATCCGACCCCGAACAGTTCGAGCACTTCCGCCGCATCGCTCAACAAGAAACCGGTCGTGAGATGTCGATCGAAGACGTTCAGTGGAACGAACCACGCATCATCGATTCGTCGACTGATGGTGACGACAGCAATGAAGTAGCGACCACAAACGAGGACGTCCAGATCGGTGTGGTCTCATATTCGTTCACCTGGACGAACTTCGCAACCGTCGACAGTGATCGAATCCACGTCGGTGACGCGTTCCAGTCGGAACACGGAACGTGGATGGGGTTGACTGCGGGGCAGCGTCTCGTCATCGAAGCGCCGTCCAAGTATGCCCTCGAGACACCGACGCAACTCTCCTGGGACGGTCCCTATGACTTTACTACCGACGAACTCGAGATCGTGTTCGTTCGGACCGGGACCGTTCCGCTGTCGATGTCGGGGTGGCTGATCGGGGGCGCCCTCGTAATCGTCGCTGCCATCGGGACCGGCGGCTACCTGTTGGCTCAACGTGACGGCAAGATCGAATCGCAGATACCGACCGATCGACTGCCATCGCTGAAGTGGATCGGGTTCGGCGACCGCGATCCCAACGACCATGCCACGCCGGCCACGGATACCGCCAACCGGTCCGAGCCCGCAACCGGTGTGAACTCGTCGTCTGGTTCGACGACAACTGGCAAGTCTGTCGCTGAGGATAGCGATGGTGAACGTGGGCACGGAACGAGCCTCGAGTTCGAAGAATCCGACCACCACGACATCGATCCCGAACTGTTGAGTGACGAGGAGCGCGTCCTCCGCCTGCTCAAACAAAACGGCGGTCGGATGAAACAGGCGTCTATCGTCTCTGAAACCGGCTGGTCGAACGCCAAGGTTTCGCAGTTGCTGTCGAAGATGGACGACGACGGCGAGATCGAGAAACTCCGCATCGGGCGGGAGAATCTCATCACGTTGCCGGGCGTCGACCTGACCAATTTCGACTGATCGATCGGACCGTCACCGCCCGGGGCCGACGCTTAGCTCTCAGTCGACTCCGAATCGGTGGTGGTCGAATTCGAGCTGTCAGTGCTCGTGTCCGGAGTGTACTGAATCTCCGTGCCAACCGAGGCGTAGATGTCGTCCCAGTCTTTGTCTTCGTCCATCAGGAAGACTTCGACGGTCAGTGAGCCCGCGCCGAATTCTTCGATCCCGGCTGGCCGAACGTCGATTGTGAACGTGCCGTTTTCCGTCATCCGGACTTCTTCTGTGCGCTCGATGATCTTCTGCTCGTCTTCGTTGATCTTGACGAAGAAGTACGGCTCGCCCTCCACGTCGCCGTGTTCCGGCGGATCGACGTTCTCCATACTGGTATTGGCGACGACCTCGAGGTTGAAGTTCGAGTATCCCTCACCGCTTTCCGCGGGCACTTTGTCGACGAATGTGACGGACTTGATCCGGTCCTCACGGTTATCCTCCATCGGTCGGTTCGGTTCTTCGGGTGGAGACCACGCTGCAGTTGCGGTGGCGTCACCACCATCCGTGCTCGTGTCTTCCTCGGTCGGTTCGACATCACTCGACGTGTTATCCGAGTCGTCGGATCCGTTCGCGTTCGACTCAGTCACTGACTTCGTGTCGGTCTCGTTTGTCGGCTCACCGGCTTGAGTGCCTCCGAGGGCACTACACCCGGAAAGAGCCACAAGCAGTGCAACGGCGATTACTGCGGCGTTTCGGAATTGCATCGTAGCCACGTCTTCCGAGACGGTCGCCATTACTACAGCCTCGATAAACGGCTACAACTCGATCGACGGCGAACGGATCGGAAACGAACTGGAACGACCGTTTTTGGGTGTTGTACGCTGCGGGACGATCGTTATACAGTGCAAAAGACGGCTCGCTCACACTGTTTGTTCGCGATCAGGCCGGCAGCGTCCGTTCGACAACTTGCCACGTGCATCGTTTTCCGCTCGGGTTCGTTCGACTCTCCCTCGCGCAAAAACCTGCACCAAAACAGCCCACGGTACCTACGCTAACGGCGTCCGCTCGACGACCTGGCCATCGTAGGTCGGATACTGCTCGACGATCTCGCCGTCTTCGAGATCGCCTTCCTCGATCATCTCTTCGAGGAGCCACCAGGCGACTTCGACGTGGTTCGTCTTGACGGTGTAGAATTCCTCGGGGACACCGAGGGCCTCGAGTCGTTCGGGGTCGGCGTAGGTCTTCCCGTAGACGAGGGTACCGTCGTCGGTGACGTCGTCGAATTCGCGGCGGACGTTGCGGGCCATGCGCTTCAGGCGGCGGCGGTGCTGGGCCGCGTCCTTGAACACGGAGGTACAGAAGTAGACTCGTTCGTGGTCGCCCATGGCCTCGAGGATGTCCTCGCGGGAGCCGTCGACGGCGCTCATGTGGTCTTCTTTGAGTTCGAACCCCTGTTCCTGCATCCGACGGTAGTTCCCGTCGCTCATCTCGAACTCGTTGACGTTACAGAACTCCGCTGCGCCTTCATCTAAGAACTCGAGGAACTCCTCTTCGGCGCGGATGCCGGGAATCTCGAAGGCGGGCGTGAGGCCTTCTTCGCGGGCGATATAGAGGATCTCCTCCCACTCGGAACCGTGGAGGTTACCCCACTGCTCGAGTGGTGGGTGGAAGCGAATCTCGTCCAAGCCCGCTTCGGAGAGCCGTCGCATGTTCTCGCGACCACCCGTAATTCCGGTGTAGAGGTGAGTATGGTGGTCCTCGCCGAACTCGTCTTTGAGCAACTCGAGGTAGTGACAGGTCCGTCCCAGTGCCTCCTGAGGTTCGCCGCCGGTGATCGACGTGCCGAGCGCGTCCATCCGGTGGGCTTCGGTGAGGACGTCCTCGTCGTCTTCGACGAGTCGCTCGTTGGCGTAGACGTCGGTGACGTTCTTGCGATTCTCGCCGAGCGGGCAGTAAAAGCAGTCGCGCTGGTCGCAGTAGCCGTAGACGAACAGCACCATCTTCCCACCTTTCGCGCACTGCTCACAGCCCTTCGAGATCATTCGAACAACCGTAGCCGTCCGAGCCTCAAAAGGGGTGCGGATTACGGCGTCGCTGTGCTTCGTTGATCCGTCCCGTGGGACGGATCGCTCGAACGGTGCATTCGACCGTCTCGAGACGATCCGATACTCGTCGGACGCGTGATGAGATAGGCTGTCCCAGAAGACGGAAATAGCGCGGCGTGCAACCACAACCCGATGCTGCTGGTCCTCTGTGTCGACCTCGACGACGATCTCGGCCGCAAGACCGGCTTCTCGACGCCGGTCATCGGTCGCGACCCGGTCGAGGAGGCAGCCGTCGCCCTCGCGACCGCGGATCCGGAGGACTCGGACGTCAACGTTATCTTCCAGGGGTTGCACATCTACGACGATCTCGCCGAGCGCGACGAGAGCGTCGAGGTCGCCGTCGTCACCGGTAACGATCAGGGCGACGTCAGCGCCAACCGCGAGGTCGGCGACGAGGTCGACACCGTCCTCGCGAGCCTCTCGACCGGCGAAGACGTCACCGCACTCGTGATCACCGACGGCGCACAGGACGAATCCGTCATCCCGATCATCCGCTCGCGGGTGCCCATCGACGGCGTTCGCCGGGTCGTCGTTCGGCAGGCTCAGAACTTAGAGTCGATGTACTACACGATCAAACAGGTGTTAGACGACCCCGAGACGCGCGGGACAGTCCTCATCCCGCTTGGCATTCTCCTGTTGATCTACCCGCTCGCACTGGTCGGAGCCGTCCTGAACCTCCCCGGGCTCGTGTTGGGAACGACGTCGACGCTGCTCGGCCTGTATCTCATCTCGCGCGGGCTCGGCCTCGGCGATCGACTCGACACAGCGGTCGAACGCGCTCGCCGATCGCTGTATGCCGGTCGGACGACCCTGTTTGCGTACGTCGTCGCCGCCGCTCTGTTCGTTCTCGGAGGCGTCAGCGGACACGACAGCCTCGAGGCCGTCCGGACATCGACCGGTGGCGACCTCGAGGCTCCCGTCATGCTCGCCGCGCTCGTCTACGGCTCGATTCACTGGTTTGCCGCTGCCGGACTGACGACCAGTCTCGGCCAGATTACCGACGAGTACATCGCTGGCTCGCTCGAGTGGCGCTATCTCAATGCGCCCTTTTACGTACTCTCGATCGCGGTCGTCCTCCACGCGGTGAGCGCGTTCTTCCTCGGCAAGGTCGAGATCGCTTATCTGGCGGCAGCGCTGACGGCAGGGACGGTACTCGGAATCGCAAGTACGCTTACGTTTGCCGTCGCGGAATCACGACTGTCCGACGCGGGGCGTGAGGAGGGAACGCGACAGGCCGATCGGGTCTGACGAGTTGCGTTACCGTTCGCGCTGAACGACGAACTCCGCGAGCTCGAGGAGATACTGTCGGGCGTCGGAATCAGCGACCTCAACGCGATCCAGGGCGTCGATCGCGCGGTCGGCTTCCCGCCGGGCAGCGGCGTTGGCCTCGTCCGGCGTGAGATCGGTCACTTGAACGACCGACGGTCGCTCGAGAGCAGCGTCGTGACCGGTCGGTTTGCCGAGCGCTTCGGGATCGGCGACGGCGTCTAACACGTCGTCTCTGATCTGGAAGGCAACGCCGACCCGTTCTGCGTATTCGCCCAGCGCATCGACCGTGACGGGATCGGAGTCGGCGGCGATGGCTCCCAGTTCGGCAGCAGCCCGGAACAGCGCGCCGGTCTTCCGGCGAGCGAGTGTCATGTACTCGTCTTCGTTGGCTGGCTGGGCTGCCAGTTCGGTCGCCTCGCCGACACCGAGTTCGACCATCGCGTCGGCGACGACGCGGGTCGCGTCCGGATCGGGCGAAAAGAGCGCGAACGCCTCGCCCAGTAAGCCGTCGCTGGTGATGATCGCCGGGCCGTGACCGAATTCAGCCCAGGCGCTGGTCGTCCCGCGTCGGAGTTCGGAGCGATCGATGATGTCGTCGATAACGAGCGACGCCGTATGGACGAGTTCGATTCCGACGCCGAACTCGACGGCGTCCTCTGCCCGTCCACCCACCGTTTCGCAGGCCAACAGCGTCACCATCGGTCGGACACGCTTCCCCCCGGAGAGCGCGATATGGCGAACTTCGTTGGAGAGCGTCTCGGGCTCGACCCCTTCGACCACCTCGACGAGGCGCTTTTCGATCAGTGCCCGTCGGCGCTCCAGCAGTTCCATCAACCGCGCTTAGGAGTGGGTAGAAAAGTAGCTGACGGATCCGAAACGAAATTTTTGCACGATTAGAGACTCCTACGAAAGATATCGACCAAAAACACCGGAAGGGCGCAGCTCTGCCGAGCCCTCGTTCACTGCGTTCACGAGGAAAGCCGCTCGCTCACGTCGTTCGCGGTGTGGTTACTGGAACTCGTCGATGAGTTCGGGGACGACGTGCGACCACCTTTTTTCGCTCGGGTCGCTCACGGGTTCGCGACCACTCGCGAAAAAATCTGGACCAAAAAGCCGCTCACTCGCGATGCTCGTTCGCGGTGTGGTTACTGGAACTCGTCGATGAGTTCGGGGACGACATCGAAGAGGTCGTCGACGATGGCGTAGTCGGCGATGTCCATGATCGGCGCGTTGGGGTCGGTGTTGATCGCGACGATCGTATCGGAGCCTTTCATGCCGGCGACGTGCTGGACCGCCCCGGAGATACCGATCGCGATGTAAACGTCGGGCGTGACGACCTTCCCGGACTGGCCGACCTGACGGTTCTTGGGCAGCCAGCCGTTGTCGACGATCGGGCGCGAGGACGACAGCGTCGCGTCCAAAGCGTCGGCCAGGTCGCGGATCATCTCGAGGTTCTCCTCTTCTTCGATCCCGCGACCGACCGAGACCAGCAACTCGGCCTCGCTGATATCGACGTCGCCACCGCCGACTTCCTCGAAGCCGGTGACGGTCGAGCCGATCGCGTCCTCGTCGATGTCGGCGTCGAAGGCCTCGATCGCGGCGTCGCCGGTGCCTTCGGCAGCGGGCCACTCGGCACCGCGGATCGTGACGACGGCGTCACCCTCGAGTTGGGTGGTCGTCTCGACCTTGCCGCCGTACATCTCGCGAGTAGCAATCAGGGTCTCGCCGTCGGCCTCGAGGTCGACGGTGTCGGTGACGATCGGCAGGTCGAGTTCGTTCGCGACGGCGGGCGCGTAATCGAGCCCGTTGACGCTGTTGGGTGTCACGATGAACTGGGGTGCGAGCTCGTCGTAGAGCTGCGTGACCGCCTGCGCGTAGACGTCGTGGTTGAACTCTTCGCCGTGGTCGACGGTGTGGATGGCGTCGACGCCCTCGCGGTTGAGCTTGTCGGCGAAGTCGTCGACGGTGCCGCTGATGACAGCCAGATGGAGGTCGCCACCGGTTTCGTCGGCGAGTTCGCGACCGGCGGTGATGATCTCGTAGCTGACGTCGCGGAGGTCACCGCGGCGGTGGTCCGCGACTGCGAGGACGTCCGTCATTGTGCCACCCCCTTGTCGCGAAGCAGCTCACCGAGCTCTCCAGCCGTCTCGTCGGCGCTGCCTTCCCAGACGGTCGCGTCACTTTCGCTTTCGGGCTCGTACATCTCCGTCAGCTCGAGTTCGGTTTCGATCGTGCTCTCGTCGACGCCGATATCATCGAGCGTCTGGACGTTGAGTTCCTTGCGCTGGGCCTGGCGAATGCCACGCAGGCTTGCATAGCGGGGCTCGTTAATCCCCGTCTGGATCGTCAACACGGCGGGCAGTTCGATGTCGGTCAGCTCCTCGACGCCACCCTCGAGTTCGCGGCGGACCGACGCGACGCCGTCCTCGAGATCGTGTTCTAAGTGGTTGACGACGGCACCCCACTGGAAGCCGATCTCTTCGGCGACCGAGACGCCGGTCGCGCCGAAGCTGTCGTCGCCGGCTTGCACACCCGAGAGCACGAGATCGGGCTCTTCGGCCTCGATAACGGCGCTGAGGATCTCCGTCTTGGCGTTGACGTCGAGCAGGTCGACGTCTTCGAGGGCGTCGTCCCAGACGCGGACGGCGCGGTCGGCCCCCTTCGCGAGCGCCTGGCGGATGGTCTGTTCACAGTCTTCCGGGCCGATGGTGACCGCGACGACCTCGTCGGCGATCCCGTCTTCCTGGAGCTGGACGGCCTCTTCGATCGCGTAGTCGTCCCATTCGTTCAAGTCGGCACCGAGGTACTGGCCTGCGATTTCGGTTCCCTCGATTTCGAACTCGTCTTCGACGGTCGCCACCTCTTTGACCGTAACGAGAATTTTCATCATGGGATACTGCAACGCCCACCCCGTAAACCTTTTCGAAATCGGAAGTAATTCACCCCCTGTTCAGCTACCATATTTTAATAATTATTCGAGCTAGGTTAGATCTGCTTTCAATATTTCTGTTGCTTGCTACCAGCGTTTCTTTCAGTGGTGTTCGCCATCTCGAAGACGGAAACGGTTTAACACCGCCGCTAGTAGTACTGTGCATGGCAGACTGTCCACTCGCTGACGACTGCCCGGAGTTCTCCGAACGGATCTCGGGGATGGGGTGCCAGCACTACGGCGACCGGGGTGGCAAGGAGTGGTGTAATCACTACAACCAGCCGATCGAGGATCTCAAAACCCAGCCAGTCAAGGCAGGCGAGGAGGTCGTCATCGACGTCGTCGACATGCACGAAAGCGGTGCCGGTGTCGGTCGAACCGAGGACGGGTTCATCGTGATGGTCGATGGTGTCCTGCCGGAAGCGCGCGCTCGCGTCGAGATTACGCGAGTCCACAGCAATCACGCGCGGGCGGAGGAACTCGAGCTCCTTCCCATGGAGGCCGACGAGGCCGACGAGGACGGCGACGGTGAGGACGACGAATCCGCAACGGCAGACGACATCGATGACGAACCCGATGACGGTCGCTCGCCCGATCGTGAGCGACTCGGTAGCCGCGAGAACTTCTGGGGCTCCTAGCGTCTCGAGTGGACAGTCGACGCGGGCCGTGGCGAGCCCGGACAGGCCCGAGAACACGATACAGCCGCCGAGACAACCGACGGCGTCGATATTTTGATTGCAGTCGTCCCCGATCCGATCGACTGCACGTTGACGGTTGTTTTCGTCTCGACCGCCGTGCTTGGCGTCAGAAAAATAGTTCTTTGCGCGCGAGAAGCCGACTGTTTGCAACAGTCAGTTTGATGCGGGCGCCTGCCAGTGGGTGCCGGCGGGTCCGCGACTCGCGATAGGTGTGTCGGGACCACGTGACAGCAGTCGGCCTGTGACTACGGGCCCGGTTCTCCCGTGCCGCTTCAGACAACGTTTTCTCAATGAGCGTGATATATGTGGTTCATGCAACGGCTCTCGCTGGCGAATGCTGCGTTCGAAGGTGATAACAACGCGTATCTGTTCGCCGATGGCTCGGAAGTGACGTTGATCGATACCGGCGACTGGATGGCGACGACTCGCCGGCAACTCGAGGCGGCACTTTCCGAACACGGTCTCGGACTGGCGGATATCGACCGAATCCTTCTGACCCACTGGCACCACGACCACTGCGGGCTAGCCGGCGAGATTCAGGCCGAAAGCGGTGCTGACGTGTACGTCCACGCCGCCGATGCGGCCCTGGTCGCAGACGATACAGACGCCTGGAACGCAATGTACGACCGTCAGCAGCGCTACTTCGACGAGTGGGGGATGCCCGAGGACAAGCAGGCGGTGCTCGTCGACCGGATGACCGACGACGAGACGACCGTCGAAACGCCGACCGTAACGTCCTTCGAGGACGGTGAGACGTTCACCGTCAACGAAATCGATCTCGAGGTCGTCCACACCTCCGGCCACGCGGCTGGGCTTTGTATGTTCGAGGCGACGATCGATGGCAAACGGCACGTCTTCTCCGGGGACGCGCTGTTGCCGGTCTACACACCCAATGTTGGCGGTGCGGACATCCGTGTCGAGCGCCCGCTCGAGACGTACCTCCGTGCGCTACAGGGAATCGTCGACGCCGACTACGACCGCGCGTGGCCGGGCCACCGCGCGCCGATCGACGACCCCACCGCTCGTGCCCAGTACATCATCGATCACCACGAAGAACGCTCCTGGCGGGTGCTCGACGCGCTGAATCGGCTCGGTCCCTGTGATACCTGGACCGTCAGCGCCGACCTATTCGGAGAGCTCGAGGACATTCACATCCTCCACGGGCCCGGCGAATCCTATGCCCACCTGGAACACCTAGAACGCGACGGAACCGTCGTTCGAGAGGGAACCGAGTATCGGCTGGCAGACGGTGTCGCTGAGACGCTCGCCGATCTCGACGAGGAGCGCTGGGAACTCGAGTACTGATCGGACTACTGTCAGTCAGTTTCGGTGCACCTGCGACCCGAGCTGCGGTTGCGCCGGTACATCGGTACAACAGACCGTATGTGCCAGTGTCGGTGTCCCGAGCGCAGCCCACGTCGTGTCTCCGGGTCCCCGTGACTCTCGATCGGTGTGTCGACCCCGTTTGATACCGAGAAGTATTTACTCACTACCGAGTTAGTGGTGGGTATGATGTGGCAAGATCTCGTCTTCCTGGCTGGCAGCGTCCTTTCGATCGCCTTTCTCGCCCCGACAGTGCGTGATGCGACGGCGAACGTGCCGCTTGGCTCGAGCGTGCCGTCGATGACGATCGGGGCGATCTACGCGGGAACGTACGCGACGATGGGGATGTCGTTTTCCGCGCTGGGGTCGCTCGGCGTCGCGACGATGTGGTCGCTGATCGTCTCCTATCGTTCGCCCAGCCCGCACGACGGTCCTGGGAACGTCGTCCGATTTGGCCGCTCGCTGGTCCGGCGCGCACGCCAGTCGCTGACCGGGACGCCGACCGAACACGACCAGTCCGTGTCCAGCCACTCCGCCGACTGACGACGATCGGTTTCGTTCTCGACACGCTGGTCCGACTTCTGTGTCGCCATCGCGGTCGTCCGATGCCGGGACCGTGGAAGCTTTGATGCCGCCGACGGCTAGAGGCTACTATGGCCACGCGAGCCTGCAGCGTCGGCGGAGGCGGGTCGCCGTGATCGACGATATCGAGGAACTCCTAGCGGAGATCGGCTTCGATCCCGAGACCAGCGTGCTGACCTATCGACAGGCACAGGTGCTCGCGTTACGCGAACGCGACGTCTCGCAGGCTGATATCGCCGATGCGCTTGGTACCTCGCGAGCGAACGTCTCTTCGATCGAGTCAAGCGCCCGCGAGAACGTCGCGAAAGCCCGCGAGACGGTCGCGTTCGCGGAGGCGCTTCGCGCGCCGGTCCGAGTTCGCGTTCCCGCCGGAACCGACCTCTACGACGTGCCCGAGCTGGTCTACGACGCCTGCGACGAGGCCGGCGTCAAGGTCGATTACACCGCCCCAGATCTGATGAAAGTCGTCAGCGACGCCGCCGGCAACGCGGTTACGGGCCGGCAGGTGTCGACACCGCTGATCGTTGGCGTCACGTCGGAAGGGATGGTTCGGGTTCGCCATCAGGACTGAGCAGCCCACATTTACCGCGGTCAGTGCCCGCTCGAGACGACGTTGAGACCGACGACCCCGACGACGATACAGAAGATGAACGCGAGCCGAACGAGCGTTGCTGGTTCGTCGAACAGCATGATGCCGAGCGTTGCCGTCCCGACCGCGCCGATCCCCGTCCAGACCGCGTACGCGGTGCCGATCGGGAGGTTCTGCACCGCTTGCGCGAGCAATACCATGCTTACAACGAGCGCGACCGCTGTTCCAACCGTCGGCACCGGTTTCGAGAGCCCGTCGGAGTAGTGGAGCCCGATCGCCCATGCGATTTCGAACAGTCCCGCAACGAACAGCAGCGGCCATGACATCGGTGATATCCAGTCCGTTCTCGTCGACCGATAGTGTCGCGGTTCTCGACGGCCACGGCGGGACCACCTGCCGGCTCCCCGAGTGATTTGTACACCGCTCCCGTCGGTTCGGACATGGATCTCGAACTCGACGGCAATTCGGCGTTGGTGACCGCCGCCTCGAGCGGCCTCGGCTTTGCGAGCGCACAGGCACTCGCCGAAGACGGTGCGAACGTTGCGATCTGTGGCCGCGACGAGGAACGGCTCAAAGGCGCCCGCGATGAACTTGACGCGATGGGGACGGGCGACGTGCTCGCGGTGCAGGCCGATCTGACCGATCCCGACGACGTCTCCCACCTCGTCCGCGAGACCGTCGACGCCTTCGGCGGCCTCGACCACCTCGTCACGTCCTCGGGTGGACCGCCGAGTACGACCTTCCTCGAGACCGACGAACAGGACTGGTACCAGGCCTACGACCTGCTGGTGATGAGCGTCGTCTGGACGATCGAGGAGAGCTACGAGCACCTGCTCGAGTCCGACCACGGGACGATCACCTGTATCACCTCCAGAACCGTCCGGGAAGTCGTCGACGGCCTGCTGCTGTCGAACTCGGTGCGCCGCGGCGTGATCGGCCTCGTCAAGACTATTTCCCGGGAGTTCGCCCCCGAGATCCGGGCCAACGCAGTGCTGCCAGGGACGATCGAGACGGCCCGAATCGAGGAACTCATCGATGCCAGGGTCGAACGGGGCACCTACGACGACTACGAGGAGGGGCTGGCGGCGATGGCCAGCGACATCCCGATGAATCGCATCGGCGAGCCCCGCGAGCTCGGTGACGTGGTCGCCTTCCTCTCGAGTCCCCGTGCGAGTTTCGTCAACGGGGCAGAGATCCCGATCGACGGCGGCCTGCTGCGGAGCTAGACCAGCAGGCGTCCGTAGCGCTGTCGCGCACGATCGCGGTTCCGATCCGAACGTCGGGGTTCGATTTCAGAATCGTAACCAATTCGGATCTCCTCGCTCGAGAAGCGGCGTGTGTACGGTCCGGTTCGACTCGTTGGCTACGTCGCGTTGCTCGTCACGCCTGCGGTGTTACTCCTCGGTGCCGTTCGCGCGCCGCCTGACCTCTCGATCGGGCTCCTGAGCGTTCCGTTCGGCGTCGCGCTCACGGGCACCGTCGTCGCCGAGACGGAACGTCAGCGTCTCTCGAGCGCCGACGCGATCGGTCTCGATCGAACGGATACCGTCGACGCGCTCGCGGTTGCCACGGCGGCAGTCCTGACGTACGGGCTGAACGTTCACGCCGGTCTCGGGCCGGTTCGTGCCTCTGCGCTCGTCGGACTGGCCGTCGGCCTTGTCCTGCCGCAGGTCGGCGGCGCGGCCTACTGTGGGTCGTTCGTCGGGATGGTCTCCTCGACCGTCCTCCCATCGCTCGAGGGGGTCGCGATCGCGGGAACGGTCGCCGGGCTCGCGTTCGTCGCGACGGCGGACGTCTTCGGCGGCTTCGGTGGCAAATACGGCACGCTCGCACTCTTTGGTTGTCTCACGAGCGTGACCCTGCTCGGTGCCGACTACGCCGCCGGTAGCACACTCGTCTGGGGCGTCGTGCCTGCGATCGTCGTCGTCGCCGTCGTCACAGCAGTCGCAACTGTCATCTTGCGCACGCACGCCGGCGCGAGTGCGGTCGTCGCGTCCGCAGCGGTCGGGTTGGCTGCCGGCCTCGCGTTCCCGATCGTCCTGCCCGCGCTGGGGTCGACGCTGGCTTCCGTCGCCTTCTGTGCCTCGTTCGTCGGCATGTCGAGTGCCGACCGGCTCGAGACCCTCGGCCAGGTCGCGGGGGCCGGCCTCGTCTGTGGGCTCGTCTACGTCGTGGTCGCGCCCGCCCTCGCCGGTGCGGGTGGCAAACTTGGAACGACCGCATTCGTCTCCTGTCTCGCCGTCGCCGGCGGGTTGGAGTTGCCGACCCTCGTGCGCTCGCGCGTCGGTCAGTCCCCGCTGGGTCGGTAACGGTCTTGAGACACGGCTTGCCGGTCAGTCCGCCGAAATCTCGCAGGTTCCCTCGTAGGCGACGTCCTCGACGGACTCGATCTCGGGGTCGTCTCCACAGACCGGACACGCCGGGTTCGACTGTACCGGCACTTCCTCGAAGGTCATGCCCATCGCGTCGTACATCAGGAGGCGGCCCTCGAGTAGGTCGCCCTTCCCGATGAGATACTTGACGACCTCGGTGGCCTGGATACAGCCGACGGTGCCGGGGAGAACGCCGAGAACGCCCGTGGTCGCACAGTCGGGGACGGTCCCTGGCTCGGGTGCTTCGGGGAAGATACACCGGTAACACGGCGGGTCGTCGTCCCCGCCGCGGTCGTTGGTAAACGACGTGAGTTGGCCTTCGAAGCGGTAGATCGCGCCGTGGAACAGCGGCGTCTCGGTGAGCACACAGTGGTCGTTGAGCAGGTACCGGGTGGCGAAGTTGTCGCTGGCATCGAGGACGACATCGTAGTCGGCGACCAGTTCGTCGACGTTCGCCGCGGTGATGCGGGTTTCGTGGGTCTCGACGTCGATGTCGGGATTCAGCGTCGCGACGTAGTCGGCCGCGCTTTCGACTTTCGGTCGGTCGACGTCGTCGTCGCCGTGGACGATCTGGCGTTGTAAGTTCGAGCGTTCGACGACATCGTCGTCGACGATCCCCAGTCGACCGACGCCGGCTGCCGCGAGGTACTGGATCGCCGGCGAGCCGAGCCCGCCTGCGCCGACGATCAGGACGGACCCCTCGAGCAGCCGCTGCTGGCCTTCGGGGCCGATCTCGTCCATGATGACGTGTCTCGAGTAGCGGTCGAGTTGGGTCGCATTGAGGCGCAGATCGCTCATATCGTAGTGTTCGGACGAGAGCGAGAAAAGGACGTGGGTCGTTCGACCCGCCGGTCTGCGGTGGGTCGGGACGATCTGCTGACACTGTGTCTCGACCAGCTACAACCCGCCAGACGGGTGCGCTGGCACCCATTGATAGGGGTCGTGATGTTTCGACGACGTGTGTGGGTTTGTGGAGGGGGCAGCATCTTCACCGACCCAACGATTTATTATTGTGCTGTGCGTTCACACACCTATGGCAACCTCACCCAGTGATGCCGGTGACGACGTCATCGATCAATTCCTCGCCGATCGCGGTCACTCGGTCGAACCAGTAGGGTGGGAACAAGAGTATAACAAAAAGCAGTGCCCGGAGTGTGGCGGCCTTCACGATCCGTCCGCCAGCGCCTGTACCGTTTGCGGCTGGGAACCAGCGTCGTAAGCCGCCTTTTGCACCGGGGACACGGCACACGTTGCTGTCGTGATCCGTCCCCGACCATTGCGTTGCACTCGGTGTAAACGATCGTAGCCACCGATAGGTGTCTGCCACACCGTCACTGCATACCCGATCGCACAGGGGACTGTGCGACTGATTTGTTAACTGTTACCGTTGATTCTATAGTGTGCTCGCCGCCGTTTCTATCATGTAGTATTCAATACAGTTATAGTTCAGCACTCGTGACGATCAATTGAAGTAAATATGCCGGAATGCCAGAACTGTGGTGCGTTCGTTACTAAACGATACGCACGAGTGTTCACCCCACGTGGTGTCGACGAACCACGCGTGTGCCCAGACTGTCAGGACAAGATCCGTGATGGCGCTGACGTCCGCGAGGCCCGCTCTTCGCGCGATCCGTGAGCGCTCGTTTCTGTCGACGAAAACCCACGTCACTTATGCGTGTCGCGCTCTTGTACAGCTACAATGGCTACGACGGACACGACGGTTACCCGCCTGTTCGGCGGTCCGGGAAGCGGGAAGACGACCGCGCTTCTCGACCACGTCGAAGATATTCTCGATCAGGACGGCGTTACCTTCCGAGACATTCTCGTTGTCTCGTACACGCGAGCGGCAGCGCAAGAGGTCCGAGAACGACTCGCCGAACGCCTCGGCGAGAGCCCACGTGCGCTGCAGGGCAACGTCTGTACGATGCACGCGAAGGCCTACGAGCTCCTTGATCTCTCTCGAAGCGACGTCATCGGCGAATCCGACAAAGAGGACTTCTGTGACGAGTACGGTATCGAGTACGAAGACGAGTACTCGGGTGCTGGCCGCCGAACCGCCCGGTCGACGACGATCGGCAACAAAGTCATCGCGACCAGTCAGTGGCTCCAGCGAACCAGCCGCGACGTCTCCGACTGGTACGACGTCCCCTTCCAGTGGGACGAAGAGGAAGTCCGACTCCCACCGGAGATCGACCCCAACGCCCAGGAGGGGAACAAATACACCCCGACCTGGCCCAGCGACGACGACCGGATCGACGTCCCCGAAGCGATCCGTGCCTGGCGCTCCTACAAGGGCGAACAGGGCAAGATCGGCTTCGCCGATATGTTAGAGCGCGTCGAACAGCGCTCGCTGCTGCCCAACGTCGACTACCTCGTGATCGACGAGTTCCAGGACATCACGACCCTGCAGTACGACGTCTACGAGGAGTGGAAACCCCACATGAAGCAGGTGCTGATCGCCGGCGACGACGACCAGGTCGTCTACTCCTGGCAGGGTGCCGATCCCGCGCTCTTGCTCGAGGAAGAGGTTGACGACGACATTATTCTCCCGAACTCCTACCGGCTGCCCTCGAACGTCCTCAACGCGGTCAACAAGGAAATCCGCCACATCGACCAGCGCCAGGACAAAGACCTCAAGCCCCGAAAGGAAGGCGGAGCCGTCGAGGCACGCACCAATGCGTCGATGCTCGACGTCGTCCGGATGGTGCGGCGCACGCTCGTCGAGGGCGACGGCACCATCATGGTGTTGTTCCGCGCCCGCTACCAGATGTTCCAGTTCATCGACGAGTTCATCACCGAAGGGGTGCCGTTCACCTCGCTGACCGATCAGCGGATGTGGACCGACCGGCTCACCCAGTACGTCCGCGCGGTCGAAGCGATCGACGCCGGCGAGGACGTCACCGGCCTGCAGGCCCGCCGACTCGCCGACATGCTCCAGGAGTCGGCCTTTGGCACCAACGACCGCGACGACCTCTTCGACGAGATCGACGAGCGCCAGGAGGACGCCGGCATCGACGACCTCGAGAACCTCATGATTCCGACCGAGGTCATCTCCGACCACGTGCCGTTCATGCCCGGCCCAGCCTCTGCCTCGGATATGCTCCGGAAGGTCACCAACTTCCAGAAAAAGAGCGTCCGCGCCTACTTCGCGATCGGCGAGTACCAGGGGATGGACACCGACCGGGTCCGCGTCGGCACGATCCACTCCGCGAAGGGTCGTGAGGCCGACCACGTCCTCGTCGGCACCGACCTCACCGAGAAGGTCGTCGAGCAGATGGTCGCCACCGTCGACGACCCCGAAGCCATTCCGGGCTGCGAGGAATTCACCAAGACGACCTCGCCAGTGCCCGTCCTGACGGACAACGAACGGCGCGTCTTCTACGTCGGCATGTCTCGAGCCCGCGAGCGGCTCGTCCTCCTCGAGAACCTCGTCGACGGCGCGCCCACGCTGCCGGTCGACGTCCTGCTGAAAAACGAACTGACGGAGCTGACCCTCGAGGAACTCGTCGAGGAGGCCCAGCAGCCGGTCGACGACGGGGACGCCGACGGGCTCGAGGCCGAAGCCGAAGCGCCGTGACCGGAGCGGACGATCGCGGGATCGAGCACGGTCTGCCAGCCGATGGTCCGTCACCGTCGGCGCTCGCCCGCGAGCGGCGTGAGAATGCAGCCGACGTGCTGGCTTCCACACTCGAGACCCGAGACGCGACCGCATTCGTCCACGCCGGTCGCGGACGCGAGCCGTCGATCCGCTATTGCTGCGAGTCGATGCCACACGGACGTACTGCCGTCGCGTACGACGGCACCACCGACGAGTGGCTCGTCCGCTCGGCTGACGCAAGCGACGGCCATCCCGCTGCTGACCTCGCGGCGACGCTTGCGGATCGCGGTCCCGAGGGGACGATCCTGACCCCACCACACGTCCCACACGATGCGGCGCTCTACCTCGAGAACGCGGGCTTCGAGGTGGCCTCGACGGAGGCCATCGCACGGGCGCGGGCGACGAAAACCACCGGCGAGTGCGACCGGATTGCGGTCGCACAACGCGCAGCGAGCGCTGGGATTCGACGGGCCGCGTCGGTCCTGGCCGACGCGGCGATCGTCGACGGTCGGCTCGCGGTTGAAGATGGGAACGGCGACACCGTCCCGCTGACGCCCGCCCGCTTGCGGATCGCCATCGACGAGGCGATCGTCGGCGCGGGTGCGTTCCCAGCTGGCAACACCGCCGTCAATCCCGAGACTGTCTCTCATCCAGACACCGACGCCGACAGAGAGGCACTCCGACCCGACGAGTCGATCGTACTCGCAGCCACACCCCGCGGGCCGTCCGGCTACTACGGCGGACTCGTCCGTACACTCGTCGTCGACAGCGACGGCGGTCGGGAACGGCGCGTCCACGTCGCCGTCACCCAGTCGTTTCGCTCCGCGCGGTCGCTGCTGACGGCCGGCTCGGCGTCCGTCCACACCGTCGCAGCCGATCTCGAGGCAGAAGTGCGCTCGTTCGGACTCGACGACAGCGACGAGGTCGAGGCCACCGTCTCCGGCGTCGGCCTCGAGTCCTGCGAAGGGCCGATCGACGGCAGCGACGAAATCGAACCCGGGGCCGTGGTCCGACTCGATGTGGCCGCCCGCGTCGACGAGACGAGTCGGCTCCGGATCGCCGACGTGGTAGTCGTCACTGACGAGGGCGAACGACCCGACCGACTCGCGGCCCCTGCACATTCGCTGTCGCCGGCGGCGCTGCTCGAGCGGTAGCGTGATAGCAGTCCGGCTCGCCAGGGACGCCGTCGCGTTAGCGTTCGTCCTCGGAGTCGGGGTCAGGGTCTTTCGTGATGGCGCCGACGAACCGTTTTGCGAGCAGTTCCGGGATGTCAGTCGGAAGCGTCAGCCAGTGTTGGATAGCGACGAGTCCGACCGCGAGCCCGATGAGGGCGACGCCGAACGTCGTCTGCCCGCGAATCAACACGAGCTCGAGCCCGGCGATCGCAGCGGGAAGGGCAAGAACGAGCGTGCCTGCGAGTTTGATCGTGTCGATGATGCCGGCCATTGGCGGTACATCGCGTCTGAACTGTAAAAACGCGACGGCAGCGGTTTCGGTCGCTCGCGGTGGCGCTGTCGCTGTCCGGCTTGGTGGATTTGATTTCGTTATATGGGATTGACTATTCACTAAAACTTTGAAATAGATGGCGCCCGGGGTATCAGTATCGGCTCCGAGCCCGACGAGCGTCATGTCACACCAATCGAGACAGCGATACGAAGCGATCTGTGAAGCCTCTCCCGATGCTATCCTCCTCGTCGATACCGATGGCCGGATTACCTACGCGAATGCACGTGTGACTGACCTGTTCGGGTACGAGCCGCCCGAACTCGTCGGTGAGCCGATCGAAATTCTCGTTCCGGAGGCTGTCCGAGACGAGCACGTCGCCCAACGCGACGCGTACATCACTGCCCCCGAAACTCGTCCGATGGGCGTCAATCTCGAGCTCTCAGGCCGACAAAAGGACGGTTCGAAGCTTCCAGTCGACATCAGCCTGAGTCCGATCGAGACGAACGGGCGACGCGAATTCATGGCCGTCGTCCGGGACATCAGCGAGCAGAAAGCGCTGCGGACGAAATATCAGACTATCCTCGAGGCAGTGCCGGATGCGGTCTTTGTCGCGGACGCGGAAACGGGCGAAATCATCGAGGTGAACCAGCAGGTGACAGAACTCACCGGATACGAGCCGAATGAGCTCGTCGGCGAGCCGCAATCGGCCCTCCATCCGTCGGGTGAGGAAGCGTCCTACCGTGAGCTCTTCGAAACGCACGTCGGTTCCGGCCAGTCGATCTTCACACAGTTTCCGGACGGCTCCGACATCTACGTCGAAACGAAAGACGGCAACCGGGTCTCGGTTGAGATCAACGCTCACGTCTTCGAACTGCAGGAGCGACAGCACGTCGTGGGTGTCTTCCGGAACGTGACGGCCCGCAAGGAGTACGAGCGACAGCTCCAGGCACTTCACACGGCGACGCGCTGGCTGATGGAGGCAGACGACCGAACGGAGATCGCACAACTCATCGCCGATGCTGCGAGTAAGATTCTCGGCTACAAGCACAACGTCGTTCGACTCGTCGTCGACGACGCGTATCTGCATCCGGTCGCCGTCACCGAGCAAGCGGAATCGGAGATGGGTGACCGGCCCGATTATCCGCTCGATGGAGATGCTCCCGTCAGCCGCGCGTTCCAACGTGGCGAGCCGATTCGATACGAGAACCTCCAGTCGCTCGAGGACGATCACGACCGCGGCGAGGCACACTCCGCGATGTATCTCCCGCTCGGCGACCATGGCGTTATCAGTATCGTCGATTCCGACATCGACGCGTTCGACCAGTCGGACGTAGAACTCGCGTTCGTGTTGTCGCTGAACGCCGAAATTGCGCTCAACCGACTCGCGTACGAACAGGAACTCGAGCGTCAGAACGACCGCTTAGACGAGTTCGCACGCGTCGTCGCCCACGACCTTCGCAACCCCCTCAACGTCGCCCAGGGGCTTGTCGCGACCGCACAAACGGACGCCGACCTCGAACAGCCCGACGACCTCGAAACCGTCCTCGATCGGATGGCGGGAATCATCGACGACGTGTTGACGATGGTTCGGTGTGGGTACGACCTCGAGTCGGTCGACGCACTCTCGTTCGGTGACGTCGTTACGACCTGCTGGGACACTGTGGCGACAGCCGACGCCTCGCTGCAGATCGACTCCGATGGGCAGTTTTTCGCCGACGAGAGTCGTATCCGGAACCTGTTCGAGAACCTGTTTCGAAACTCCGTCGAGCACGGCTCGACGAGCCCTGCCTCGAACACTCGGCAGGACGCCACCGAGCACGATGGCGACGGCGTCACCGTCACCGTCGGACTCGGCGACGACGGGTTTTACGTCGCGGACGACGGCCCGGGTATCCCGCCGGACGAGCGCGACCGCGTCCTCGAGCCCGGCTGGACCACGAACCCCGACGGAACCGGGCTCGGCCTGAATATCGTCCGCGAAATCGCACAGGCCCACGAGTGGGACGTCACCGTCACCGAAAGCGCAGCCGGCGGCGCGCGATTCGAGTTCTCCGGCGTGCGCACCGCCGTCGGTGACGAGTCGGTCACACCACAATCCTGAGGCTGCCCCGACCGTAGGCATGCCGGACGCGACGCCGCTGTGAGTTGGACCCGGAACGGCTTTCCCCCACCGCCTGCCAGTTGTGAATATGTTTACGGGGATCGTCGAAGAGACCGGCGAGATCGTCGCCCGAGAGCGAACCGACGACGGCCTCCGACTGCGGATCGGGGCCGACGAGGTCGCGACGGAACTCGAGCACGGCCAGAGCATCAGCGTCAGCGGCGCGTGTCTCACCGTCGAGCGATACGAGGAGGGAACGTGGTTCGAGGTCTTCCTGGCGACCGAGACCATCGAGCGGACGTATCTGGGCGACCTCGAGACGGGCGACACGGTCAACCTCGAGCGGGCGATGCCGGCCGACGGTCGGTTCGACGGCCACGTCGTGCAGGGTCACGTCGACGCGGTCGCGACAGTACGGAACGTTGAATCGGTCGAGGAAGACTGGTTCTTCGAGTTCGAGCTGCCGGAGGGGTACGACCGCTACGTCGTCGAGAAGGGGTCGATCACGCTCGATGGGATCAGCCTGACCGTCGCCGACCTCGACGCGGAGGCCGGACGTGTCACCGTCGCGATCATCCCGACGACCTACGAGCTGACGACACTCTCCGAGAAGGAGCCCGGCGATCCGGTTCACCTCGAGGTCGACGTGCTCGCGAAGTACGTCGAACGGCTGCTCGAGGCACGATTTGAAGACCGCTGATACGGTCTGCTGTCCCAAGTGACCGGTGCACCCGCAGTGCGGGTCGTGGGTGCATCGGAACTGACTGACAGGTGTCCGTATGAGTCACGATTCGGTCGGGAAGACCGGCGAGTCAGCGCTGTGGCGGCTCGAATTCCGTCAGCTCCGGACGCGGCGTGTCGGCGCCGTCGTCACTGAGCGTCAGATAGGCGTCTCGATAGCGGGCGAGTTTTCGATAGAGGTAGTATCCGACGGTGACGTCGTAGCCGATCACGTAGCCCACGAATGCGACGCCGTAGCCGACGGGCAGGAGACCCGCGAGGAACTGTGGAACGATGCCGACCGTGACGTTGTACGTGCCGTGGACGAACGCGGCGACGAGGAGTCCTTTGAGAACGATCGGGCCGGCGTACTCCCGGTTGAACTTCGCTAAGCCAAGGTAGTAGCCCGCGATCGCCGAGTAGATGACGTGGCCGGGTCCGGCTAGCGCACGGACCGTCGCGATCCCGCTTGCGGTGACGAAGAGGTTTACTTCGGGACTCGCTTCACCGATAACCCGGCTGATGTAGATGGCGTTTTCGATGGCTGCAAAGCCAAGCCCGGCGACGGCCCCGTAGACCGCCCCGTCGATGACGGCGGTGAAGCTACTGCTCCGATAGGCAAACACGTAGACGGCGAGGAGTTTGACCGTCTCTTCGACGGGGCCGACGATCAGGTAGAAAAAGAGTACACCGCTGCCGAAGCCGAGGGCAACCTGACTGAGCGAGTTGATGAGGGCCGCGAACGTCGCGAACAGGACCGCAAGGAGAAAGGTCACGACGAGCAATCCAAGCGGTTCGCTCGTCGTGATATCTGCATACCAAATATATGTTGCGAGCAACCCCGCGGGCACGACCGAGAGCCCGAAGAAGATTGCGACGAACGGATCCTCGAGGACGATCGCGGCCGGCGAGATCAGCAACGAGACGGTGATCGCGATGGCGGTCAGCAAGACGAGCGCACGGAGTCCGTAGCGAACCGTACTGTAGAGTGTGTACGCGAGCAAATCGACGGCTGACCGTGGCTCCCACGTCGAGATGTCGTAGAGATCGACCGTTCCGTCGCCGCGTCGATCCTCGGCCTGCTCGACCGGATCGCGACTGCGCTGCATGACCGGACATACTGTCGCCGGCCCGGTATAGGTTCGGCAACCGGCGACGCAAGCGTTGCATTGCCAGTCCCCACACAGTAGGTCGCGAGCGACGCTACCTGAGTGAACGGTCTACTCGCTGTCGAGGAGTCGCTGGATCGCGACGGCAGCGTCCTCGAACGCGTTGACGTCCATGCTGTCGATCGTCAGCAGGATGCCGACCTCTCGCTGGAGCACCCTGACGACGAACCCGTTTTCGTGGAAGCGGACGGTAAACTCGTAGTCGCCGATGTCCGAGTCGCTCTCTCTGCGGGCGATCGCCGTCCGGACAGGGACCTCGGAGAAGCCGGCCTGTTCGAACTCGACCAGTTGGGATTTGGCGTCACGGGCGTCGGCCCGCGAGCCGTAGAGGTCCTGCCGGAGATACAGGATATCGAACGCTGACGGCGTGAAGTAGATCACGCTTCGAAGCGTGTCGCCGAGACTGGTCCGTGCTGCGCTGATGATACCGGTTGCCTGTTCGTCGTTGAGGTTTGTTCTGTGTAGTTCGCCACTCATGTGCATCGTCGGCAACCACCAGTATCAAACGTTTCGCCTACAGTAATAGCGAACGGAACGACAGGCGGACTGACGCGTGCCGGCGGACACGGTGGGCTGAGTCACCGCACCGTAGCGACCGACGCGAACTCGGAATGATCAAAGGTCTCCCGGCCCAACCGGCGGCTATGCATTTCGACCAGCGAACCCAGCAGGCGCTTCGCGATGTCGGCCTCGAGACCGATGACCTCCGGGCCGCCTCCGAGGCCGTCGTCGACGCCGTCGCCGAGGACGCGGCGGCGCTGGAGGACTTCTTCGACGAGCACGACGCCGTCTACTCCGATATGGATATGGCACACTCGAGTGCCGACTATCCGGAACACGCCGTTGAGTACGCCGACATCACGACTCACGCCGACGAAATGCGCGGCTGGTTGCGGTTCGACACCTGGGGCGTCTCCATCGAGAACGGTCGGTTGCTCGATGACGGGTCCGTCGAACTCACCCTCGGGCCGACGATCGACGACCGGGTGCGGTTCGCGCCCGACCGCGAGATCTTGCGGTGATCACCGTGTTCGAGGCAACGATTGGATCGCGCTCGAGCGATCCACGACGGACGACGGAGGAAAACCGATGACGACGGCTCGCGTCCGCGGGATCTATACGACCGCGGTCACGCAATTATTGAGCGAGGCCGGCTACGAGGTCGTCCAGGCCTCCGACCCGATTCAGGAGCGGTTCGACCAGTCGTTCGACACCGTCCCGGCAGATGTTTCGATCGAAACCACCCGCGACCGGCAGGGTGTCGAGGTGTCGGGCGACGTCGATGCGGTCACGACAGCCGCAGGCAAACTCGAGAGCCTCGCCATCGATACCTTCCGCTGGGACGACGAGGTTGCTCGTGGCGCGGTCTTCGACGCCGAGGTGCTCGAGGCCGATGGCGGCAGCGGTGCCGTCGTCGATCTCGGCGACGGTCGGCGCGGCTATCTCAGCTACGACGACGTCGACGGCTACGTCGACGCCGGCAACCGCTACCGGGTGCAAGTCACCGAGCCCACGCCGCCGTGGGACGACGATCGGCCGCGAGTACAGCCGATCCTCGAGGTGCAGGGTGGGCTCTGTGCCCTTTCGCGTGACCGAACCGGCGTCTCGGCGGCGATGCGCGGCGAGCGTGCGGACGAACTCGTCGGCATGACCGATCTGCTCTCGGTCGAGATTCCTGACGGGTGGGGAGTCCGCTGGCAACACGCCGCGGTCGATGCGGACCTCGAGGCAATGGGGACCGCCCTTGAGGACGCGGCCGGTCGCGCACGTCTGCTCGAGGATGCCCTCGCCGACGCGTCCGACCAGCCGGGCGAGCCGGCGCTTCTCGCTGCCCCCCAGCGAACCGCGTGGGTCCGGTTTGGCCGCCAGTCCCGGTTCGCGCTCGATGGGGTGCGCCGGCGCGTGGAGACGACGATGCCCGGCCATCACCGGACGAAGGCAGCCGACCAGGCTGCGAGCGCAGCGGTGGATTTCGCAGAGGCGGTCTGTGAGCCGACCGACGATGCCGCAGATGGCGATGACTTCCCGTTTGCAGCCGTCACGCGCCAGTTCGGCCCTACAACTGGCGATCGCCTCGAGATCGGTCACGGCAAACCCGACGGGCGACGTATCTCGCTCGGCCGCGGCGAGGTCACCCACTGGGATCCCGAGGGCAAGATCACCCTCGAGCGCTCGATGCGCGGCGGCGGCAGCTACGACGCGCTCGGGACTCCCAAGGACGACGGCGATGTGGCAGTGACGAAGTTCCGCGAAGGACGGTGGTGGTATCCGACGACCTACAAGGCCGCCGACGGCACGTCGAAGGGAACCTACGTCAACGTCTGTACCCCGGTCGAACTCTTCCCGGATTGTGTGCGGTACGTCGACCTCTACGTCGACGTGATCCGCCGGCCCGACGGGGCGGTCGAAATCGTCGACGCGGACGAACTCGAGGCCGCCGTCGCAGACGGGTTAGTGTCCGACGAGCTGGCCGAAAAAGCGATGGACGTCGCGAACGCCGTCGAGCGTGCACTCTCGTAGGACGGTAACTCTCATACGGTCTGCTGTCACTGGTTACCGGCGCACCCGCATGGCGGGTCGTGGGTGCGTCGGCACTGACTGACAGCCGTCTGTATCAGTCCGATGCACTCGAGACCTCGTCGGTTCGGGACACGGTCGGCAGCAGGTCGACGTACGCGTCGAGCTCGAGCGCGAACGGCTGGGCGGTCGTCGGTCGGACCCAGCGGAACGAAAACATCGCGCCGTGTTCGGCCCCGCCGTCGCTGACAGTGTGGGTCCACCGGTCGCGAGGCTCGTACACCGTCGCATGGAAGAAGTGGCGGACGTACCGTCTGCCCGCGCGCCGTGTCCAGACGTCGGTCGTCAGATGGCGGGTGTCACTCAGCGTGCCGAGTCCGCTCTCCTCGCGGACCTCTCTGAACAGCGCCTCCCGGGGTGACTCGCCGGGCTCGAGGGTTCCTTTCGGAATCTGCAGGCCGTCGTGGCCCGGCCCTTCGAAGACCAGGAGTTCGCCCGGTCTGCGGGTGATGTAGGCACACGCCTTCTGGACGTACGTGGCGTCAGTCATGCTACCAACTACCACGATAGTCCGTCGTAAAAACCTATCATGAGGGATGTTAAAGGAAGGTAAGGGTCCTATGTTCTGTGTCGTGGGTTCCGAAATGGACGTCCGTCGAACCGCTGATACGGTATGCTGTACCGATTGACCGGTGCACCCGCAGGGCGGTCGCGGTTGCGCCGACAGTGACTGACAGTAGTCCGTATGAGAGGTCGATCCTGTGGTTTGCCGCGCGAATCCTCAGAGTGCGAAATTGCTTTCTGTCACTGATCGGCCACAGACCGGGCAGCCGTTGGCCAGCGTCGCCGCTCGCATCGGGTCGGTCACCGTAATCGACCGTTGGCAGTCCGGGCAGGTAAACTCGTATGCTGTCATAAGTCTGGTGTGCCGGTAGCTAGAATGACGGTACCGTTCGGATTAGGCGGGGTGCCCAGATATGGAGGGGCATATATAAGTCATCGAACGTGACGCTCACCGTTCGAAGGGTGAGATCGGGCCCGGCAGTCGCATCGATCCCGTCGTGGTCGAGCCTTCACTGTCTGCTGTCGGAGGCGTGCTTACAGGAGATTCGCCGCGACGAACAGGACTTGGACGACCACGAGCGTCAACAGCGTCACCAGCGCACACAGTTCGTAGACGGATCGGACGAGGTCGTCGGTTGCGTCGAACGCACCGGTGCGCTCGAGGCCGACACGCACCGCCCAGAAGCCGACGTAGATCACCGCGATGATGGCCGGAAACGCGGCCAGCGCGAGCGGCGTCGGGGCGTATTCGGGCCCGTAGTAGGTGCCGATACTCCAGCGGATCCGGACGCTGTCACCGAGTGCGGGAGCGGCGGCGAGGCTCACCGCGACGCTTGCGAGCACGACGAGCAGTCCGCCACCCGCAGTCGGTCGAAGCCGGTCGCCAGCGGGACCGGCCACCGAGGCTGCGAGCCGCGTCGCGACGCGGCGAGTCAGTTCGACGAGTCGCTCGAGCGCTCCCGACGAGCGGGTCGATGGCGTCATATCTCGACCAACGAGGCGAGACGGGAAAACTCGGCTCGCACGACTGCAGCGGCTGCAGTGGCGATAACCCCTTTATATCTCTTCTCTGTACACTCTCCAACCGTGAGTGAGGAGGTCGACGTCGAGACGATCGGGACCTTGCTCGAGGACCCGACAGTGCGTACGATCCTCACCAAGACAAGCCAGGAACCCATGTCAGCGACCACGTTGAGCGAGCACTGTGAGGCGTCGAAACCCACGGTGTACCGGCGGTTAGAGGACCTCCGCGAGTGTGGTCTCCTCGTCGAACGGACCAAACCAGATCCCGACCGGGGCCACCACCGAACCGTCTACGCGACGAATCTCGAGCGGATCACGGTCGAACTCGAGGGCGGCGGACTGACGCTGCACATCGACCGCCGCGAAGACATCGCCGACCGCTTTACGAGACTCATCGAGGGGATGTAACGTGCAGGGACCGATACAGCTCTGGGACCCCGCGCTGCCGCCGGAGTGGGTCACAACGTTCGTGCAGGCGACCGACGTGCTGAGCGCGCTCATCGGGCTGTTCATCGCCTATCAGGCCTATCGGGGCTATCGGCGAAACGACAGTCGACCGATGTTGTTCATCGCCGTCGGGTTCGCGCTGGCGCTCGCGGTGCCGTTCGTCCTGTTGTTGCTCTACGTGGCGCTGCCGTTTCTGTCGGAGTCACTCGCCGCCGTCCTCAGCCAGTGCAGCCAGCTCTGTGGACTGGTCGCGATCCTGTATGCGCTGCGTATGCCGGCGTGAACGCACCGGACCGGCTCGCGAGGTTCGTTGCGAAACCGCCCGAGCAGGCTAAACCGTTACGGGTTGGTAGCACTTATCACTATCTATGGGATCGCTCAACGATGAGATGGCCGACGTCCGGTCGGACATCGACGACGTCAGAACACAACTCCGAGCGGACATCCCGGAGCTCTTCGAGTTCGACGTGACGGTCGGCAACATCTCGTACAACGCCAACAGCAACAGCGTCTCCGTCACCGTCGAGCCGAGCGCTCGAGCCCGAGATCAGCTCTCAGAGCAGTTCGGTGGCGTCGACGTGCGGACGGACGGCCAACTCGAACTCGAGTTCCGGCTCACAGAGTCGTCGACCAACGAAGCATAGGTACACCGAGGGATATGGCCGCTCGAGCCAGTCGTGGCTGATCAGTCAGCCGCGAGCTTGTCCAGTCCGGCGGACTCGATGTCCTCGCCGTCGACCGACGAGCGCAGCGCGTCCATCCCGTCGTCGCGGTCGATGCCGAAGTCGTTCTCGTAGAGCTCCGCGACGCGATCCATTTCTTCGTCGGAGAGCTTTGGCACGTCGCTCGCGGCCGCCCACTCGTCGATGTCCGCTTTCGTGCGGAACGTCGGGGTCACGCTCGCGACGGGGTCGTGGGAGAGCAGCCACGCGATCGAGGCCTGTCCCATCGTGCGTTCGCCGTCACGTTCGAGGAAGCGCAGTTTCTCGATCTTCTCCCAGCCGGTCTCGTACCACTCGTCGGGACGGAAGCCGCGGTGGTCGCCCTCGCCGAGTTCGGTATCGGGCGTGACCTGCTCGTTCAGGATGCCCGAAGAGTGGGGCACGCGGGGGATCAGGCTGGTCGACGAGCCGGTTCGCTCGATCGTCTCGAGGAAGTGGTTGCCGACCTCCTGCTCTAAGACGTTCCAGACGAGTTGCACGGAGTCGAACTCCTCTTCGATCGCGAGGTCGCCCTCGGCGAGCCAGCCGATCGAGGGACCCAGCGCGAGGCCGGTAGCGTCGATCTTGCCCTCTTCTTCGAGTTCGTCGAACACCTCGAGGACGTCGGGCGTGATCTCGTCCGTGTCGGCGTTGTGCAGTTGGAGCACGTCGACGGAGTCCATCTCGAGGCGCTCGAGGCTCTTCTCGACGGCCTCTCGGAGATACTCGGGGCCCATCTCCTTGGGGAGTTCGCCGTGGCCGGCCTGTGGGTTGTTGTAGAAGTCGTAGCCGACCTTGGTTGCGACGGTGACCTCGTCGCGGACCTCCGCGAGGGCCTGCCCGAGCAGTTCCTCGCTGCGACCGTGACCGTAGACGTCACCCGTGTCGAAGTAGGTAATGCCCTGATCGACGGCGTACTGAACCATCTCGATGGCGTCGTCTTCCGAACGGTCGCCCCACCAGTCAGTACCGACGACCCACGCGCCGAAGCCAACCTCGCTGACCTCGACTCCGGACTCACCGAGTTCGCTGTGTTGCATACTCGCCTCTTTGGAGTGGGAGAACTTAGGGTGACCGGAACGCTCGAATGACTCCTCTTTTGGGAGTCGAATCGCTCTTGGGTGTCGGCTGACACGCATTCGTATGCCCAGTTCCCGCCGCGGCTCGCGCGATCCCAGACGACAACTGCTTGCCGTCCTTGTCGTCAGCGTGTCGCTTGCTGTCCTCGCTGTGAGCCGACTCGAGATTCCGAGAGACCGCATCTCGGTTGGCGCTGTCGTCGTTGGGACGTTGCTGGTCGTCGGGGCGCTTGCAGTGCCCGCGTTACTCTTTGCCGGGTGGCAGTCCGAGCAGGAGTGAGTCCTGTCGGAACGGCCCGGTAACACGCGCGTCAGTTGGTCCGGCAACCCTGAACGCACAACCGAACCCCTATGAACTCGGCGGGCAATACGTCGGGGTATGACAAAGCGGTACGTGTCGCTCCCCGAGGAGGCAGAAACGGGGATGCGCGAGTTCATCGATGAGGTCGATCGACGGCTCTCGAGCGACGAAGACACCTGCTCGGTCGTCGAGGACGTCCTGATCGACCTCTCGGGCGACCGCGAGGCCTACGAGCGCTGGCAGGACGGCGAGTCGGTGCCGCCTGCCGAGCGCATTCGCCTGCAAAGCTACGATCCCTGTAACACGACCTTAGAGAGCGAGTACTACGCCGAGAAAGACGAGGAGGCGTTCCGGGAGTCGAAACACCTCCAGTGGCTCTGGCGGCAGTTCGACAGCCTCCCGATCGCGGACAACGTCGAGTTCGCGCTCCGATTCCGGCGGATGCTCGCGGACCACCTCTTCGAGGAGTGTGGCGAGAACTGCCGCTTTTTCAAGGGCATTACGTTCACATACGGGCACAATATCACGATCGGCGACAACACCGTCGTTCACGACGATGTCCACCTGGATGACCGCGGGAAACTCACCATCGGCGACCGCGTTTCGATCTCCGATGGCGTACACATCTACAGTCACGACCACGACGTCGTCGACCAGACCGAGGTCCGCAACTACCACACCACTATCGAGGACGACGTTCGGCTGACCTACGACGCAATGGTTCGTGCGGGCTGTAAGGTCGGCGAGAACGCCGTCGTCGGCGCACGCGGCATCGTCCAGAACGATATCCCTGCCCACCACATCGCCATCGGAATGCCCGCCAAAAGCGTCAAAATCAAACCCGGCTGGGAAGACGTCGCGACGCCCATTGACGACGCCGGCGTCAATCGCCAAGAAGAACGCCACCTCGAGTACGACCTGCCCGACGACCTCGAGGTCTTCGATGAGTTTGGTCGTGACTTACAGCCACCCCAGTAGTTCTCGTCGGCCTGACTGTCGTCAGCCCCGACAGCGGGGAATAGCCAAGTGCCTCGAGACCGTATCACACACCGATGGCGCTCTGGGGCTGGCTCATCGGTTACATCGCGCTGTTTGCCCTGCTTCACTTGTTACTGTACTACCTGTACGTCCGGCGGAGCGACGACGAGAACGAACGAACACCGTCGTTTGCCGATCCCAACCACGCAAGTCTTCGATCGTCGCCCGGCCCTGACCGCTATCCGCGGGCCACAGACGAGGTGCACGATGCCAACCGAGACGATGACCGCGATCGCGAGTTCGATGGGGAGACGATGCGCTGTCCCCACTGTGGTGCGACCAACGAGGCCGATCAGACGTTTACGTACTGCTGGAACTGCACGTCGGGCTTGCGCCGGTGAGCGCAGGTGATGCCGCGACTGCTGCGTGGTGCCTGTTATTCCGTCAGCGCCGCTGCAATTCGATCGAGGTGATCGACACCGACGACCGCGACGGCATCGCCCGGCTCCGAGCGAAGCTCCTCGAGTCGCTCGATCATACAGCGCTCGCGCGTCTCGTCTCGGTACGCCAGGGTGGTTCCGTCCGTATCGACGCTACCAAGCAACGCTTGGATGCTGGCGACGTGGGCGCGCTCGTGGGCGGCCTGTCGGGCCGGCTGATCTTCGTGATCAACGTCGTACTCGACTGTGTCGCCGGGCACGACGGTCATCGACGTCGCGTGGGTCAGCGTCGCGGCGATCCGATAGGTGAGTGCGTCGCGGGTCGCGTTGCCGACACTCGAGAGGACACGTCGTGCCCTCGCGGGCGAGACGCGGTCGGCGACCAGCCGCGTGACCAGCCGCCGGAGGAACGACCAGTTCGGAGCGTCGATGCCGACGGCTTCGGCGTCGGGTGCGGCACGGATCGCCGCGCTCATCTCGCCGCCGAACCGCGGCGGCGTCGGATCGTCCTTCTTACCTTTGCGGCCGTAGACGCGATATAGCGGCAGCGCGATCGGTGGCAACTCGAGAGCGAGCGTCACCGGCTCGACGCGTTCCAGGACGCGTTCGACGCGTGCGACGCTGGCGGGGTGGTCGTGGACGACGCCGATCAATACGAGGTCACCACTCGAGTCTGGCAGTCGGCGGTAAAACTGAGGGGTGATTCGGGGGTCGTCGAACGAGTCGGCCAACGGGGAAGGCTCGGCCATTGCTCGTAGAGTAATACGTGACTACCGGTATAACGCTTCCGCCATGTTAACTCAATTTCGAGTTGTGGTTGCAGACTGTGGTGGAACCGACAGCGTCGTGGCCAGTGCTCGAGCGACCTAATAAAAACACCTTGTCACTGACTGATTGAGAACGAGTAACGATCGACTTCAGCAGAGAGAAACCGTCGACATCGTCCCGCACTGCCACGGTTTTCCTCGATCCGCGATTGCACGGACTGCGATCGAAGCGCGAGACGATAGGGAAATGCTTATATAGAATCACAATCAATCACTCGACCGACTATGAGTCAGCGAATGCAGCAGGGTCAGCCGATGATCGTAATGAGCGAGGACTCCCAGCGCGTCAAGGACAAGGACGCGCAGGACTACAACATCAGCGCCGCCCGTGCGGTCGCTGAAGCAGTCCGTTCGACACTCGGCCCGAAAGGGATGGACAAGATGCTCGTCGACTCCATGGGATCGGTGACGATCACCAACGACGGCGTCACTATCCTCAAGGAGATGGACATCGACAACCCGACGGCCGAGATGATCATCGAAGTCGCCGAAACGCAGGAAGACGAGGCCGGCGACGGCACCACGACGGCCGTCGCGATCGCCGGTGAACTCCTCAAGAACGCTGAGGACCTGCTCGAGCAGGACATCCACCCGACGGCGATCATCAAGGGCTTCCACCTCGCCAGCGAGCAGGCCCGCGAGGAGATCGACGACATCGCGACCGACATCGACACCAGCGACGAGGAAGTCCTCCGCAAGACCGCCGAAACCTCGATGACCGGCAAGGGCACCGAGGTCAACAAGGAGTATCTCGCCGAGCTTATCGTCGAGGCCGTCCGGCAGGTCACCGTCGAGAACGAAGACGGCGAGAACGTCGTCGACCTCGAGTTCTTAAACATCGAGACCCAGACCGGTCGTAGCGCCGGCGAGTCCGATCTGCTCGAGGGCGGCATCGTCGACAAGGACCCCGTCCACGACAACATGCCCACGTCGGCCGAGGACGCCGACATCCTGCTGCTCAACGAGGCCATCGAGGTCGAGGAAACCGACATCGATACCGAGGTCTCCGTCACCGACCCCGACCAGCTCCAGCAGTTCCTCGACCGCGAGGAGAAACAGCTTCAGGCAAAAGTCGACCACATCGCCGACCTCGGTGCTGACGTCGTCTTCTGCCAGAAGGGCATCGACGACCTCGCCCAGCACTACCTCGCCAAGGAAGGCATCCTCGCCGTCCGCCGCGCGAAGAAGTCCGACCTCGAGTTCCTCAAGGAAGTCGTCGAGGCAAACATCGTCTCCGACCTCGAGAGCGCCGAGGAAGCCGACCTCGGCTTCGGTGACGTGACCCGCGACGACGAGGACGAACTGTTCTACGTCGAGGGCGAGGACGCCCACGGCGTTACCCTCCTGCTGCGTGGTTCGACCGACCACGTCGTCGACGAACTCGAGCGTGGCGTCAACGACGCGCTCGACGTCGTCGCCCAGACCGTCTCCGACGGTCGCGTCCTCGCCGGCGGCGGTGCCATCGAGGTCGAACTCGCCTCGCGACTCCGTGACTACGCTGACTCGGTCTCCGGTCGCGAGCAGCTCGCCGTCGAAGCCTTCGCCGACTCGCTCGAGCTCGTCCCACGCGTGCTCGCCGAGAACGCGGGTCTCGACTCGATCGACACGCTGGTCGACCTGCGCTCGGCCCACGACGACGGCGACGTCGAAGCCGGCCTGAACGTCTTCACGGGCGACGTCGAGGACACCTTCGAGGCTGGCGTCGTCGAACCGGCCCACGCCAAGGAACAGGCTGTCACCTCCGCTGCCGAAGCGGCCAACCTCGTGCTCAAAATCGACGACATCATCTCCGCCGGTGACCTGTCGACCGACAAGGGCGACGACGAGGAAGGCGCACCCGGTGCCGGCGGCATGGGCGGCATGGGTGGCGGCATGGGCGGCATGATGTAAGAGAGGTCAAGCGAAGCGAAGACCTCTGAAAAGCGAGCGGGGAGCGAACGCGCCCCGCGAGCCAAAACTAAATTTTGATCTGCGGGCCGCCTTCGGCGGCCCTCGGCAAAATTTAGTATAAAAGCACTCCTCCTTCCGTTCCGACCCACTACGCGGGTCTCCACATCAGTCGTCGGCCCGCTCGCTCACCCTTCGGGTTCGCTCGCGGTGAACTGATTAACGACGCCGCTGTTCGGCGATGGGTTCTGCTGAAAAGGACTGTCCGATTACGCTTCCTCGTCGACCTCGAGTTCGAACTGTTCGTTCTCGCTCACGGCGTTCAACACGACGCTGGTGTTCGAGGCTTTGATGTCGGGGTCGGTCAGCAGCTCTTTGATCTGATCGTTCATGCCGTCGGTGTCTTCGAACTTGCCGATGGCGATCACGTCGTAGTCGCCGGTGACCTCGTAGACGCTGGTCATCTGGCGGTGGTCGCGCAGCGTGTCGGTGACGTCGGGCAGCGCGTTCCCCTCGACTTGGAGTTGAATGACGGCGGTTACGTCGTAGCCAACCGCATCGTAATCGACGCGGGGCGTGTAGCCCTCGATGACACCGTCGTCCTCGAGATCGGAGAGGTGATTCGAGACGGTCGTCACGGAGACGTCGAGCTCCTCGGCGAGGCTGCGCAGGCTCGCCCGACCGTCGCCGAGAAGTGCATTCACTAGTTTTGCATCGAGATTTTCGTACGTCATCACATCGACCCACTCATTGTAGCCTTTAGAACTTTACGAATATGCAGTTTGGAGCGGGAGAGAGAAGATTTGCTCGGAACAGTAGTGTTTTAGTAAGCGGGTTACGAGAATACGACGACGAGAAAGATGACAAGCGGAAACCTCACAGACACAGAACAGGCGGTGCTGGACGAGATCGAGGAGAAAGACGTTGACTTCCTCCGACTACAGTTTACCGACATTCTCGGAACGGTCAAGAACGTCTCCGTGCCAGCCCGTCAGGCCGAGAAGGCCTTTGAGGAGGGAATCTATTTCGACGGTTCTTCTATCGAAGGCTTCGTGCGCATTCAGGAGTCGGACATGCGGCTCAAGCCCGACCCGGAGACCTTCGCGATTCTCCCGTGGCGCCAGAAGGAGGGCAGCGCTGCCGCCCGGATGATCTGTGACGTCTACGACACCTATACCGGCGAACCCTTCGAGGGCGACCCGCGTCGTGTTCTCAAGAACGCCCTCGACCGCGCCAACGAGATGGGCTATACGGTCAACGCCGCGCCCGAACCGGAGTTCTTCCTCTTCGAAGAAGACGAAGAGGGCCGTGCGACGACCAAGACCAACGACGCTGGCGGCTACTTCGACCTCGCGCCGAAGGACCTCGCCTCCGACGTTCGCCGTGACATCATCTACGGCCTCGAGAGCATGGGCTTCGAGGTCGAGGCCAGCCACCACGAGGTCGCCGAGGGCCAACACGAGATCAACTTCACCTACGACGACGCCCTGACGACCGCGGACAACGTCGGCACCTTCCGCACGGTCGTCCGTGCGATCGCCGCCCAGCACGACCTGCACGCGACGTTCATGCCCAAGCCGATCCCGCGCATCAACGGCTCGGGGATGCACACCCACATCTCGCTGTTCACCGAGGACGGCGAGAACGCGTTCCACGACGACGACGACGAGTTCAACCTGAGCGAGGAGGCCCACGCCTTCACCGCCGGTGTTCTCGAGCACGCACCGGCGATCACGGCGATCGCGAACCCCACCGTCAACAGCTACAAGCGTCTGGTGCCCGGCTACGAGGCGCCCGTCTACGTCGCGTGGTCCGACCGCAACCGCTCGGCGCTGATCCGCCGGCCCGCCGCACGCACCCCAGCGGCGTCGCGCATCGAACTGCGGTCGCCCGACCCGTCGTGTAACCCCTACCTCGCGCTCGCGGTCATGATCCACGCCGGTCTCGACGGCATCGAGCAGGGCCTCGAGTGTCCCGACCCGGTCCGCGAGAACATCTACGACTTCGACGAGGAGAAACGCGAGGAGTACGGCATTGACACGCTACCGGCCAACCTCGGCGAAGCCGTCGACGCCCTCGAGGAAGACGAAGCGATGTACAGCGCACTCGGCGACCACGTCGCCTCCAAGTTCGTCGAAGCCAAGCGCCAGGAGTTCGAGGAGTACCTCGTCGACGTCTCCGAGTGGGAACTCGACCGCTACCTCGAGACGTTCTAAGTCGGACCTGCTGTCCCCTTACTCGGTTCATTTCTTTTCTGATCGAAGGAGAGTAGCTGATCGCTCGTGATCGTGTGCCTCGAGCGCCAGCGTCCTGACGAGGCACATTCAAGCCCGGCCCTTAGACACAGTGGCACCGGACCATCGGATATGGCCGACAGCCCTGACATCAACACCGTCGAGACGGAAGACAACTACACCCACGTCCGGTTCCGCGATCCCGATCGGTACGACGAGATACGGACTCCAGATTGGGCGGAGCAACCGGCACGGTCGGTTTCGGAGGGCAGCGAGGTCCGTACCGGGAAACTCGAGGGTGAAGACGACTGGGAGATAACGAGCGTCTTGCTCGACAAACACGTCGGCGAGGAGACGGCGAAAAACCAGGCCCGCGAGATCGTCGACAAGATCGAGTCCTGAGACTGTCGACACCGGTTTCGCGACCACTTGCTCGTGTTTTGAGAGCGGTCGATGATCCAACCGGTGGTCCGCCGGTCTGTGCTCGGTGGACCTCACCCGACTCGAGAAGTGGTATTGCTACGCACGGTCGAACTCGCTGTATCGACCCTCACGAGTACAACCGACGTAAGACTGTCATGTCTTCCAGACTGCAGAATTATACGTCCGATCGTTGATGGTGTGGATATGGTCGACAGGCGAACCTACGCGTTCGAGGGGACCCAACCGACGATCGACGAGACGGCACGAGTAAGCCGAGAAGCGACGCTCGTGGGCGACGTCGACATCGGCGCCGACGCGAGCGTCTGGCCCGGCGTCGTGTTGCGCGGTGACGTCGGCCCCGTCCGCATCGGGCAGGCAACGCACGTCGGGGACAACGCGACGATTCACGCCTCACAGCTCGGGGACGAAGTCATGGTAGGCCACGGGGCTATCCTTAACGAGACGACCGTCGAGGACCGGGCGCTGGTCGGGTTCAACGCGACGACTAACTCCGACGTCACGATCGGCAGCGGCAGCATCGTCGCCGCGGGCACCGTCGTTCCCGACGGCTACGACATTCCGCCGGAGTCGTTCGTCCGCGGCGTGCCAGCAGAGATTACGCCACTCGAGAAAACGGGGATCGACGCCGAAGTAATTCTCGAGGAGTACTCGTCGGGCGAGTACACCGATCTGGCCAAGCGCCACGAGGAACTGTTCGAGTAATCCGCTTCAGGCCTGCTGGGTCGCCGAGCCGAGCTCGAAGATCTCTCGGTAGAGGCTCTCGGCGAGGCGATCGATGTTCGCTTCGGCCTCGTTGGCGTCCATCGTGTCGCCGATGCCCTGCCACTCGACGGACAGTCGGGTGATCGGAACCAGTGCGACCCCACCGATGACGATCTCGCCGTCGGGCGTGTGGACGTGCCACGCTGTCTCCATCCCGGTCGACGAGCGAGTGACGCCATCGATCTCGCCGCCCGCAGCAACCCACCGCTCGACGAGCTCGTCAGTGAGCCTGCGGAGCTTCCGTTCACCGAGCAGGTGGAGGGCGCCGCCGCCACTCGCCAACAGCGCGAACGCGACGGCTGCCATCGGCAGGCCGCCGTAGGGGACGTTGATCGACGCTGCAAGGCCGGCCGTCACGACGACCAGGCCGAGCACCCGCGCGTCGACTGCGCTCGGCACTGTGCCGCTCCAGGCCGCGCTCGGTTCCCCGGACGGCTGCTCGAGTTGCATATCGACCGCATCTCGATGCGACGATCGGATAGCCGTTTGCCTGTCCCATTGCGGGCTTTATCCGACCGTCAGATGACTTACTCGTCTTCGAGTAGTGCGTCGTCTCCGTGGGTCTCTCGCAGGTCCGCGAGGTACTCACGCTGTGCCTCGAGGCGTGGCGTCGGCTCCGCGTAGGCGTACTCGAACATCTCGCTGGGATCCCCGTCGACGCCCTCGGCGCGGTCGACCAGCGTCGCCAGCGTCTCCTCGATCTCGGACTCGATCGCGTCGATCCGGTCGTCGTCTATGACACCCTCGCCCCGCAGGTACGCCTCGAATCGATCGATCGGGTCCCGCTCGCGCCATCGTTGGACCTCCTCGTCGTCCCGGTAGACGCTGGGGTCGTCCGCCGTCGTATGGGCACCGTATCGGTACTGAACCGCCTCGATCAGCGTCGGGCGCAACCGGTCGCCGTCGGGCTCGAGGGCCTTTTCCCGTGCGGCCGCCGTCACGACGTAGGTCGCGAGCGGGTCCATGCCGTCGACCTGCACGCCAGCAAAGCCGTAGGCGTGGGCCTTCTGTGCGATGGTTGCGCTCGCGGTTTGCGCTTCGCGCGGGATCGAAATGGCCCACTGGTTGTTGTTACAGATGAAGACCGTCGGCGTATCGAACACGCCTGCAAAATTCATCGCCTCGTGGAAGTCCCCCTCCGATGTCGATCCGTCGCCGAAGTGGGCGACGCCGACGCGCTCGTCACCGTCTAGCTTCGCCGCCCACGACCAGCCCACTATGTGTGGCAGGTGGCCGGCGATCGAGATATTCAGCGGAAAGACGTCGATCTCCGCCAGCGCGGCGTTGCCGTCCTCGTGACCCATCCAGTAGAGCAGATACTCCCACGGCATCCCCCGCGCCGCAAGCGCGCCGTGTTCCCGGTACTGAAAGGAGAGGGTGTCGTCGTCCGCGAGCGCGTACGT
The DNA here is from genome assembly GCF_041821085.1 of Natrinema sp. HArc-T2. NCBI lineage: Archaea > Methanobacteriati > Methanobacteriota > Halobacteria > Halobacteriales > Natrialbaceae > Natrinema > Natrinema sp. HArc-T2. Next base: position 223,268 of record NZ_JBGUAZ010000004.1, on the reverse strand, counting down.
CGAGCCGATCTGGGACCCCTCCTGGCCGGCCAGCGAAGAGTACGTTCCCAGCCGCCCCTGTCGCTGGAGGCTGATCATCCGCTCGTCGAACCGTCTGGAAAACCGCATATCCCGGTACATTGACCGCAACGTCTCCGCCTCGAGATCCGGCTCCAGTTCGGGTGCGACGACGGTCCCATCGGCGTCAAGCACCTGAATCCGATCGTCCGGTGCCCGCTCGAGGAGGTCGCGCTCGCGGACGTCTCCTGCCATGGATTGTCACTCGATTTCGGCCTATATAACAGTGGTTCCGAACGCGGATGGTGCGGTTCCGATTCCGATTACTCGTACGTTGGGAGTCGATCCGACTGATCGGACCCCTCGACGAACGGCAGTTCCGTCCGGCTCGCGGCCACCTCGTCACCTTCGACCCGGACCGTCAGCTCGTCGCTCTCGAGGCCGTAGTCGACGACCGCGAGCGCGATGACCTCCTCGAGCAGCGGGCTCTCGCCCGCGCGGGTAATTTCGCCGACTGACGCGTCACCGTCGAAAACGGCCGCGCCGGACTCGGGAACGGTCTCACCCTCGAGTGTCAGGCCGACGAGTTGGCGGCTCGGCTGGCCACGGTTCTCGACGCGGGAGACGACCTCCTGGCCGACGTAACAGCCCTTCTCGAAGTCCAAGGCGTTGTGGAGGCCGAGGACGTTCGGGAGCGTCCCTTCGAGTTCGGTGTGAAACAGTGGCGAGCCGGCCTCGAGTGCGAGACTCTCGAAGGTCCGGTAGCCGAAGGGGGCGGCGTTCAATCCCTGATTGAGCAGCGTGTCGTAGACGGCCTCGGCGTCATCGGCAGCACAGATCACCTCGTAGCTCTCCTCGCCGGTGAGTGCATCGGTCCGGATGACGGAGACGCCTTCGTCGCCCATCGTGCCGCGGACGAACGAGTAGCGCCGCTCGGGCGAGCCGGCCCCGTTGAGGACGCTGGCGATTTTTTCGGTGGCCTGCGGGCCGTGGATCCCGAAAACCGCGTACTCGTCGCTTGCGACGCGGATCTCGACGTCCTGAATGAACACCTTCTCGGACCACTCTTCGGCCAGCGGCTCGGCGGTCTCGGGCTGGGTAAAGAGCAGCAGCCGTTCGCCCGCGTTGTAGATATAGAGTTCGACCTCGATCCCGCCCTGTGGATCGAGCACGAGCGCGTAACAGCCCTGTCCGTCTTCTGCTGGGACGCGGTTCGACACCACGTTGTCGACGTACTCGAGGCGGTCGTCGCCCTCGACGACGAGCACGCCGTAGGCTAGCTCGAGTAAGCCGACGCCGTTGCGGACCGCCAGATGTGTGCGCTCCGGTCGCCCGTAGTGTTCGACGATCCGCTGGTCTGCGCGCTCGCCGAACGTGGCCCCGTGATCCGCGTGGATGGACTCGATGACGCTCATGGGTACCCTCTGGGCGCTGCGCGTATCAGGCGTTTCGATTCAAAAAGGCATCCGATCGCGTAGCCACTCGCCGATCGATTGCTCGTCGTCCTCGTTGGCCGGCCCGTCGGGAACGACGCGGTCAGCGGGCTTGATCACCGTCTCCGAGTTCGACTCGACGACGATCAGATCGTCTGCTTTGAGCATTGACAGGGCTTCCTCGAGTTCGTCAATGTCGACCTCGACGGCCGCCCGGAGTTCGAAGACCGTCATCCCGTCATCGGCGCGATCGACCAGGGCATCGAGTATCGCCACCTCCGTCCCCTCCCGGTTCCGGTACTCCCGCTTTGCTCTCATCCATGTTCCCATTCGACGACCCGGGATTTGACGTTTGTCGTTCTGACGATGTGGCGATCGACTCGGTTCACGCTGCTCGGCCACAGTTCAGGACCGGACCACGAACTGACACTCTTTCTTTTTTCGACAGGATGGAAGTACTATACAGTTCGAATTACTTTCACGAATAGCAGACATACAGGCAGTACGTTTTTTATGGACTGGATCGGTACGATTGGACAATGGTCCTGCGATGTTCGCTGCTCGGACACGACTTCGGCGACGCCGAGGTCGAACGCGAGCGCGAAGAACGGGGCAGTGAGGTCGTCGTCACCCTCCAAGAGTTCGAAGAGTGTTCCCGCTGTGGCGAGCGCAACGTCATCAGCGAGAACACCGAGGTGACCAGCCTCGCCGCCGGAACGGGTGCCGACTCACTCCCCGACGATCACGACCCCGAGCCGACTGCACCGCCTCTCGAGCCAGACGCAACTGACGAGTTCACATCCGAAACGGACGCCGCGTTCATCGACACTGACGAACCTGCCACCGAGACGGATGCCGAGTTCATCGACGCCGATGAACCCGATTCCGGAACGGACGCTGCGTTCGTTGACGCTGACGAGCCTGCCACTGAGTCGGATGCCGAGTTCATCGACGCCGACGAATCCGGTTCCGAGACTGACGCCGAAGATATCGACGACACCACTGAGTCGACCCCTAAAAGCACATCCACTGACTCGGACGCTGTGACCGCCTCCGCGGAGACCGCAGCTACCGACGACATCGACCTCCCGACCGACGAAAACGGCGATCCCGTCGTCGATGACGGCGAGATCCTCGAGGACGACGACCCTGCTCTCGACCGGGACCGCGAACACGGCGAGTGGCCGGACTCGAGTGACGTCGGGCCGCCAGTCGATGCCGACTCCACCCCGGCGGCGTGGCCCGACGATGACGACGATGCAGACACCGAGGCCGACACCGACACCGGCGACGCGGCGTCCGACCCGACTTCGACCGACGACGCGGTCGTGCTTGAAAACGACGTGCCAGCAGATACCACGAACGACGCTCGGTCGGTGACCGCAACGCCCCCGACCGATGTCACTGACGACGCGACCGACGAGACCTCGTCGGAGCCGGCAAGCGGCATCGAGTGGGCTGATTCGGTTCCGACGCCGACCGAACGCGAGGGCGGTCCTGCAGACGACGTTCCGACCGAGTTCTACTGTCCACGATGTGAGTACGTCGCCGCTGGCGACCGCGGCTCGTTGCGTGCCGGCGACATCTGCCCCGACTGTCGCAAAGGCTATCTCAGCGAACGCGAGCGTCGGTAGCCGTCATTTTCGACAGTGGTCGTCCGCACACCCACACCGCTGTTCGGCGGTCGATCGGTCGACGAACCATCCGGACAGTGGTCGAACACTCACTCCCCGTCGCCAGACGAGTGCGTTCAGTAACGGTGACCGATCAGGAGACCGAAACGTCGGCTATGAAAAGAGGTAAACGCTCCGCCGTGTTTCTCCCAATCCATGAAGGAGTACAAGATGCGCCGCGGTGAATATCTCGAGGAGCGAATTCCGGATCTGGAGTCGACCGTCGAGGACTACTTCGGTCCGATCACGGGCACCCAGGAGTACAAGGGCAGCGACCTCTTTTGCATCGAGGAGCCTGACAACCCCGTCTTCGAGAAGATCGTCGTCGGTGCCGTCGAGTACTCCGGCAAGAAGGACAAACTCGGCGTCGAGTTCCACGAACGCGACCCCACCGAACTCGGCCCCGACGAACTCGAGGCCGCCGGTGAGGCCGTCGACGCCAAAAACGACTTCCTGCTCGAGGCGACCGGCCGCGACGCCAAGTCCCGTCGCGAGTCGATGAAGCGGAAAGTCGAAGACGACCCGGATCACGACTTCTAACAACCTTTTACACTGCGGTCTGTCGCGAGCGAGGCACACAGCGCCTCGCTCGCGCCGTCCCTCGGTAAAATCTCGAGAGAGCGAAGCTCTCTCGGACCTCGCGGGAGCTTCGCTCCCGCTTAGGGTTGATCAAAAGCACTCCTCCCTCCGTTTCGGCCCCTTTGGGGCCTTCACATCGGTCGTCGGTATCGGGTAACTGCCTGCCCTCCCCCGGGTCACGGGCTCCTCGCAGTGCTCGGAGCCCGTTCCCGGCCACAGTCCACTGTATTCGTTGTGGCCCCAATCACCTTCGTAACGGCTTTCATCGCCGCGTCGAACCCTCGAGTCATGGACCCACAGGCGTTTGTCGTTGCAACGCTCGTCGCCCACCTCGGGCTCGCGATGTTCGTGACCGGCCACGCGCGCCTGACTGAGACCGAGGCTGGCAAGTGGCCGTTCGTGACGCTCGCGTTCGGGTTAGCCGGAGTCGCCGCTTACTTCTTCTACGACGAGTCGTCGGACGCAGGCGGAATCTAAGGTCGAGTCTTGGCCTCGAGCCGGCAGAAAAAAGCGCCCAGTTCTCAGGCGAGGAAGACGTGCCGCGGTCGGTCGGCGAGCACGTCGCGACCGAACTCGACGGCCTCGGAGAAGGCGTCGCTGCGGAAGAACGCCATGGCGTCCTCGCGGGAGTCCCAGCGGCTGGCGATGAACATGTCGTTTTCGTCCTCGCGGTTGACAAGTAGGTCGGTCTTGCGGTGGCCGCCCATGTCCGCGAGCATGTCAGCGGCGTCCGCGAAGACGCCGGTGAAGTCGCTGCGATGCTCGGGCTTGACCGTATAGAACATCCCCATCGTGCCCCACGAGTCGTCGTCATCGTCGCCCGCCTGTCGGACGATTTCGGGGAGCTCTGCGAGGAACCCGGCGGCTGTGTTCGCGGCGCGGTCGGTGTCCCAGAGGCTGACGACCGCGGTCTCCGCGTCGTCGTCTCGCGGCTCGTAGACTGCCGTCTTCACGTGCGTATCGTAGTGGTCGAAGTTCTGGCGTAGCCCGTCGACCTCTTCGAAGAGTTCGTCGGCGTCAGCCTCGGAGTAGAGCACGACTGCGTGGACGTCCTCGCCGTGTGGTTGGCCCGCATAGACGCCCTGCTCCTCGAGTTCGCTTCGGACGTCCTCGTCGTCGCCGTGTGGGCCGCTGGAGCCACCGTGATGGCCGCCCGATTCCGAACCACCGTGGTGGTGACCCTCGGCGTCGCCGCCTGCGTGGGGATGGCCGTCCTCTTCCTGTGGCACCGGTTCGCCGGCGAGGTACGCGCCGAGATCGGTGGGCTCCATCCGGCGGGCCGAGAAGAACTGTCCGAACTCGGCGAAGCGCGAACTCGAGGGGTCGAATCGCATCTCGTAGAGCAGTTCCTTGACGTCGGTCGGATCGTCGCCAAAGAGCGTGATGCCCCATTCGAAGTCGTCGAGACCGACACTACCGGCGATGATCTGCGTGACCCGACCGGCGTAGTCCTTGCCAATCTCGCCGTGATTCGAGAGATAGTCGGCGCGCTCGTCGAAGGGCAGCTCGTACCAGTTGTGGTCGGGCCCGCGGCGCTTGCTCATCGGGTAGAAACTCAGGAAGTCACTGTCGGGAAGCTCGGGCTTGAGTCGGGACTCGATGTAGTTTGCGATTCCGGGGTCGGCGGTTTCGCCCTCTTCGAAGTAGTCCTGGGACATGTAGCCCGAGACCTCCGTCACCGAGAGATAGGAGTCGGCCCGCTCGGTGAACTCGGCGAGTGCCGTGTGTTCGAACCGTCGCTCGAGCGCGTCGATGTCGGCGAGCGTCGGTCGCAGGTGCAAGACGAGCAAGTCGGCCTTGTGGCCGAGCACTGCGAACGTCGCCGACTCGCCCTCGTCGGCGTCGTCGACGCGCTCACTGGACGTGAGGTACTCCATGCCTTCTTCGATCGCTTGTTCGCGCCGTCGCTCGGGCGCGTCTCGCCAGGCGTCCCAGTTGATCGACCGGAAGTCGTGCAGGACGTACCAGCCCTCTTCGGTCTGTGGTGGTTGCCGTCGTTCCATAGACGCGGGTTAGGACGGCGACGCTAAGAAGGGCCGGGTTTCTCCCCACTATCGTGTGATGATACCCCTGCATGTGACTGGTCGCGTCCACTGTGCGGTATCTGGCTCGTCGATCGAACGGCCCCTCCCCGGTGTCAGCCCGCGATTAGTTGGGGACCGAACAGCAACATGAGGAAGCTGACGAGCATCGTCACGCCGATCGTGGTCGTCACCACGCGGACCATGCCGCGGGTGGCGTTGATGGGAAGCCGCGAGACGATCGCTTCGGTGCTCGTCCGGAGGATGTGTCCCCCGTCGAGCGGGAACGCCGGGATGCAGTTGAAAAAGCCGAGTTGGACGTTGATCCAGCCGGTCCAGAACAACAGGTTCGCCAGCAGGAAGACCCCCCCGTCGCCGAACGCGCCGAGTGCGCCCTGGACCTCGTAGAAGTTCTGAATCCCGCCGGTGAAGCCGGCGAAATTGAAGGGAAGCACGCCGCTGACGCCGATAACCGGCAACAGAAGCGCCACGCCGATCTTGCCGAGGAAGGTGTCGGCGATCGGTCCGAACTGCGTCTCGCCGTTGCCACCGAGCAGGCCGAGATACTCGCCTGCGGGATAGAGCTGGACGCCGATGTCGCTCATCGAGACGCCGGACGTTCCTGGCTGGGGCTGAATGCCGAGGAAGCCACTGTCGGCGCGCGGATGCTCGTCGAGGGTGACGGTGTAGGTCTCACGCACATCGCCGAAATAGCCCTCGACGGTGACTTCCTGGCCGGGCTCGGTGTCCTCGAGCAGCCCGGCGAGATCGCCGTAGTTGTACACGCGCTCGCCGTCGAAGCCGGTGATGACGAACGTCTCGTCGGTCGGTCCGGTCTGGGACTCGAGTGGCTCGTCTTCGACGATCGAGACCGCAGCGCCGATCGTCACCTCGCGCTCGACCCGGTCCCCATCGTTTTCGGGTTCGATCGTCAGATTGACGCGCTCGTTGTCGCCGACGGCGTCGGTGAAGCCGCGTTCAGTTGCCACCGACTGCCCGTCGACCGCGCGGATCTTGTCGCCAGCAGACAGCTCTGTCGGAGTGTCGTCGGTCGCTGCGGTCACGAGCAGCGCGCGATCGACCGGCACCGTCTCCTCGCCGTTGAGTTCGACAGTCACCTGATCACCGTCGGTTGCCTCGAGTCGGTTCGCGAGGTCGTCGTTGCCATCGACCGCAGTGCCGTTGATCGACGTGATGCGGTCGTTGGGTTCGATTCCCGCGTCGGCGGCGGGGGAACTGTCCGCGACACCACCGACGGAAGCACCCGGTGCGACGGCGATCGAGCCGGCGACGGGGCCAAAGAGGAGAGCAAAGGCGAGGATCGTCACTGCGAAGTTGTTCGTGACACCGGCGGCGAACATCCGCGTCTGGCCGCCACGGGAGGCTGCTTTGCTGCTCTCCTGGTCGGGTTCGACGAACGCACCGACGGGGAGGACGGCGAGCATCGCGACTCCCATCGAGTCGATGTCGATGTCCTCGACGCGACAGAGCAGGCCGTGGCCGCCCTCGTGGACGACGAGCCCGACGAGCAGGCCGAAGACGATGCCCGGTGTGGCCGCAAGCGGCAGGAAGTCGTTGACGCCGGGGATGACGAGGACGTTGCGTGGCTGTCGAACCGCCGAGGACGACACCTGTGGCGACGAGAGCGTGACCATCGCCGCGCGAATGAGGAACACGAACATGCTCACCATCACGACGATCGCGATGCCGACGCCGAGGTTCGACCACGCGCGCCAGAACCGCTTGGGCTGTGCGAGCCGGTCGAGCAGGGCGCGACCACGCTTTGTGTGGAACGTGAGAATCGGCCCCTGTGTGCCGATGTAGTCGGGCAGATAGCCGCTGTTTCGCAGGCCGAGGACAGCGACCCAGTAGAGGAGGAGGCCGACAAGAACCCACGTCAGAACCTCCGACCCGTAGATCTCGGGGGGTGAGACGACAGCGAGGGAACCGTGATCCATTAGTAGTGGTTCGGGCCGGCAGTCTCAAATGGCTTTTGTCTATCCCATCGATCGGAAACGAGACTGGTAGCTACCTCGAATTACGTCTCGAGCGCAGACGACTGCCCGTTGCGTCCGGACCCTGCGAGCGGATCGGGCTGTCGCTGATTGCTGTCCGTCAGTCTCGAACGGACCGTCGTCGGGACCGGCTCAGCGTTCACGCCGGAGCCGGTCGATGACGAACTCCTGGTCGACTTTCGCGAGGAAGGGACCGAGTTTCGGGCCCTGATCTTCGTCGAAGAACAGCCGGTAGCCAGCCCCGAAGAAGTCGCCGACGTCGACGTCGTTTCGCTTCGCGGCTTCGTAGATCTCGCCCTGAATCTCGTCGGGCTCGTGGCCTTCCTCGATGAAGTCGGCCAGTTCTGCGAGCGCGGCTTCGGTGTCCGCATCGAAGTCGTGGGCCGGAATCTCGCTGCGCTTGAGTTCGTAATCGAACTCGTTGCCGGTCCGTCGCGCCCAGTTGCGGGCCTGCTCGACGCGCTCGAGCGCCTTGTCGACGGCCCACTCGGGTGCGTCGTCGGGAATGTGGCCCTCGCGGCGGGCGATCTCCTCGCGCAGGTCGGGATCGTCGGTCATTCCGAGCACCGCAGCGAAGGTGTAGGGCAGCCGGATTCGCGCTTTGCGTGGCTCCTCGACCACGAAGGGATAGACACGCTCTGCGAAGGCCTGCTCGTCCTCGTCGGCGTCGATCTCGCCGAAGTAAATCGCCTCGAGCCGGTCGAACTCGTCGACGAGCTGATCTAAGCGTTCAATGCTGAAGTCCCGGGCTTTCGAGGGGTCTTTCGCGAAGAAATAACGCAGCACTTCGGGCTCTAGAAGTTCGAGCACGTCCGAGACGAGGATGACGTTGCCAGCCGACGAGGAGAAGGGCTCGCCCTCGAGGGTGAACCACTCGTAGACCATCGGCACCGGCGGCTCGATCTCGAGGACGTTGCGGGCAACGTCCTGTCCGCTGGGCCAGGAGCCTTCGGCGTGGTCCTTCCCGAAGGGCTCGAAGTCGACGCCGAGCAGTTGCCACTGGGCGGGCCATTCGAAGCGCCACGGGAGTTTGCCCTCGCGCAACGTGGCCGTCCCCTCGTGGCCACAGCCGTCGATCGTCTGATCGCCGGCGTCCATGTCGGTACAGCGGTAGTCGACGGTTCCGGCGTCGGCGTCGACGCTCGTGACCGTCTCCGTTATCTTGCCACACTCCTCGCAGATCGGGTTGAAGGGAACGTAGTCCTCGTCGACCTTGTCCTGATACTGCGAGAGGACTTCGCGGGCTCGATCTTGGTGCTCGAGGACGAAGCGGGTGATGTCCTCTAAGTCGCCGGACTCATACAGTTCGGTGTTCGAGACCAGCTCGATCGGCACGTCAACGGCGTCGGCGCTGTCCTGAATGATCGTCGCGAAGTGGTCGCCGTAGGAGTCACAGCAGCCGAAGGGGTCCGGAATGTCGGTGTAGGGTGCTCCGAGGTTCCGGCCGAGTGCACCGGCATCAACCTCGCCGAGATCGACGAGGTTCCCCTCTAAGTCACAGAGGGTCCGGGGTAGCCCCCGGAGCGGGTCACGGTCGTCGGCGGTGAAGACCTGCCGAACCTCGTAGCCGCGGTCGCGCAGGACTTCGGCGACGTAGTAGCCGCGCATAATCTCGTTGACGTTTCCGAGGTGGGGGACGCCAGACGGCGAGATGCCGCCTTTGATGACGATCGGTTCCTCCGGATCTCGAGCCTCGACACGGTCAGCGACCGTATCGGCCCAGAACGCATGACGCGTCTCGCTTGCCTCCTTACGCTGGAGGGTGTAGGGGCTGATCGCCTCCGATTCCGGCGTGTCGCTCGCAGTTTCGTCCGTGTCGCCGTCGGTACTCATTGCTCGTCGCTCGCCCAGTAGGTCGGTTCCGCACCGACGCCCTCGGGGACGATGTCGGTGCCGCCGTGTTCGCCGTGTCGGACCGCACGGGCGATTCGGTCGGGGTCGGTGCCGTCGAGGACGATCGTCCGCATCCCCGAGCGCTCGATGATCTTCGCTGCCAGCAGGTCGACGGGTGCGGAGGCTCCGGCGTTCATCTCGAGGCCGGCGATGACGTCGACCAGGTCCGTCGCGGAGAGTTCGTCGTACTTGGTTGCGTCCGCGTCCTCGTTCGGGTCGGCGCTGTAGACGCCGGGAACGCTCGTCGCGTAGACGAGCAGGTCGGCATCGATGTATTCTGCCAGCGCGGCCCCGACGGCGTCGGTGGTCTGTGCCGGTGCGACGCCGCCCATGATGCAGATATCGTCCCGGCGGAGCGCCTCGCTGGCCTCCTCGTAATCGAGCGCGGGCGCGGTCACGGACTCCTCGCTCAGTGCAGCGATGAGCAGCCGCGCGTTGAGCCGCGTGACGTCGATCCCCAATTGATCGAGTTCGATTTCGTTTGCGTCGAGATTCCGTGCAGCCGAGATGTATTCCCGGGCGACACCGCCACCTCCGACGACGGCACCAATCCGACAGCCCTCGTCGATGAGGTCTTCGATGACGGCTGCGTGCTCGGCCACCCGATCAGCGCCGGGTTCGGGCACGAGGACGCTGCCACCGATAGAGACGACCACTTTCATACTATCGCGGTGTAGCGGAGTTGCTATCTTAAGGGTTGCCAACTGCCCGGACGATACGGTGACACACCGCTCGAGCGTCGAATCGAGATCGTGGTTCGCGGACTGTACGGTTACCTGTCAGTTTTCGAGCGACAGGACGAGCGCGTCGCCGTCCCGATCGAATTCGGTCCCGAACGAGGACGAGAGATTTCGCATCCGCTTGCGAGCCCACTCGGCTGCCTCCGGACTCGCCTCGCCGACCGCACAGTCCTCGACCTCCGTCGGGTGCAATCGGAACTCGAGCGGGTCGCCGTCGGGCGTCACCGAGAGGACGAACAGGAAACTCCGGTCGTTTCGTAACTCGGGATCGACCCGGTAGTCATCGACGAAATCCCCGGCGTCGTAGATGATCGGACGGCCCTCGTGGACCTCGATCGCCTGAAAGACGTGGGCGCTGTGGCCGTGCACGACGTCGACGCCTTCTTCGATCAGCCAGTGGCCGAACTCTTGGAACGACTTGGGTGGCTCCGTGACCATGTTCGGTCCCCAGTGCAGCGAGGCGACCAGCAGGTCTGGATTCGTCTCGCGTGCGCGCTCGAGCGCTTCCCGAACGCGCCGTCGCGTCTCTGCATCGCTGGCGTCAATCTCGATCCAGGCCGTCCCGGGGGTGTCCTCGTCGGCAGCGTACTCCGGCGTGTTATCAGTCAGCGCGATCACTGCGACCTCGAGTGCGTTGTTCGCGATCGAGTCGTCGCTGTCACCGTTCGAGGGTCCGATCGTCCGAACCGCTGGCCCGAGCGCCTCGTCGATGGTCTCCCCGGCACCGGCACGCGCGATGCCGGCCCCATCAAGTTCCGTGAGGGTATCCCGCAGCGCCACTTCCTCGTAGTCGAGGATGTGGTTGTTCGCCAGCGTACAGACGTCGACCCCGGCGCGCTCGAGTGCGGGAATCGCCCAGTCGGGGTCGGCCCGGAAATGGAACGGTCGATAGGTGCGTTGCCACTGCTGGCCTCGCGTCGAGAGACAACACTCGAGGTTGATCACCAGCCCGTCGAGGCCGCGCAGGCGCTCGAGGACGGATCCCCACACCGCATCGACGGAGCGGCGGCGCTGGCGGTCGTCGACGACTCGCCCGAGCATGACGTCGCCCGTGAAGCCGAGTTGCAGGGGCATAGGCGAGTCTTCGGGCAGCACGTGTAAAGTTCACTCACTCGGCTCTGGTTCTGATAGTAGCCACTGAACGTCATTGCACACCTGCCCGCGACTCGGCGTCCAGTACCGGCGGAATCTAGCCAGTACTGGCCGCCCCGCTGCGGGCAGTGTGTAAATCGTTTCAGTTGTTACTAGAGCTCGTTCAGTCGGCGACAGCTACAAAGACCGAGCCGACCATACCTCAGACATGCACGTACTCGGTGTTCGGGACGAGGGGGCCAACGGCGACACGCTCGAGGCGGTCGTCGATCGGATCGTCGATCGACTCTCCGAACGCGGGCGAGTCGGCGTCGTCAGATACGATGCGACGATCGCCGACGGAACCGATGCACGCGAATCGCTCACGTTCGGCGAGGACATCACCACGGTTGGCGGCGACGTGACCTACGATCTCGGCGTCGACGGTGACTGGACCGCCTCGGGAACGGGGATGTCCGTCGGCGACGCACTCGATAGCCTCGCGACTGACTGTGACTACGCCGTCGTCGTCGGTGTGCCGACGCTGCAGCATCCCGCCGTCGTCGTCGGACCGGCCGCCACTGACGGCGAAGACGACGACCAGCGCATCGCGACCGTCGATGGCCCTAGCGACCTCTCGCTCGAGGACCTCGTGACCGCCCTCGAGTCCGCCGACCCTCACGAGACCCTCGAGTCGCTGGTGACGCGTCTCAAACGATCGCCGCGAGCCGACCGAGCTGGTGCGATCGCGACGTTCACCGGTCGGGTCCGCGCGAAAGACAGCGCCGACGACGCGCGCACACAGTATCTCGAGTTCGAGAAGTACGACGGCGTCGCCGACGAGCGGCTGGCGGCCCTCGAAACCAACCTCGAGGCGCGAGACGGTGTCTTCGATGTCGAACTCTACCACCGAACAGGAGTCGTCAAGGACGGTGAGGGCATCGTCTTCGTGGTCGTGCTGGCCGGCCACCGCGAGGAGGCGTTTCGGACCGTCGAAGACGGAATCAACCGTCTGAAAGACGAAGTACCGCTGTTCAAAAAGGAGGTCACCGTCGAGGACGAGTTCTGGGTCCACGAACGATCCTGACCGTTACGTTCGTTTGCCGAGATGGCTGAAATATCGAAACGGTATCGAAATGGAATATTATCTAACTCATGACGATCACAACCGAGATAATATATTAGCAGCGGCTTTAAAACGTCTCGAGCGATCTCGTCCGTTTATTAATAGTTCCGTATCGAGGGCTGAAGAATCGCTTACCCCCCGGATAACTGAACACAATCGAAACGTCGCGAATCATCCTTCCTTTATAACAGTTATCGGCCACAAGTAGTGAACGTCGATGAGCACAACTGCCCACCCCTCCACGGAAAGCAAGGAAAGCCGCCTGAAACGCTATCTGCGCGAACGTGCCGAAGACGATGGCGAGCTGTACTTCAAAGGCAAGTTCATCGCAGATGATGTCGGACTGTCGCCCAAAGAGATCGGCGCGCTGATGGCCAAGCTCTCCGGCTCCGTCTCCGACCTCGAGATCGAAAAGTGGTCGTACACGAGCGCGACGACGTGGCGCGTCGCACTCGCCTAACACGCGTTTGACTGCAAGATCGGATCGTTCGACTGACCGTCCCCGCTCGTTCTCCATTTTCCTCGGGCTGAGCGATGCAACCCGTGCGTATCGCGACCGGGCTCGCAGTGAGGTGGGCTGTGCCCACTCGGGATCTCATCCATTGCTACCTGATCGCACGTCAGACCACCACTCACAGAAACGGATACCCCTGCCGACGGCAGTCGATTTATACCCGACGAGGATGAACCACGTGTGATGGACGACGTCGACCGGCCCGGATTTGACACGGCAGGGCGGGGCACTCGCTCGCCCGAGGACGGGCCGCCGATCGACCGGATCGAGTCGGTGTTTGCGGTCTACGAGGTCCGCCGCGAGGACGGACAGGTCGTCTACTACGGTGATCCACTGGCTCATCCCGAACGGGTGATACGAGAGCTCTGGCCGGCGTTTCGCGAGCGCGGCTACGACGCCACACTCGAGCGCCGCCACGGCGAGTACGCGCTCGTCGCCGAGCCGACAACCATCGGCGTCGACGGGATTCCGTGGACGAACATCGTGTTGCTCCTGTTGACGGTGTGTTCGACGCTGTTTGCGGGCTCGTTCTGGTACCAGCTCGATCCGTTCGCCGACCCGACCGTGATCTGGCAGGCGTGGCCGTTTACCGCGGCTATTCTGGGCGTACTCGGCATCCACGAGATGGGTCACTACGTCATGAGCCGCTATCATCAGGTCGACGCCTCGCTGCCCTACTTCATCCCGGTGCCGACGCTCATCGGGACGATGGGGGCAGTCATCACGCTGAAAGGCCGGATGCCTGACCGGAAGGCGCTGTTCGACATCGGCGTCGCCGGGCCGCTGGCCGGACTCATCGCGACGGTCGTCGTGACAGTGATCGGTCTGCATCTGCCGCCCGTGACCGTCCCCGAAGCGGTCGTACAGGATCCCAATGCAATCCGGATCGAACTCGGCTATCCACCCTTACTCGAGTTGCTCGCCGCAGGGTTCGACCAGCCGCTGTACCGGAACGATCCGGCGACCGGGGTGAACCCGGTCGTCATCGGCGCGTGGGTCGGGATGTTCGTTACCTTCCTCAACCTGATCCCGGTGGGCCAACTCGACGGCGGTCACATCCTCCGGGCGATGGCTGGCGAGTTCCAGGAGACGATCGCGGCGCTGGTGCCTGGCGTGTTGTTCGCACTCGCTGCGTACCTCTTTTACATCGACGGCTACAGCGTGAACACGGTGTTCGTCTGGATTCTCTGGGGGCTGTTGACGGCGTTTCTCGCCTCGAAAGGGCCGGCCACACCAGTCCAAGACGAGCGACTCGGGCGGAGTCGGTTCGTCCTCGGGGCCGTCACGTTCGGCCTCGGATTGCTCTGTTTCATGCCGGTTCCAGTCATGATAATCGGCTGACGGCTCGCCGGTCTAGCCGTGCGTGTAGCCGCGATCCGCGAGCGCTTCGCCGTCGATGGTAAGGCCGTCGTCGGCCTCGCAGACCGAGCCGATCACCGACAGTGAGACGTCGGTCGCTGCTCGGACCGCAGATAGTGCATCCTCGGGAAGCGTCGCAACGAGTTCGAAGTCCTCGCCGAAGGTCGTCGCGAGCTCGAGCGCCTCGTCGTTGCCGTCGGTGACCTCGTAGACAGCGTCGTCGATCGGGATTCGATCGGCTTCGATCACGAACCCACAGTCGCTGGCCTCGGCGAGCTGGTGGAGCGAGCGAGCGAGGCCGTCGCTCGAGTCCATCATCGCGGTCGCATGGGGGGCAAGCGCCCGCCCGGCTGCGATCCGTGGCGGAAACCGAAACAGGTCGTTCGCCCGCTCGAGGTGGGCATCGTCGTCAGAGGTATTTGCCCGCTCGAAGTGCTCGAGGGCGGCTGCGCTCCGACCGAGCGTGCCGGTGACACAGACGACATCGCCGGGCTGTGCACCGCGTCTGCGAACGGGGTCGTCGGTCCGACCGATCACGGTCGTCGCCACGGTGAACTCGTCGTGGCCGTCTAAATCGCCGCCGACGTACTCGGTTCCGACCAGTTCACAGACGTCGCTCGCGCCACGAACGAACGCCAGCAGTTCGTCGCGGTCGAATTCGGGGGCGGCGTAGGCAGCGACCGCAGCAGTCGGCTTGGCACCCATCGCGGCGATATCCGACAGGGACGCGCCGACGGCGCGCCAGCCGGCCGTGTAGCGTGTCGTTCCGTCCGGAAAATCCGTCCGCTCGTGGAGCATGTCCGTCGTGACGACCAGCCCGTCGACGACGGCGGCGTCGTCCCCGGCGGCCTCGAGTTCCCCATCGAGCAGTGCCAGGGCGGCTCGTTCGTCCATACCACCCGTTTCGACTCGAGCGCGAAAAACGGTCCGGGCCGGCGCGGCGCTGCCGAGATACGATGCGCTTAAATGCCGCCGACGGGAACCACACGCCAATGGCTACGATGTACGACGTTCCGGCGGACGACCTCATCGAGGCGCTCGCCGACGATCTCGCGGATCGACTCGAGGAACCGGACTGGGCCAAGTTCGCCAAGACCGGCGTCGACAATGAACTCCCACCGGAACAGGAGGACTTCTGGGCAACCCGCGCCGCAAGCCTCCTGCGCAAGGTCGCCGACCGCGGCCCCATCGGCGTCGAGCGACTCTCGACGGAGTACGGCGGCGCGAAAGGCGGCTCCAACCGCTATCAGGTCGCCCCCGACAAACGTGCCGACGGCTCGAAGAACCTCATTCGGACCATCCTCCAGCAACTCGAAGAGGAAGACCTCGTCGAGACCGCCGAGGGTGAGGGTCGCCGCGTCACCGCCGACGGACAGAGCCTGCTCGACGACACCGCCGGCGCAGTCCTCGAAGACCTCGACCGTCCGGAACTCGAGCGCTACGCGTAATTCGGGAACTCGTTTTCGTGTCGATTGCATCGAGCAGCACCGCCGCTATCCCACTCGTCCGTAATCATTTTCCCGTCTGCGGGCCAACCGTAACACAGCTATGAGTGGCTCACCCGACGACGAAAAACTCGAGGAACTCCGACAGAAGAAAATGGAGCAGCTTCAGGACCGTGCCGAGTCCCAGGGCGAGGGCAGTCAGGAGGCGGCCAAACAGCAGGCTGAAGCCCAGAAGAAGGCGGTTCTGCGCCAGCACCTGACCGACGAGGCCCGCAAGCGGCTCAACACGGTCAAGATGAGTAAACCCCAGTTCGGCGAGCAGGTCGAACGACAGGTCGTCAGCCTCGCCCGCAGCGGCCGTATTCAGGGCAAAATCGACGACGACAAGATGAAACAGCTCCTCAAGGAGCTGCAACCCGACTCCAAGAGCTTCGACATCCAGCGCCGGTGATGGAGCTCGGACTGCTCTACAGCGGCGGCAAGGACTCGACGCTCGCGGCGCTCTTGCTCGAGGAGTTCTACGACGTCACACTGGTGACGGCCCACTTCGGGATCAGCGACGATTGGCAACACGCCCGCGAGACGGCCGAGACGGTCGGCTTCGCGTTCGACCGCCTCGAGTGCGATCCCGACGTCGCCCGCGAGGCCGTCGATCTGATCCGCGAGGACGGCTTTCCCCGTAACGGCATTCAACTGGTCCATACACACGCTTTAGAGCAACTTGCAGCCCGTGAGTTCGATGCGATCGCCGACGGCACCCGCCGTGACGACCGCGTCCCGACGATCTCACGAGCCCAGGCCCAGAGTCTCGAGGATCGCCACGACATCGATTACATCGCGCCGTTGTCGGGATTTGGCCGGTCGGCCGTCGACCGGCTGGTCGAGGCACGACTGGACGTGATTGCCGGACCGAGCGAGGAGATCGACAGAGCCGACTACGAGGCCGAACTGCGGGCACTCATCGTCGACGAAGAGGGAGAGGGTGCGATCGCGGAGTACTTCCCCGATCACCAGCAGACGTTCGTGACGAACGTTCGGTGATCACTGCTCTGGCCGTCGCCGCCGAACGAAAGAATAGAAGTTCGCTGTCGCCCAAACGATGGTCATGTACGACCGGATCAAGGGCTTTCGTGACTTCTATCCCGGCGAGATGGCCGCCAGGCGGGCGACCATCGATGTCTTGGAGGACACTGCCCGCACGTACGGCTTCCGTGAGATCGCGACCCCGGCGTTAGAACGCGCTGAGATGTGGACGGACAAAAGCGGCGACGACATCGTCGACGAACTCTACTCCTTCGAGGATCAGGGCGGTCGTCACGTCGCGATGACACCCGAGTTGACGCCGACGGTCGCCCGGATGGTCGTCGCGAAACAACAGGAGCTGTCGAAGCCGATCAAGTGGTTCTCGACGCGACCGTTCTGGCGCTACGAACAGGTCCAGCAGGGTCGCCAGCGCGAGTTCTACCAGACCAACGTCGACATCTTCGGCTCGTCGGAACCCGAAGCCGACGCCGAAATCCTCGCGTGGGCTGCCGACACGATGACCGGTCTCGGCCTCACCGGCGAGCACTTCGAGTTCCGCATCTCCCACCGCGACATCCTCGGCGGCGTCCTCGAGAGCTACGACGCCGATGTCGACACCGAGGCGGCGATCCGCGCAGTCGACAAATCCGACAAGCTCTCGCAAGTCGAGTACCACGACCTGCTGATCGACGCCGGCCTCTCAGCCGACCAGGCCGCCGAGTTCGCCGACCTCATCGCCGAGGGCGACCTCGAGGCGGTCGAGGCCTTCGCCGACACCGAGCGCGTGACGGCGGCCGTCGAGAACCTCCAGAACGTGCTCGCCGCCGCCGAGGACTTCGGTGCACGCGAGTACTGTACGATCTCGCTCGAGACGGCCCGCGGGCTGGACTACTACACGGGCGTCGTCTTCGAGTGTTTCGACTCCGCAGGCGAGGTCTCCCGGTCGATCTTCGGTGGCGGTCGCTACGACGACTTGATCGAGAGTTTCGGCGGACAGCCGACGCCTGCGGTCGGCGTCGCCCCCGGCCACGCGACGCTGTCGCTGTTGCTCCAGCGGGCCGGCGTCTGGCCCGAGGAGGAAGTGACGACCGACTACTACGTCCTCCAGATCGGCGACACACGATCGGAAGCGGCCCGGATCGTCCGCGAACTTCGCAACCGTGGCCACGTCGTCGAGACCGACGTCGCCGGTCGCTCCTTCGGCGCGCAACTGAACTACGCCGACTCGATCAACGCTGAAACGGTCGTCATCGCCGGCGAACAGGACCTCGAAAACGACGAGGTGACGATCAAAGACATGGCCTCTGGCGACCAGATTCAGGTGCCCGTCGACGCGTTCCCGGGCGATCTCGAGCGACCGACGCTCGCGGACTTCGAGTGAGCGATTCGGCTCGATCGGCGCTCGAGCGCTGTCGCCGACGGGCCCTCGAGAACAGTACGTTTTTGAAATCCGTTTGCCAAGGACCACCGGTCGATGAATCGGTCGGACTGGCGGACGGTGGCACTCGTCACGGCGTGGCAGATCGCCGCGAGCATCTGCTATTACACGATCTTCGCCGCGACGCCGTTTTTCCGCGACGAGTTCGGCCTCTCTCGATTTGCGGTCGGGCTCGTGGTCACGATGCTCACGCTGGGCTATGCCGTCTTTCTGTTGCCACTCGGCGCGCTGACGGACCGATTCGGCGAGCGGCTGACGCTGACGCTTGGCCTCCTCGGGCTCGCTGCAGGAGTCGCACTGGTTGCGGGCGCGCCGACGTACGCGCTGTTGCTCGCGACAGTGTTCGTCCTGGGGTCGATGTACGGGACCGCGATGCCCGGGACCAACAAGGCGGTCTTCGACAACGTTGACCCGGCCCGCCAGAACCTCGCGATGGGAATCAAGCAGGTCGGCGTCACCGGCGGCAGCGGCATCAGCGCGCTCTTGATCACCGGTCTCGCTGGCGTCCTGTTCTGGCAGGCCGGGTTTCTCGTCGCCGCTGGTGTCGGCTCGGTCGTCGCTGTCGGTTTCTATCACAGCTACGCGAGCGAGAGCGATGGCAGTGCGGACGGCTATCCCGACTTTCGAGCGCTGCTTGCGAACCGGTCGTACGTCGTGCTGACGGTCGCCGGTCTCTTTCTCGGCGCGGCCCTGTTTACGACCACCGGCTATACGGTCCTGTACGTCGAGGAATCGATCGGTGCGTCCGTCGCCTTTGGCGGGGTCGTCCTCGCGCTCGTTCAGGTGTTCGGCAGCGTCGGTCGCGTACTGACCGGCTGGCTGAGCGACGCGCTGCCGGGTGAGCCCCGTGTCAAGATCGGGCTGGTACTCATTATCCAGTCACTCGGCAGCGCCGTCATGTTCGTCGTGGTCGCAGCGACGACGACCGAACGCAGTGTCGCGATCGCGTTTTCGGCTCTCGGCTTTTTCGTCCTCGGGTACACCGGCGTCTATTACTCCCTCATGGCGACGCTCGTGCGGGCCGACGAGATGGGCGGTGCGACCGCGGGCGGCCAGCTCGCACTCACGAGCGGTGCACTCGTCGCGCCGCCCGCGTTCGGCTCGCTCGCCGACACAGTTGGGTATCGAACCGGCTGGCTGTTCCTGGCCGCCGTCGTGACGATCGCCACCGTGTTCCTCGTCTACGTCCTCCGGACGCCGCCGCCGATCGCGACCCCTGCTGCGGTCGATACGTCCAAGTAGTCGTCCTCGAGCGTCGCTGACCGCCGACTGACCGTCGATGCTCTTACTCGAGGGCTTCGACGAGTTCGACGACGTAGCCGTCGGGATCTTCGACGAACGCGACGCGGAGGCCAAGGTCGTCCATCGTCGTCGGTGCCCGCTGGATTGGGGGATCGACGCGCTCGACCAGTCGTTCGACGGTCTCGTCGGTGCTGTCGACGCTGACGGCGACGTGTGCCATCGTTCCTGAATCGATGTCGGGTCCACCCTCTGGGTCGTACTTGAACTGAAACTCCGCGTTGTCGCCGCCGATATAGACGTTTTCGACATCGTCGTCGCCGGTGAACGACCAGTTTTCGGTCAGGCCGAGCGCGTCGACGTAGAACTCGCGTGTTCGGTCGATATCCGAGACCCACAGCGCCGTGTGAATAACGTCCATATCCGCGAGAAAACGGTCGACGGTCAAAGCGTTACTGGCGTGTGAGCGTCACTGCTGGGACCGATCTGCGTCGAGAATCGCGTCCATGAGCTTCGTCTGGGCTGCTGCCAGATGTTCGGTGAACGTCGAGCGGGCGACGCCGAGTTCCTCTGCGACATCGGTCGCGTTCGCCCCTTTTGGGTACTCGAAATACCCCATCTCGTGGGCCGTCTCGATAATCTCCCGCTGGCGGCCCGTGAGTTGATTTCGATCGACGACGACCGAATCGTCGGAGATATCCTTGTGATCCTGCGAGAGTTCTTCGACGACGACCCCATCGAAGTGTGCACGCAGTTCGTCGACGATGTCGGTGATCGTCTCGAGCTCAAGCGTCCGGAAGGACAGGTACAACGAGCCGTTCTGGGCGCGGACGGACGAAACCGGCGTGCCAGTCGCTTCGATGAGTTCACACGCACAGTTGGTGGCGCTGTCGCGTTCGAATCGGTATATCGTTTCGCGGTTGTTCGATTGGACCGGCGTCACCTCGACGCCATGGTCGCCGGCGACTGACGCGTCTGCTGCGACGCCGAACTCCTCGACGATCGCACCCTCGGTTGTCGGCTGCGACGATCGGGAGACGCCGTCGACTCGCTGGCTGACAGACGCCGAGACATCGGCGAGCGGACAGTCCATTGGCTCGTTGACCACGACCGTTGCGCGAAAGCCCGTCATACCGGTTCGAACGGACGCACACAGCATAATCAAGACCGGCAATTCCCGCAGGGTGAAAATTCAGCGCCTCGCCCGAGGGCGGCACAGCCGTTGTCAGATCGGTGTGTAAACCGCTGTGATCGGTAGCGACTACAGTTTTTCGCGGCTGATTCGGATGCCAGTCGGCGTGATGATCATCTGGTCGTCGCCCTTCCGGACGATGTCGCCGTCGACCTCCTGGGCGACCTGTCGGAGTTCGTCCACGATGTGTTCGACGGTGCTGTCTTCGGTTCGTAAGCGGGTGATATCCGCGATCACGATGTCGCCGTCGTAGACAGCGTCTTTGATATCGATCGCATCGGCCTGTCCGCTGACCTCCGCGATATGGACCTGCATCGTCGCCTCGGCCGATTCCGCAGCGACGTCCTCGAGATTCAGTTCGGCGTAGTCCTCGACAGTTCGCGACTGGTTCCCGCCGAGAATTTTGCTCATCAATCCCATAAACGAGAGAGACCGTCGCTGTGTCCATAGTTCTTACGTCAGACGTGACTGTTCATACGGACTGACTGACAACGACTCGTCTCACCCATCCACCACGAGTTCGTGGCTATCAGCCGAATCGACGCGCATCGATTCGTCGCGTGGCTCGATCTCGAGGTGGTGTCGCGAGAGGTATGGTGCCAGCGTCCGGACCGAAAGCAGGCCACGGTAGGTGCCGTCGTCGACGACGGGGAGGTGTTTGACGCCTGCCGCCTGCATCGTTTTGGCGGCTTCGGATAGCGTCGCGGTCGGCGAGATCGTGGTCACTGGCGACGACATAATCATCCGCACGGCTGGCCTGTCGTCAGTTGTCGCGACCAGCGAGACGATATCCGACTGAGTGACGATACCGACGACCGTCCCATCGACGAGAACGGGCAGCGCGGACACATCTGACCGTCGGAGAGATCTGGCTGCCTCAGACACGGGTGTGCCGGTGGTGATCGTCCGCGGCGAGTGGAGGCGAACGGCGTCGACTGTCAGTTCGATCATCGTTGGTATGTGCTACCACATGACAACACTTAAACGCGGTGGTCATATGTCTTCTAGGAGCTAGTATTACTAGACATATCTACAGCAAACTGTCTAATATGGTTCCATCTGTCTTTCGGTAGTATCACGGCAGCGACGTTCGAAAACGGACCGGCAGTCTCTACACGGGACTCGAGCCGATGGTCGATCGGTGGCAACCGTCCAGTTAGCCAGTGAATTCGTAGAGTTCGTCGCCGACGTGGTGCAGCGAGTCGACGACTTTTCCGTCGTCGCCGACCATGTCCGACCCATCGACGCGGGCGCGACCGACTGCGAGCACCTTTCCGTGGGACTCCTCGGCGATGACGACCAGATCGTCCGGAGAGATGTCGTCGGTGGCCTCCGTGATCCCGGGACGCATCACGTCCGCCCCGTCGCTGACGAACGAGACGGCTCCCGCGTCGACGGTAACCAGCCGTTTGTCGGGTTCGTAGGCGTTGGCCCCGCGGACCGTTGGGAACGGTTCCTCGTCGAAGTATGCGACTCGCGGTTCGCCGTCGATCAGGACGACCTCCCAGTCGGTGTCCTCGAACTCGACGAGTTCGTAGGTGTCACCCTCGGGTGAGACGCCGAGATGGTCCTCGAGTGCGGTCTCGAGTTCGGAGACGGCGTCGCTGCGGAGGTGGTGTCGTGATTTGACCTGCATACCCGTGCTACCGCCTGTATGCATTTAATAGATAAGATTCGACGCTGTCTGCCGGCGACGGAAACGACCACACGCGCCGATTCCGACGACCATCGCGACTCTCACCCAGATACGCTATAGTAACAACTGAAACGATTTACACACCGATCGCACAGCCGTCGTGCGATCGGGTGTGCAGTGACGTTCAGTGGCTACTATAGGGACGCGGTCGCTCGCCCGGCCTGACCGTCACAGCGACCGTGGGATGTGCCAATCGCTAAGTGTTCGCAGACCGTTGGCCCTGCGTATGTGGCCCTCCCGGAACCGGGTGGAAACGGTCACGTGTGTCGCCTGTGGCACCGAGCGACCGCGCGATGAGGCCCGCGAGTACGACAAACACGGCGATCGCTGGGATCGCGAGGACAAGACCTTCGAGTATCTCTGTAAGTCCTGTCACCGCGAGCTGTGTCACCACCCCCGCAACGAACTCGAGGCGCTGTTAGTCGAGCTCGAAGCCGCCGACCGCAGTCAGGAGGCGTTTCTCGCGTGCTATCTCGCAGCGGTCGAGGAGCGATACGGCACGCTCGAGGAACACGAGCGGTAGCGTCTGGGCTGTCCCGTCATGTGGGCCGGCGAGCACACACGGGCTGGCCCGCGTCCCGACACGACTTTCACCCTCACGTCCGTAGCCGTCTCCATGAGTGACGACGCACAGGCCGAGGCCGGCACAGTCGAAGGCCAAGGCCCCGTGGAGGTCTCGGAGGACCTCGCGCGCCATCTCGAGAACAAGCGCGAGGAGCTGTTCGAGAAGTTCGAGATTCCCTACGAGTTCCCGCCGGAAGTCCTCGAGGAAGCTGAAGCCCGGACGGAGGGCGTAACACAGGAAATTACCGACGAGATCGACGAGCGCAAAGACCTGCGCGAGCTGACGACGTGGACGACCGACCCGATCGACGCCCAGGACTTCGACGACGCGCTCTCGATCGAGGAACGCGACGACGAGTACGTCCTCTGGGTGCACATCGCTGACGTAACCCATTACGTCAATCCCGAGACGGCGATGTGGGACGAAGCCGTCGAGCGCAGTAACACGGTCTATCTGCCCGGCTATACGGTCCACATGCTGCCGCCGGTGCTTGCCGAGACGGTCTGTTCGCTGGTGCCAAACGAGGAGCGACTGGCCCACACCGTCGAGATGCACCTCGACAAGGAGAACCTGACCTACGAGAACATCGAGATTTACAAGTCCGTCATCGAGTCCGACGAGCGACTTACGTACGCGCAAGCCGAAAAGCGCCTCGACGACCCCGACGCGCCGCTCCACGAGGAGAACAAGTTGGTCTACGACCTCGCCGAGCGGATGCACGAACAGCGCAAGGAGGACGGCTCGCTCGTCCTCAACCCGAGCCGCGACCGTGCCCACACCATCATCGAGGAGTGCATGCTAAAGGCCAACAAGGCCGTCACGCACGAACTGATGTGGAATCGTGGCGTCTCGGCCATGTACCGAGTCCACCCACAGCCAAGCCCCGACGAGTGGTCCGAGGCCCTCCAGGAGATCCAGGACTTAGACGGCGTCT
This sequence comes from Natrinema sp. HArc-T2, assembly GCF_041821085.1. Classification (NCBI taxonomy): domain Archaea; kingdom Methanobacteriati; phylum Methanobacteriota; class Halobacteria; order Halobacteriales; family Natrialbaceae; genus Natrinema; species Natrinema sp. HArc-T2. The sequence continues at coordinate 199,315 of NZ_JBGUAZ010000004.1, read as the reverse complement.
CGATCCCCGGCAGCACCTGGGACGATCCCCGGAAGGCCGTCAACGCGACGCTCGAGGAGGCGCCCGACCGCCAACTCGACAAGATCCAGTGGGCCGTGATGAAGGTGATGCCCCGGGCCCGCTACATGAACGACCCGTTCGGCGGCCACCACGCGCTGAACTTCGAGATCTACGGCCACTTCACGAGTCCTATCCGCCGTCTGTCTGACCTGATCAACCACTGGATTGTCTACAAAAACGACGTACCGGAGAACCTTGTGCAACTCTGTGATCGGGCCAGCGACAAACAAAAAGACGCCGAGCAGTGCGAACGCGAGTACAAGACCTTCCTCCAGGAGGTCGGTCTCGATCCGATGGCGGTCAACAACCGCGGGATCGAGGTCGTCGATGAGGAAGAAGCAGAGAAGACGCTGTAACGACGCGTCACAACTCCTTCTCGTAGACGTGTTCCTCGAGCCCAGCCGCCAGCCCCGACGGGCGCGTCTCGACGCGATCGAAGCCCCGTGATTCGTAAAACGAGATGCCGATTTCGTTGTCAGCGAGGACGGCCAGCCGAACGCGATCGAAGCCAGCCGACCAGCCGGTCTCAACGGTCTCGAGCAACGCCGTTCCGGACCCCTCGTTCCAGACGGCAGGCCGGACGTATAGGCGCGCGAGAAACGCGACTGCCGTGTTTTCGGGCCACGGAACGACGTGGGCGAAACCATCGAGTTCGGGAGCCGATCGGCAGCCGGCCTCGTCGGCAGCTGCGGCGTTCGATGCCGTCTCGGCGACGATGAACGCGGCGTCGTTGCGGCGTTCGGTGTCGGTAATCGCTGACTCGAGGTCGCCGATCGTATACCAGTCGTCGACGACATCGTCGACCGTGTCGGGGCCGAGTACGTCGTCGTAGGCGGCGTGCCAGCTCTCGCGTGCAATCTCGTGGACGGCCCAGATGTCGTCGACCGTCGCCTGCCGGACGACTCGAGTCACGGGGGAGGCTATCACGGCCGCCGTCAAAAAGCGGCAGGCGACTGCTATTGATCCGTTACCGTCGCGGCAAGCGAGGAATCCGTCTGCGGACGCGCTCCGTTACTGGCGGCTCCGAGCGACGACACCGATCAGCAGGGCGATCAGTGCAGCGCCGGCTCCGAAGCCGGGCGTGCTGTCCCCGGCTCCGTCGTCCGTGTCGTCTTCGGTGGTGTCGTCGTCGCTCGTTTCGGTTTCGGTGCCGTCGTTTCCATCAGTACTGTCACCGGTCCCGTCACCGGCGATCGTCATCGTTCGCTCGGAGAAGTGATTGACCGCGACGTAGACCGTCGCCTGTCCCTCGGCCTCTGCATCCTGAACGACCATGTATCGGGACTCGTCGCTGCCGATCGCACCCTCGAGTTCGCTCTTCGAGGACGCTTCGACGGCGGCTTCACCGTCGACGTGCACCGAGAGGTTCTCGAGGTTGCCGACGGCTTCCTCGGAGACGGTGGTCATCACGACCGTCCCCTCGTGGACGGCCCGGTCGATGGTCACGTTGACCTGATTCGTTGCGGTCTGGCTCGTGGTTGCCGAGGTCTCATGACCATACGAGACGGCGTCGGACACGACCTCGCCGTTGCGCTCAGTCGCGGTCACCTCGACGGCGGCGTTGCCCTCAGCGATCAGCGACTCCTCGTACTGGGCGCGCTCGTCGCGCTCACCATCGGCGTAGGAGCGGAACGCGAGCGTCGCGTTCTCGCTGAGGTCGGCGGTCACGTTGCCGTCAGTGACGCCGACCTCGCCGTCGCCGATTACGAGGAAGACGCCCTCACGACCGTCCGTTTCGACGCGGACCCGATCGCCGTCCTCGCGGGCCTCGGCGCTGGCCCCGAGTTCAGCCTCGACGTACTGGGCCTCGCCGCCGCTCTCGACGACCAGCGTACCACGCGGGGTGTCGTGGGCCGACAGGGTCGCCCCGCTCTCGGCTTCGAGTTCGGTGCTCGCCTGCGTCTCGCTCGCCAGCGACAGGCTCGCGCCGCTCAGGTTCAGTGCCGCCTCGAGCCCGAGATCGGCGTCGAGACCGGTCCCGGCCCCGCTCTCGGCGGCGCTTTGAGACTGGACGGCGACCGACGAGAACGTCTGCTCGCCGTCGATACGGTAGTCAGTGATCGCATCGCCCTGGACGTCGAAAGCGACGTGTGCGCCTGCGCTGGCGTCGCTCTCGGCGGTCGTACTCGATACGCGCTCGGTCGTTGCCGGTGTCGCACCGGCGACCGCGGCCATCGGTACGGAGCTGACGGCCACGAGCAGTGCAACCAGCAATGCGCTTTTCCGGGTCATTCTACCCATGGGTTGAGACTATCCGATAAAATCCCTTCTGACAAATCCGTCCAATCGTCGGGCCGTCGATCCGCTACCGTGAAATGCCCTCGCTGCCGTCTTTGACGACGGCCTCGACCTCGTCGGCGGTGACGAGGGCTGCGTCGCCTGGAATCGTCCGCTTGAGCGCCGCCGTCGCGGCGGCGTACTCGAGGGCGGTTGATACGTCGTCGCCGTCGAGTCGCCGGGCGATGAACGCACCGGTGAAGGCGTCGCCAGTGCCGATCGGATCGACGGTGTCGGTCTCGTAGGCCGCATGATCGTGGACGACACTGTCGTGCCAGCCGACTGCGCCCTCCTCGCCGCGGGTGACGACGACGGTCGTGAAGTCGTACTGGGAGCCGAGTTTGTGGGCGAGTTGGCGCGGATCGCCCTCGAAGCCGAGGACGGTTCGGGCATCGCGGGCGGCGATTACGAGGATGTCGATACCCGGAAACAGTTTCGTGAGCGTCTCTCTGGCCTCGTCGGGTGACCAGAGCTTGTTCCGATAGTTGAAATCGAAGGCGGTCGAGGTGCCGCCCTTGCGGGCTGCCTTGAGCAGGTTTAGCGTCGTGTCCCGCAGCGTCGTCGAGAGCGCGGGCGTGATCCCGGTGGTAAAGAACACCTGTGCGTTCTGGATCCGGTCGATGTCGAACTCGCGGGCTTCCGCGGTCGAGATGGCGGTGTTCTCCCGGTCGTAGATCACGTTCGTGCCGCGTGGCTCGCCCGCGTGCTCGAGATAGTAGGTTCCCTGCCGTCCGCGGTGGCTCCAGACGACGTCCGTCTCGATGCCGTGACCCCGAAGTTCGCCGACGACGCGCCGACCAAGCGGCGTCTCGGGGACTTTCGACAGCCAGGTCGCCGACGCGCCCAGTCGACTCGCCGCGATGGCCACGTTGCTCTCAGCACCGCCGGCACGGACCTCGAGTTCCTCGGCGTTCTCGAGGCGCTCGGCACCCGGTGGCGACAGCCGAAGCATCGTCTCGCCGAAGGTGACGATATCGCTCACGGATCGACCACCCGGCTCGCGAGGCCGCAAACGGCGGTGTGTCCACCAGTCATATTTCCATCAACGGACGGAGGCAATATAAGTCATGGCGGTCGTTCGACCGCCGAACCACCGGACCGCCCGCTGGCGGTCGGCTGCGGACTGGAGGTGCAGAGCCGAAGGCGCTGTAATATAGTAACAACTGAAACGATTGACACACCGATCGCACAGCCGTCGTGCGATCGGGTGTGCATTGACTTTCAGTGGCTACTATAGGCCTCGAGCTACCGCTTCTCGGTCAGCGGCGACGGCACCGACACGATCGTCGTCTCGTCGTCGGACTCGAGTCGAACGTCGACCCCAACGTCCTCGAGTAACGCACACCCCGTCTCGACGTGGTCGGTTACGGCTGGCACCCGAACCCGCCCGCCAGCGAGCGCGAGGATGACCAGCAACTGATCGGCCATGTGGCGGTCGACGGGGGCGCTGCCCTCGAGAAACCGGTTTGCGGCGTCGGCGGCGTCCTCGCCGACACGCTCGGCTGGGGTGGCGCGCTCGCCGAGTGCGGAGACGCCGGCGAGACCGGTCCCGTGATCGAGTCGGAGTACCATCGCGGAACCGGGCGAGCGACTCACTGCGGTCGTCTCACAGCGCTCTACGACTTCGACCGTGTCCGTCAGCCGCTCAAGCGCGCCCTCGATCTGTCGGTGGGCCACGTCTCGCTCGGCCAGCGATGCCGATTCTGTCGCGTAGAGCCGTGCCTCTTCGAGCGAGCCGCGTTCGACGAGGTCGACTCGCTCGAGATCAGAGGGTGCGAGTCGGAGCGTCGCCCGACCGCCGCCGGCAGGGTAGAATCCGCGACGGTCGAGTTCGCAGGCGGCTACGAGGCCGAACCGGCGGACCATGGGTAGTTTCACGTACCGAAAGTAATCCAGCGGCGGCGACCACGCCACGTCCGTCCCGCCGGTCACGGTCACCGACAGCGGCGACTCGAGCACCGTCGCGAGCGGCAGGAGCGCATCGAACAGCAGCGTCACGCTCCCGGCAGTGCCGATATCGACATCGTACGTCCCGCCCGCCAGTCGCCCGCGATACGGGTCTGTCTCCGCGAGTCCCGGCTCGAATTCGACCGTCTCCGCGCCGACCTCGTCGCCCGAGACGTCGGCATCACAGAGGTCAACCATCATCTCGAGGACGGTCAAATGCTGGTGGCGCAAGCCGGGTGTGGACCGATCGCCGCGAACGTGCTCGAGGCGGACGGGTTCGTTCTCGAGGATCGACAGCGCGAGCGCGCTTCGGAGAAACTGGCCGCCGGCGCTCGAGCCATCGAGGACGCGTGGGGGCGTCATAGGCCGCCGTACGTCCTCGAGAACCCTATACTGTCGGTCGAGACGTATGCAAAAGCAGTTATCAACACGATATCCGTCACCGCTGGGGGCCGTCAATAGCTTGAGCCTGACGGGTCTTCGAGCGGCAAACGCATCGACTGATGGCTCGTCTGTGTAGTGCCGATCAGTCGTCGGCGACGTTCATCGAGTCGCGAGTGGTCGGCTTCGACTTGAGCGGCTGGCCGCCCAGCGGGAGGACTTCGGCGTCGAAGCTCCAGTTGGTCACTTCCGCGATGCTGATGTAGAGCGCACCCGCGCCGGTGACGAGTCCGAGGTAGCCACCGAAGGTGACCAGCGACGCGATTCCGAGGATGTCGCCAAAGGCGAGCAGGAAGAACGTGATCGAGAGCATCAGGAAGACGCTCCAGAGCGCCCAGTTGAGCTTGAACGTGCTGATCCACATGCCAACGGTGAACAGGCCCCAGACGAGGAGCACCACACCGATCGCCTGTGCACCAACCGACGGGAGAATCCCGTTGTGGGTCATCGTGATGAGGAGGCCAAACCAGATCCAGAACGCGCCGTAGCTGGTAAAGGCGGTCAGTCCGAAGGTGTTGCCCTCGTTGTACTCCAGCATCCCGACGAGCAACTGGACGAAGCCGCCAAAGCCGAGTGCCATCGGAATCAGCGCCATTTCGAGTTCGAGACCGAAGAGTCCGGAATTAACGAGGCTCAGCAAAATCGTCGTGAGGCTGAACGCAGCCAGGCCAAGAGGGCCTGGGTTTCCGGTGTTGGTATTTGCAGGCATCAAAACACCATAGAGAATCCCGGGTTATAAAGCATGATGTTTGGACAAAAATGGTGACAAACTACAGTAGTATGATGCGCTAGCTAGACACACAGATCGCTATCGAATATGTACGATTGTAACATATAACACAGACATCTTCTGCCGTGGCATCAAATATCACGAACAGAATTCGCATGCAGGGACTATGATCACTGACCCCATCTCTGCCGCGAACCTAATAAAATAATAATGATAAATCTGTCGAACTGTGGCTCGCTGCTCGCTCGAGAAATATATAAGGAATACTATGAATAGTATCAAAACTAGCTGATAATATGGTATTGTTGAGAGGACAGACAGCCAGTTGATCGGGACGGCGCGGACGTTCACAGACCCTGTGAACACGACCGAACTTGTCATACTGGTGCAACGAATCGCTCCGCGGATGTCCGATTGGTGAATCTTTTCGGGGGTTCGGGACAGAACTCTGGAGGTATGCGACGCTGGCGCGGTCCTCGCCGATGGCGGTGGATTCTCTGGGCGACGATGGGCATCGCCTTTCTGCTCGTCAACGCCAATCGGCTCTCGACTGCGGTGCTTGCGGCGGATCTCATGGCCGCGTTTGAAACGACGGGCACACAACTGGGGACGCTTCACGCAGTCTTCTTCTGGGTGTACGCGGCGATGCAGATCCCGACCGGTCTGCTGGCCGACCGCGTCGGCCCGCGGCGAACGGCGACGATCGGCGCGGCGGTAATGGGCGTCGGGACGATCGGATTCGCCACGGCGGACTCGTATCTCGTGGCTGTGCTCGCCCGTGGGTTCGTTGGCCTCGGCGGCAGCGTCATCTTCGTTTGTCTCCTCCGGTTCTGTGCGACCTGGTTTCGCGCTGATGAGTTCGCGACGATGAGCGGTCTGACGTTTACCCTCTCCGGGTTCGGCGGCGTCCTCGCGACGACCCCGCTGGCGATCGCCGTCGGTGCCGTCGGCTGGCGTGTCTCGATCGGGTCACTGGGTGTGGCCGGCCTCGTCGCCGCCGTGGCTGTGTTCGCACTCGTCCGAGATACGCCCGCCCAGGCAGGGTTCGAGCCGCTCGAGGGCGTCCCCCAACGCGAGACACTCACCAACGCGCAACTTCGCTCGTCGCTCGCAGCCGTGCTCCGGGATCCGCTGGTCTGGGTCGTCTCGATCATGCTCTTCTGTATAACCGGCGTGAATCTCACCCTGTTCGGGCTCTGGGGCGTTCCGTACGTCGTCCAGGTGTACGGTGTCTCCGTTACCACGGCGTCGACGATCACCTTGCTCGGCAGCGTCGGGATCATGACCGGGCCGCCGGCGATCGGCTGGCTCTCGGACCGCCTCGAGCGTCGGATGGAACTGATCGTCGCCGGAGCGGGCTGTTTTACGGCCTGTCTCGCCGTGATCGCGACCGCCGGATCGTCGCCGCTCGTCGTCGTGGGTGCGGTCTTTTTCCTGACTGGCTTCCTGCAGGGCGCGTTCTTGCTCGGCTACGCTGTGGTCAAGGATCGCTACCCGAGTAATGCGAGCGGCATCTCGACCGGGACGGTCAACTTCGGTGCGTTCGTCGGGGCGGCGATCTTGCCGACGGTGATGGGCTGGGCGCTCGATACCTACTGGACCGGCGATCTCACCGGTGGCGTGCGTGTCTACACGCCGTTTGGCTATCGGATCGCGTTCGCTATCGCCACCGCCGTCGGCGCGATCTCGTTTTGCTGTGCGATCTGGCTCTACCGACACGAGCACACGGCCCGCCGCACATCTCGAGCAACCTAGCTGCCGTGCCCCGGATAATCCCGTTCGAACCGCGCTTCGAGTTCGGCTTCGTCGAACTTGACGAGCACCGGTCGCCCGTGCGGACAGGAATAGGGGTTCTCACAGTCGTCTAACGCCTCGAGCAGACCGATCACCGACCCCTCGGTCAACGACGTGTTCCCCGTGATCGAGGGATAACAGGCCAGATCGCCGAGGAACTGATCGGCCAGCGCATCGACCGTCTCGGCCCCCGCCTCGTCATCGCCGTCGACAAAGGAGGTGAGCACGTCTCGCAGTCGGTCCGGCTCGAGCGTCTCCTCGAGCACCGCAGGGACGGTCGTCACGGCGACCGTCCGGTCGTCGACCCGATCGGCGTAGAACCCAAGCCGCGAAAGCGCCTCGCGATAGTGCTCGAAGGCCTCGGCCTCCGCGGCGGTCAACTCGAGTTCGACGGGCTCGGCGAGTGCTTGTGCGGTCGGATCGTCGGCGAACGCCTCTTGCAGGCGTTCGTAGTTGACCCGCTCGTCGGCGGCGTGCTGGTCGATCAGGACGAGTCCGTCGGGCGTCTCACAGACCAGATAGGTGTCGTGAAGCTGGCCCAGCACGCGCAGCGACGGCAGCGAGTCGAACTCGGTTTCCTCGCCCGTCGCGGCCTCGCCGGTCAGCGTCCGCTGTTCAGTGGCGGCACTAAACGTGCGTTCCGCGCGGCTATCCGAGTCGCGAGTGCCCCGTGAGTCGTCGTCTCGAGTCGACGCGGACCGATTCGTGTCAGTCTCGGTCGCCGTCGCATCGACCGCGGACTCGCTGTTCGTCTCGGAGACCGGCTCGGTACTTGGCTCCGCTGTAGCCGTCGACGCATCGCCCGTCTCGCGCGCGTTCAATTCCGGGCGTGAGGCGCTGTCGGTGTCGGCATCGGCCTCTGTCTCGGCGCTCCCGCTCGCGGGAGCGTCGGCCAACGGCGTCTCGTCGCTGCTGGCGCCGGATGCCGTCGTCACAGGGTCGCTCGCGTCTGCGTCCGTTCCATCGGACGACGTGGCCGCGTCAGTGCTTTCCTCGAGCGTCGTCGGCTCGTGGTCGACCGTCTCAGTCCCGGTTCGACGGGGCCCTCCGGGCTCGACCCGCGCCTCGCCCGGTGCCGATTGGCCGCGGGGGGCACGGGAACGGAGCAGGCCATGCTCGAGCAGCGCCGACTCGACGGAGGCGTCGACCTGCCGGCGGACCGCATCGTCGTCGTCGAAGCGCACCTCTCGCTTGCGCGGGTGGACGTTCACGTCGACTGCGTCGCCGGGAACCGACAGAAAGAGCGTCACGAAGGGGTAGCGGTCGCCGCCCAGTTGGGTGCCGTACGCGCCCATGATCCCCTCGCGGACGGCGTCGGCGGTCACGGCCCGCCCGTTGACGTACGTCGCGAGGTAGTCTCGACTCGAGCGATTCGTTTCGGGATGGGAGACGAGCCCCGAGACGGACTCGAGCGGGCCCGGCGGAAGTTCGTCGCCGGCGGCCTCAACGGGGATCATCGCAGAAGCGACCTCGCGGCCGTAGACAGACAGCACGGCGGCCTGCAGATCGCCCTGGCCGGTCGTCGCGAACACCTCGCGACCGTCGTGGGTGAGCGAGACCGCAACATCGGGATTTGCAAGTGCGTAGCGCGTGACGACGCGGTTGACGTGAGCGAACTCCGTCGCCGTCGTCTTCAGGAACTTCCGGCGGGCGGGCGTGTTGTAAAACAGGTCCGAGACCTCGACGATCGTCCCCGCGGGACAGCCGGTCGGCTCGACGCTCGTTACGTCACCGCCCTCGTAGACGAGTTCCGTCCCCGCACCGTCGGCGTCGCGGGGGCGCGACTGGATCGTGAGCCGCGACACCGAGCCGATCGTGTGCAGGGCTTCGCCGCGAAAGCCGAGGGTGGCGACGCCCGATTCTAAGTCCTCGAGGCCGTCGATCTTGCTGGTCGTGTGCTCGCGGACGGCCGCCCGGAGGTCCGCCTCGCTCATCCCGTGGCCGTCGTCGGCGACCCGAATCAGTTCGGTGCCGCCGTCCTCGACGGTGATGTCGACGCTCGAGGCATCGGCATCTAAGCTGTTCTCGACGAGTTCCTTAACGGCGCTGGCGGGCCGTTCGACGACTTCGCCGGCAGCGATTCGGGCGACAGTATCTTCGTCTAGCTGGTGGATCTCGGTTTCGGCGTCCGATGGAGTACGCTCGTCACTCATGATAGACAGCGTCGGCACGCAACGGGGAACGACGTGCCTGATGTGCTACTTCCGTCTACCGATGGCGGCTGGTTAGGTCTTACGTCCCTGCTTGGATCGCCTGCAGCGTCTCGTTTCAGTCGTCTTCGAGACGCTCCTGTAACTCCTGGACCTTCGAGACGAGTTCGATCGGTGGCGTCGTGTTGACATCGATCGACTCGAGGTCCTCGAGGACGGTCTCGGTGTCGGGATCGAGCGCCATCTCATCGTCGGTATCCATCGGACCACCGTCGGTCGACGCAGCCTGTGCCTGTGTTTGCATCGTTCCGCTGCCGAGATCGAAGACGGCCTGAACGGGTTCGCTCGAGGCCCCACCTTTGGCCTCGATGGCTTTCTCCTCGCGCAGGCGCGCCAAGACGTCTCGAGCGCGGTCGACGACGGGATCGGGAACGCCTGCGAGGTCGGCGACGTGAATCCCGTAACTGCGATCCGTCGGGCCATCTCGTACCGTCCGGAGGAACGTCACGTCGCCGTCGCGTTCGTCGGCCGCGATGTGGACGTTGGCGACGCGAGGGAGGTTCTCGGCGAGCCCGGTCAGCTCGTGGTAGTGGGTCGCAAAGAGGGTCTTGGCCTGGACTTCGTTGTGGAGATACTCCGTCGCGGCCCACGCGATCGAGATTCCGTCGTAGGTCGCGGTCCCGCGGCCGACCTCGTCGAGGATGACCAGCGACTCCTTGGTCGCTGTGTGGAGGATGTTCGAGAGTTCGCTCATCTCGACCATGAACGTCGAGCGCCCCTGTGCCAGTTCGTCCAACGCGCCGACACGGGTGAAGATGCCGTCGACCAGCCCGACCTCTGCGTCCTTCGCGGGAACGAAACTACCGATCTGGGCCAGCAGGACGATACACGCGACCTGGCGCATGTACGTCGACTTCCCCGACATGTTGGGCCCCGTCACGACGAGAAAGCCCCGCTGCTCGTCGAGTCGCACGTCGTTGGGAACGAACTCCGTCGTCTGCTCGACGACTGGATGGCGACCCTGATCGATCTCGAGGCGATCGCCCTGCTGCAGATCCGGCTTGACCCACCGGTTTTCAGCGGCGTGGGTCGCCAGACTCGCGAGCGCGTCGACGGTCGCCAGCGCTCGCCCGACATCCTGTAGGAGCTCGGCCCGCTCGGCCACCGCCTCGCGGAGTTCACAGAAGAGGTCGTACTCGAGTTCGCCACGTTGTTCCTCGAGTCGGAGGATTTCGCGTTCTTTCGTCTCGAGTTCGTCGGTCGTAAAGCGTTTGGAGTTTTTGAGCGTCTTGATCTGCTCGTAGCCCTCGGGGACGCCGTCGGCGGCGGACTTGCCGACCTGGATGTAGTAGCCGTCGGTTTTGTTCCGGTCGACGGTGACGTGTGAGAGCCCGTGCTGGGCTTTCTCGCGCTCGGCGAGGCTGTCGAGCCACTCCTTGACCGCCTCGTGGCGTTCGATGACCTCGTCGAGGTCGTCGTCGTATCCCCGCTGGAGGAGTTCGCCCTGCCTGACCGTCGACGGCGGGTCGTCGGCGATGGCTTCCTCGAGAGTCTCCTGCAGCTCGGCGGCAGCCTCACGGTCCGGTCGGTCGACGATCTCCGAAAGGGGTGAGCCGGCAAGCTCCGGGTTCGACGCGACGAGTTCGGCGACCGCTGGCAGGACCGACAGCGTTTCGCGGACGGCGACCAGATCCCGCGCGTCGGCGCTTCCGTGGGTCGCCTTCGAGGCCAGTCGCGCCAGATCGTAGGCCTCGCCGAGCGTCTCCTGCAGTTCGTCACGAGCCAGCGCCGCCGTCGACAGCGCAGCGACGGACTCCTGGCGTTGCTCGAGCGTCGCGAGCGACCGGCGGGGTCGCTGGAGCCACTCTTTGAGCAGTCGACCGCCAGCGCTGGTTTCGGTGTGATCAATCGTCTCAAATAGCGACCCGTCGCGTTCCCCCTGCATCGTTTCGGTCAACTCGAGGTTGCGCTGGGTGGTCGCGTCCAGCGTGACGTGGTCGTCGCCGTGATGGGCCTGAATCCGTGTCATCGAGGCGAGGACGCCTGCGCCGGTCTCCTCGACGTACGAGAGGACGGCCCCGGCAGCGGCGATCGCCGGCTCCTCGACGGACAGCCGGTCGACGGTCTCCGTGCCGAACTGTTCGCGCACCTCGTGAGCTGCACGCTTGGGCGCGAACGCCTCCGTCTCGTGAAGCGTCAGGGTTGCATCGCTGCGTTCGCGCACCCGACCCAAGAGGTCGTCGTTGGTTCGCACGTCCGGCCCCGGCAGGACCTCGACCGGATCGAACCGGTAGAGTTCCGTCAGCGCGGTGTCGGCGTCTGGGGCTTCCGCGACGAGAAAGCGGCCAGTCGTCACGTCCGCAAAGGCGAGGCCGTACCCGTCTCCGCTCCCGCTCGAGCCACTGGAACCGTTGCCGTCGACGACCGCCGCCAGATACTGGGCGTCGGCGTCGCTGGTCTCGAGCAAGGTGCCGGGCGTCACGACGCGAACGATCTCGCGGGCGTGGCCGGAGTCGGTCTCGTACTGGTCGGCGACGGCGACCCGGTAGCCGCGTTCGACGAGGGCCTTGAGGTAGGGCGTCAGATCGTCGATCGGCACGCCGGCCATCGGATACGACGAGCCGTGTGAGGACTTTTCGGAGACTTTGAGATCGAGTTCCTCGCTGACGCGTTCGGCGTCCTCGCCGAAGAACTCGTAGAAGTCGCCACACTGCATCGCCAGTAGATCGGCGTCGGTCCCCTCTTTGAGGGCGAAAAACTCGCCGACGATCCCCGTCGCCTCGGTCATACTGAGTGCGTATCGTTCCACCTCAAAAACCCTGCGGGATCCGTAGTGAAAGTGGTCGTGGCGATACCAGATCGTGATCGATTACGGTGCCGTCCGCAGGCGGACTTCCTCGAGTCGAAACCCACGTCCGCAACCAGTGGCCGAAACCGACACGGACCCGAACACCCCTGAGTCGGGTCCGTGTGCGGTGGATGGACGATCGGAGCAGAAGGTGGCGGTAGACGTCGGGACGTGCTCCGATCGGTGGCGAGGATTCGGTGATGTCTCGGATGATCGGACGGGTTCGGTGGGGGGATGGGGATGACCGAATCCAGCCCGCCTCGCCACATCGTTCGTTCGCGCCTTCTCAGTATACTTATTAGGTCGTTAACCCGCGACAACGGACGCCGAGAGGGAAAAATTAGTACAGCGTTCCGCCCAGCGGCACGTCGTCGTCGGGCGAGACCAACACGGGATACCCCTCCTCGCTGGGGACGCCGACGGTCAGCGCTTCGGATTTGAATCCCGCGATCCGCACTGACCCGAGATTCGTCGCACAGAGCACCTGGCGACCGACGAGTTCCGCGGCGTCGTAGTGGTGGTTCAGTTGGGCGGCGGACTGGAGCTCGGCGTCACCGAGATCGATCCAGAGTTTCGTCATCTTCGGCTTCTCCGCATCAGGGAACGGTTCGGCGTCGATCACGTCGCCGACTTCGATCTCCACGCCGAACGGACTCTCGACCATGTGCCGCAGTATCGGAACCACTGAAAACTAGCTGTTGACACACGATCTGATAGATTCGGGAGGGGTATATTACGCTCACCGTGGTAGAGTAATGGAACTCGTCTCATGTCACCGCCTCGCGATCATCGCGTATTGATTCCGGTCGACGTTCTCGAGGGCGAGGCCGTTCCGGAACCGATCGTCGACGCGTTCGCGTCGATCCCGGTCGTCCTGCTTGGCTATCACGAAATCCCCGACCAGACCGCCCCCGAGCAGGCACGCGACAAGTACGGCGATCGCACACGAGCCGACCTCGAGGAACTGCGGACGGTCTTCGAGGACGCCGGCTGTGATGTCTCCTCACGGCTGGCGTTTACCCACGATCGGCTGAAAACGTTCGAGCGCGTCGCCGTCGAAGACGCCTGTGACGCCGTGTTGATACTCAATCCGGCACCCGTCCTCGAGACGGTCCTCGTCGCGCTCCGGAGCGATGTCAACGTCGAGTACATCGCCCGCCTGCTCGCGACGATTCTCACCGACACGGAGCTCGAGCTTACTCTCTTTCACGTCGCAGCTGACGAATCGGATCGTGCGGCGGGAACGGAACTGCTCGAGACGGCGCGTTCGGAACTGATCGACGTGGGCGTCGACGACGATCGGATCGACAGCACGGTCGTCGTCGACGACTCGCCGACGGCGGCGATCGTCGAGGCGTCTGCCGACCACGACTTGCTGGTCGCCGGCGAAAGTCGTCCCTCGATCCAGCGAGCTATCTTCCGGGATCGAGCGAAACGGCTGGCGCGACGGACGGTCGATCCGGTGGTGGTGATTCGCGGCGAGTACCTCGAGTCCGACGCCGACGAGCCGACGGCACCCGACGAGGACCAGTAACGGATCGATCGAACCACCAGCCGGCGGCCAGCCGAGACGCACAACGGTTAACTCGAGTGCGTTCATGGCACTTGGCATGCCGCTGTCGGCATCGGCCTACGAGACGGTATTTGACGACGCCCCTGACGGTCTCTTGGTGCTCGATCCGGACACGAATCGGATCCACGAGTGTAACGAACGGGCCTGCGAGATCGTCGGCCACGAGTACGAGGCACTACTCGAGCGCGATGTAACGGCGCTCATAGACGGGGTCCGCAGAGGGGGTGGCGATCCGGTGCCACCGCTCGAGCCAGACGACGACGCCACGCTGACGTGGCTGCTCCGAACCGGGCAGGAGACGGTCGAACCGTTTGCTGTCCGGCTGTCGCCGATGTCGACCGACGGCGAGCGATACGTCCTCGCGCGGCTCACGGCGGCCACGGACGACGGTGCCCGGACGGGCGCTCCCGACCTCGCGTTGAAATCGCGGGCGATCGACACCGCACCGATCGGGATCACGATCAGCGATCCCGAACAGCCGGACAATCCGCTGCTCTACGTCAACGAGGGGTTCGAGGAGGTCACCGGCTACTCGGCAGCCGAGGCCGTCGGACGGAACTGTCGGTTCCTGCAGGGGCCGGAGACGCGAACTGAGCCAGTCGACGAAATGCGTGCGGCGATCGGAGCCGACGAGCCGATTACAGTCGAACTCAAAAACTACCGCGCAGACGGCACCGTGTTCTGGAATCGTGTGACGATCGCACCGATTCGCGACGACGAGGGGACGGTGACGAACTACGTCGGCTTTCAGGAAGACGTGACCGAACGGGTCGAGAGTCGACAGGCGCTCGAACTCGCCGACCACCTCCTGAAGACCGTCCCCAGCGGCGTGTTTCGAACCGAACCGTCTCCAGAAGGGACCTTCGAGTACGCAAATCCGGCCCTCGCGTCACTGTTGGGTGTCGATTCCGCCGACCAGTTACAAGACCGGCGTGTCGCTGACTTCTATGCGGACCCAGACGCGCGGGCGGCCCTCGTCGAGGCGCTTCGAGACACCGATGCCGAGTCCGTGACACACGAAGTGACACTCGAGCCCCTCGCTGGCGATCCCATCGACGTGATGATCACGGCCTCGCTCGCGGAAGACGAGGCGGGAACCGAACACGTCCACAAGGTCGTTCAGGACATCACCGAGCGCAAGGAACGCGAACGACAACTCGAGCGCTACGAACGCCTCGTCGAGAACCTCCCGATCGGCGTCTATCAGAACACGCCCGGGGAGACGGGCCAGTTTCGGCTCGTCAACGATGCGATGGCCGAGATTTTCGATGCGGATTCGGCGGCCACGCTCTGTGAGCACTCCGTCCGGGAGCTGTATGCCGACCCCGACGAACGCGCGGCCTTTAGCGAGCGCCTGCGCGAGCAGGGTGTCGTGACGGAGGCGGAACTCGAGCTAACGACGCTTTGTGGCGAGCCACTCTGGGGCGCTGTCACGGCAATCACCAGGGATGTCGACGGCACGACCGTCTTCGATGGTGTGATCCAGGACATCACGGAGCGAAAGCGCTACGAACAGCGCCTGAAAGAACAGCGCGACAACCTCGACGTGTTGAACCAGATGCTGCGCCACGACATCCGCAACGACCTCCAGCTCGTGACCGCCTATGCGGACTTCCTCCGTGACCACGTCGACGACGCGGGTCGCGAGTACCTCGAGACGATTCACGAGAGCGCCACTCACGCCGTCGAGTTGACACAGACGGCACGCGACATGTCCGAGGTGATGCTCTCGACGGACGAAAACCGAACCCGTGTCGACCTTCGACATACCCTCGAGAGCGAACTCGAACGGGTGCGCTCGGAGCATGCGACCGCCGCGATCACCGTCGACGGAACGATTCCGCGAACGACGGTCCTCGCCGACGACATGCTCCACTCGATCTTTCGGAACCTGTTGACCAACGCGATCCAGCACAACGACCGAGGGGTTCCCACCGTGACGGTCGACGTAACCGAGCGTGACGAGACCGTCGTCGTTCGTGTCGCCGATAACGGGCCCGGTATCTCCGACGAGCAGAAAGACGAAATCTTTGCCAAAGGAACGAAAGGCGCGGAGAGCGCCGGGACGGGACTGGGCCTCTATCTCGTCGCGACGCTCGTCGACATCTACGGCGGTCACGTCCGCGTCGAGGACAACGAGCCCCGTGGTGCCGTGTTCGTCGTCGAACTCCCAACCGACTAACGCTCGAGCGATCACGACAGCCCGCTGCTCTCACTCGGCTGCTGTCTCGTCGCGGTGCTCGCGGACGACGAGGACCGGCCCAACCGACTCGGCTGCGACCCGCTCGGCGTCCTCACCGAGGAGGAACGACCGCAGCGACGGTGCCTGCTCGCCCATGACGATCGCGTCGTGGCCGACTGCAGCCGCAAGCAGCGCCTCGAGCGGTGGCTCGCCGACGACGAGTTCGGTTGCGACGTCGATACCGTGTCCGGCGAGTGAGTCGGCAGCCGCCTCGAGCGAGTCCCGGCCACTGGGTTCGTCGTCGGTCGCAAGGACGAGCGTGACGCCGATTTCGCGGTCGCCGACCAGTTCCGTGACGAACGCGGTGATCCGGTCGACGGCCACGTCACCGGAAAGCGTCACGAGGAAGCGATCGACCGGCCCGGTCGTACCGGTGATGGCGTAGGCGTCGGCGGCTGTGTCGTCGGCGATCCGATCGATCGTTTGCTCCCGGTCGTGAGTGAACACGAGACGGTGGTCGGCGCTGCCGCCGGCGGCTTCGAACGCCGCCTCGAGATCGACGAGCGCGTCGGTCGCTCTGTCCTCGTACTGCAGCCGCGCCTGATCGGGTGGCGTCTGCTCTGGCAGGACGTGATAGCCCAGCACGGTCACGTCCATCGTCGCGAGCAGCGTCGGCAGGCCGGTCGAGACCGATTCGCTCTCGAGGATCGCCAGCGGAACGAGGACGCGGCTCATTCGACCACCCCCTTCAGCGTCACGTCACGACCGTAGTAGGCGTACCAGCCGGCGGTCGCGACCATAATGGCGATGCCGACGAGCTGTGACGCCGGCTGCATGAAGCCAAGCAGGACGAAACTGGCGAGCGCGCCGAGTATCGGAACGACGGGATAGCCGGGGACCCGGAAGTCGGGATCGTACCACGCCGGTTCGTTTCGCCGCAGTGCGAGCAACGCCACACAGAGCAGTCCGTACGCGATCAGATGGAGAAACGAAGCGACCTCCGCGAGCAGTTCCACACGACCGGTCGCAACCAGTGCGAGGATCGGTCCGCCGGCCATTCCCAGCGCGACGTGTGGGGTGCCGTATCGCAGGTTGATGTGGCTCGCCCGCCGCGGCAACAGGGCGTCTTTCGAGACCGCGTAGATGGCTCGCGACGTGCTGAGGACCGACGCGTTGGCACTGGACATCGTCGCGAGCAGGCCGCCGACGACGATCGCGACCGCGCCGATCGAGCCGAAGTAGTGGCGACCGACCTCGACCATTGCCGTCTCACCGAATCCCGCGAGTCGCTCGCTGCCGAAGGCGCTGGTCGCGACGAAGATCGCTGCGACGTAAAGGACGCCGACGACGAGCACGGATCCGACCATCGCCAGCGGCAGGTTGCGCCCGGGATCGCGCATCTCGCCGGCGACGGTCGCCACCTGCGCGAAGCCGAGATACGAGGTGAACACGAGCGCTGCGGTCGTCAACACTGGCATCGTCCCGAACGGGGCGAACTGTTCGGGTGCGGACGGCTCGCCGACGAGTCCGACCGCATCGAGTCCGCCGTAGCCGAGGAACACGATCAGGATCGACAGCAACAGTGCGACGATCCCGTTTTGCAGCTTCGCCGCGTTTTCCGTCCCCGTCACGTTCAGGACGGTCACGCTCGCGCCGAACAGCAGCGCCAGCGGAATAACGAGGCCATCACCGACCGTGACGCCGAGTTCCGCGAGCGTGTCGACGGCGTAGTAGCCGAAGCCAACGAGATAGAACGCCGTCGCGAACACCAGTCCGAACCACAGCGAGAGCCCGACGACGGCACCGGGTAGCGTTCCCAGCCCGCGCGAGATGTAGTAGTAGCCACCGCCGCTTTTGGGCATCGCCGTCGCGAGTTCGGATGCCGGCAGCGCGACTAGCAGGGCAACGAGCGCACCGATCGCGAACGAGCCCGCCGCGGCGGGGCCGGCTCGACCGGCCGCCAGCCCCGGGAACACGAAGATCCCCGCGCCGATCATCGTCCCGATCCCGATGGCGAGGCCGCCGGTCAGCCCGAGCGTCCGCTCGAGTTCGGCGTCGTCGGTGATCGTCGCCTCGTCGGTCTCGACCGTCGGCTCGATCTGTGGTGACTCTCCCTCGACGTTGGTCCCACCGACCGACGACGGATCGCTCATACCGGAAGTGTCTCACGCCTGCCGTATAGCTCTGCTGTCGATTGCGCGGCACTGAACATGTCGCCGCCATCCGCGAGCGATCCGATCCCGTCCGACTGCCGGTCGTCAGGCGTCGAGTTCGTCGGCCAGCAACGACAGACTCTCGTCTTCGGCGTCGGCTGCGTCCGGAATCGCGAGCATAACCTCCTCGATGCCGACATCGGCGTAGTCCGCGAGTCGGTCGCGGACCTCCGCGGGCGTCCCGGTGGGTGCCGTTTCCAGATAGCCCGCGAGGAAGAACTCGCGGGGCTCGCTCGGCTCGTCGGGGAGGAACTCCTGTTGGAACCCCTCGCGCTTTCGTTCGGCTGCGGCGGTCGTCTCGCCGACGAAGACGAACAGCTCGGCGGATTTGCGGATTTCGTCGTATCGGTCCTCGCTTTCGCAGTGGTCCCGGAGTACGTCGAGTTTCTCGGCGAAGCCCTCGGGCTCGAGCGTGCCGAAGTTCCAGCCGTCGGCCAGCTCGGCGGTGTAGCGCAGTGTGAACTGCTCGCCGCCGCCACCGATCCAGATCGGCGGATGTGGGTCCTGGACGGGCTGGGGCTCACAGAAGGCGTCCTCGAGGTCGACCTCGAGATGCGTGCCCTCGTGACTGTAGGTGTCGTTGGTCCACAGCCCCTGCAGGATCTCGACGGTTTCGGCGAGCCGGCGCAGGCGTTCGGCCGGTGGCTCGCGGAACTCGTAGCCAAAGCGGTCGTACTCGGCTTCGTACCAGCCCCCGCCCAGGCCGAGCTCGAGCCGACCGTCACTGATCTGATCGACCGTCGCTGCCATCTTCGCGAGCAGGGCCGGATGGCGGTAGGACTGGCTCGTCACGAGGGTTCCCAGCCGGATCCGGTCGGTCGCCTCGGCGACGGCACTCAGCGTCGTCCAACACTCCTGAGTCGCCCGCCGCGGGTCGCCGATCCACGACTGGAAGTGATCCTCGAGCCAGACCGCGTCGTAGTCCAGCTGCTCGGCCTCGAGTGCCGTGTCTCGAACCGTTCCGCTGTCGGTACCGTATTGGGGAAGGATGACACCAACGTCGAGGTCGGTCGCGCTCATTCGGAGACCTCCCGCTCGAGCGCCAGCGCTCGCTCGGCGAGCGTCTCGGGGTCGGCGGCGACGAGTTTCACGATCGCCTCTTTCCCGACTTCGCCGCGGTCGATGATAGCAGCAGGCGGCTCGTCACGGTCGTCAAAGGCCTGTCGGGCACCCCAGCCCATCGTGCTGTCCTCGATCTCCGCGACTTCGTCGGGCTGTTGGCTCCGATCGTACTCGGTGACCGGCCACGCGAGGGCCTCGAGGGCCGCCTCGACATCGGCGTCGAACCGGCAGTTGACTGCAAAGCGCAACTCGGGGAAGAATTCCCGCCCGGAGAGGAGGAAACGAGCGACGTGACTCGAGGCACCGAAGCGGACGCCGCGGTTGGGCTGGATCCCCGACAGGGTGCGGGTGATCCGTCCCTCGACCGCAGCCGTCTCGGCGACGGAGTCGGCATACGGTGTCGCGCCGACGACGTTCATCCCGACTTCGGGGACCAGTGCCGACACGTCGGCGTCGACGAACCGATCGACGACCGCCTGAACCATCTCGGCGGTGGGCTCTCGGGCCGCTTCGTTTCGCAGCGGAGCCATGTGGTTGACCGCGCCGTGGCCCTCGCCCACGTCGTAGTAGTAGCGTACCGCGCGCGCGAGGACGTCGGTCGCACCGCCCACGGCGGGCTCGAGGGCCTCGCCTTTCGCGAGGCGGGCCGCGATCGCCGCAGCGAGCGTACAGCCGGAGCCGTGAGTGGCGTCCGTGCCGACGCGCGGGTGTTCGAACGTCCGGACGGTGTCGTCGGTAACGAGCGTGTCCCGCACCCGCTCGCCAGGGACGTGGCCGCCCTTGATCAGGACCGCGTCGACGCCCGTCTCGAGGATCGCCTCGCCGGCCTCGCGGGCAGTCGCTTCGTCGGTGACGGCGATGTCGGTCAGGACCTCGGCCTCGTCGGCGTTGGGCGTCGCCACTGTTGCCGCGCCCAGCAGCTCCTCGTATGCGCGTTCGGCCTCGGGCTCGAGCAACCGATCGCCGGAGGTCGCGACCATGACGGGATCGACCACCAGCGGGAAGTCGAAGTCTTGCGCGTGCTCGGCGACGGTCTCGATGACCTCGGTCGTCGCGAGCATTCCCGTCTTCGCCGCGCCGACCGCGAAGTCGTCGGTCACCGCCTCGAGTTGTGCGTCGACTTCCGCGACCGGCAGGACGTGCGAGGACTCGACGCCACGGGTGTTCTGGGCCGTGACGGCGGTGATCGCCGACGTCCCGAAGACGCCGTGGGCGGCCATCGTCGCGAGATCGGCCTGAATGCCCGCGCCGCCACCGGAGTCACTGCCGGCGATCGTCAGCGCGACCGGTCGGCTCTCGGGTGCTGGTGTTCGCATACGATATCGTATTCCGCGGTTGTACTAAGCGATGATGGTCCTCGTATCCGTGAAGACGGAGGCTTTTGGCCATCGCGGTGTACGTATCCGTATGGCGCGGCGCTCGCGGTCTCGAACGCAGTCTCCGTCCACCCGGCGATCCGCTGGCGGCGCTGGCGAGCAACCGCCCGCTGAGGCGACGAATCCGAGTCCGATCCTCGAGCTCCTCGTCGTCTTCGCGCTCGTCTTTGTCGTCCAGGGAGTCACGGCATTCGCGGGCGTGATGGGGATGTTGTTCGTCCTCGCGCCGCCGCTGTCGACCAACCCGTGGACGATCGTCACGAGCGTCTACGCCCACAGCGGCCTCGGCCACCTGCTCTCGAACAGCCTCGCCCTGCTCGTCTTCGGCTGGCCTGTCGCCCGGGCGACCACTCGGCTTCGCTTTCACGTCTTCTTCGCGATCGCCGGCGCGATCGCTGGCGTCGCCCAGCTCGTCCTCACGGGTGCGCTTGCGGCGCTGCCGCTCGCCCCCATCGCGCCGACGACCGGCGTCCTCGGTGCCAGCGGTGCCGTCTTCGCCCTCCTGGGCTATCTCGTCGCGTCGAACCGGCTCTCGAACGGCCTCGCCTCGCTCGTCGATGTCCCGGGCTGGCTGTCGGCGCTCGTGTTCGTCGGACTCGCGATCGGGGTGACGCTTGCGACCGCCTCGCCCGGCGTTGCCGTGCTCGCTCACTTCGCCGGCTTTCTGGTCGGCGCGCTCGCTGGCCGCGCTCGCCTGCTCGCGGTTCGCCCGTGATCGGTCGTGGCTTTCACGGACTCGAGTCTCGCCCATGAGTCGGTGTCCCGATACAGCGTCGAAACACAAGCCTCAAATAGAAACCGCCGGTAGGAACGTGCGAGGGCTCGTAGATCAGTGGCAGATCGCTTCCTTCGCAAGGAAGAGGCCCCGGGTTCAAATCCCGGCGAGTCCATGCGGCTGACGCCCCAACCGCAATTATCACACGGCGTCGGCATCCACGCTTTTGTTTAAGTCCTACACGGGGTCAATCAGGAACGAGCCGGCAAGGCTTGCCGTTCCCAATTGCACCCGTCGTGGTAGCGGCTCCATCACCGTCTGTTGGTGGCTACAATTAATGTCGGAATGTCGTGACTTAGGTGTTCCGGCGATAGAGACATATGACTTGCGCGAGGGACAGCGAAAAGCCGGGGTTCCGGTTAGAACATCAATCAATTAAGACCGTCACTGTCAAGCGTTACCTCCTGCGAGAATTTTTAGTGGTTTTACAACACACGATATCTGATGCTTGTTAGTTATTTATCGAGGATAGTAAATTCACCGAATGCATAAGCTTACATGGCTGGGTCACATCTACTCTCGTGGAGAGCCTTTCTGACGGTATATAGTAAGGCAACGAACCGCGAGAGGGATCGCCACAATCCGTCAGTGAGGCCGAGACTGTTACTATGACTGCCAGCACAACTGAGAGCCATGCGTACGAAGAACTGGCGAAACCGGACACGAACAACGCGACCTACCTCGGCTGGGCGAACTGGGATAATCAAGATGAGTGGCCTGCGGACTTCTATATCGAGAACAAGAAGAAGTTCTTCGAGCATCTTGACCGAATGAATCAGGGACTACAGAATGGGTATCGCGCCAACCGTCCGTACCAAACATACCGGATGAACCGAGATCTCGTTGCGACGTTGGCTGATAAATTGGGGATGACCACGCAACAGCGAGGACGAGCCATTAATTGGTTCACAATACTCGATCTCCAAACGTTAGGACTGCCTGCTCAGACAGTTGCCTACTGTGTTTGTACCTACGTTGTCCACTCGGATGAATCGAACCGAGAATGTCATCCTCAGACCTCTGAGGACGAATTTGATGACCTTTTTAGAGATATCCAGGCTCAGTTAGGTATTCGTCAGGAACGATTCGAGAGCGTCTATGGCAAGGTAGCCCATCGAATTCGGACCAAGGATTTTGAGCCGACAATCCATGATAAGTACCAACTGGATGAGGCATTGCAGTTCCAGTGGCGAACGTTCAATGCCGAGAAAGATGATGGGTGGTTGTAAGAGCGGAGGGGGGAGGGGTATATAAACCGTTTACCATTACATTGGGTAGACAGGAACGGAAAGCAGGGACGATTACAAGAACGTATGCAGTCACGGTTGATGGCCGTGTGCCTTCTGGAACCAAGAACGGTTTCCGTCGGGAACGGCGGCCACCGTCCGAGCCGAAGGCGAGGGGTGGCCAGACACGAATTTGGTGACCTTCAACCTCGAAGCCCCCTCCCTGCCGTGCTTCCCGATTTTACCCGTAGTGGAATTCAGATAGCATGGATGGTAGAATTCATCAAACCGTACTAATATAGTCCTTGAATTCTGGCCATAGTTCGTTGTAGAATATCTCGCTCATCTCTTTGCTCGGATTAACGACGGCTACCTCTGCAGATGTAGCGAGAGCGTCGATGCAGAGGTCATATAAGTTTTCGTCCATGGTATGCGCAAATTGGAACACGGAAAGCATGAACAGAGGAACGTGACCCCCGAGGACGTAGTCGTTCCACAGCCAGACAGCGAGTAGGTCACCGGTGGTGCCTTCGGGTACCTTATCATAAGCAAGGGCATCAATGAGGGCAATTCGGACGCCAACCGCGACAATGAGTAGAAGAGTAACAACTGCAAGAGTGTAGGCCCATAGCTTCCCCCATGATTGATGAGTGGTGATGATTGCAAATCCCGTGATTAGCCAACTTGCTCCAAATTCACCTGCTTCAAACTCCTGCTGGTTATCTGTCGTGGCCTCACTCGCTCGTTTATGGATATCGTCCAAAACAAGCCGTTTAGGATAGCCTTCAATTTCGTGTTGTTCAATCGCTGCTGCTCCAGCATCACTAAAGGCAGCAGTTACATCATCACGGATTTCTCGAAGGTCAGTAACAGAAATAGCGAGATGGAGTAGGAACGAGGGCATCTTGGCGAAGATGCTGAAACGTCCGAGGATACCGACGGCAAGAGAGAAGAGTGATAGAATGACAAGAAACACGCGGAGGAATCCTCGAAGAGAAATACCGCCGATTTTCAGCAGGCGCTGAATCATATCAAATCTGAGGAAGGGTTATGATAAGAAAGGTGGTGGAATAGACACGTCCGGACTATATGGCCGCCCCTTCTACTCCAGAGAGAAACTGCCTCGATTCACCATGATTTGGATCTTTTCATCGATATGGTGGCGCATATGTTTGTAAAACACTATATTAAAATCAACAACATTTAAACTGTGCGGGAAAAACAATGAACACTATGAGTGAGAGATACACACTGACTAATCTCCTCCGAGTTCTGAAGAACCCGTCAACTATTCTTGGAGAACTTTCCTTACTGGCGCTTAGGATTAATAGGCATGCTTCAGCGACGGATGGTGAATTGTTTATGAGCCGGGATTGGGACGTTCTCGTACTTTTGGACGGTTGTCGGTTTGATTCATTCAAAGACCGTAACTATATGGATGGTGAACTTACTTCTGTGACTTCCCTCGGGAGTCATAGCACTGAATTCATCCAGCGGAACTTCGTAGGCAAGCAATATCACGACACCGTATATGTGTCTGCAAATCCTCATGTTGAGTTATTAAAAGGCAAAGAAGTATTCCACGATATTATCGATGTGTTCGATTGGGGATGGAACGAAGAACTCCGAACCGTTCTTCCAGAGACGATGGCGGAAGCAACCATCGAAGCGGCAGAAAAATATCCAAATAAACGCATTATCAGTCACTTCATGCAACCTCATACGCCTTTTATCGGTAAGACTGGTAGACAAATCTCTCACGCGGGTATCACAGGTGAGGGTGCCGGTCGAGCCGATGCTAATTCTTCCTCGCAATTGTCCCTATGGATGCGACTCCGTTACCGTCTGGCCTCCGAAAACATGCAAACGATACGTAAAGCATACGAAGAAAATCTCGACCTCGCTCTTCCTCACGTACAGGAGATACGGGACTCGGTCACCGGAAAAGTGGTTGTCTCAGCAGACCATGGGAATATGTTAGGTGAGCGAATGCATCCACTTCCTGTGAAGATGTGGGGTCATCCGCCAGGAATAGACCATCCCGTCCTCAGGGAGGTTCCATGGCTGGAAATGCCCTACAAAAGCCGTCGGGAGACGGTATCCGACTCGCCTGCCGAACGAACTAAAAAGATGGATGACTCTGACGTAGAAGAGCGGCTTCGAGCCTTGGGTTATACGTAATCGATCAAATCCTCTTGAGTATCGTTCTCCGTATTGACCAGCAAGGTGTTGGAGAAAATTTTTGAAGAAGGTAGCCGCCGTGCTACCAACCTAAAGTCCGTTGAGGTACTTCCGTCGGGTTTCCATCTGCTCGTCCTTCGACTGTTTATTGTAGTGTTTATCAAGCACTTCTCTACTTACGTCCATACGGTCGCTGATTACGTCCTTGGGCGTATCTTTGTTGAGTGTGTGGGTGATTGCACCCTTCCGAAGGGGATGCGGTGAGAGCGACGAGGGACACTTACAGGCGAGGTTGTAGGAGTTGGCTTCACAGGTGTCCGGTTCCCGGTCGTGCGGACACTCCTTCCCGATATAACACGGACTTGTGGCCGTATAGATCAGTCGTTGAACGGTAGTGCGAGAGACGCGCGTATCCGTCGTTGCGAACAGTGGTCGGCGTCCGTGTTCGTCCAGCACGTCGGCGCGATTCTCGTTAATGAAGTTGCGTAGAACCGCCACCAATTCGTCCTTGATGAACACGTTACGCTCGCCGCGCTCTTTGTTCTTGAGAGTGGTTCCAGTTGTTGGCCGGTGTCGGATACACAGTTTGTTCTCCTCGGGATAGAAGTCCTTGAGATCGAGAGCGAGAAGTGAACTACTTCGTATCCCTGTATGCCATAGTGTGTAGAATACAGCATGACGAATAGAGGCGTACTCGAATTTCTCAAGGTACTCGAGGATATCCTCGGCGTCGCTCGCTCGAATGAACGAATCGTTGACCTCGTCGGCGTCGGTCGTCTCTGGAATGACCACCTTCTCGCTGGTGCCCTCTGGTACGGCGTCCACCTGCTCACAGAAGCGGACGTACTTCTTGATAGTCCACAGGTTGTGCTTGAGCGTGATTAGTTTCACCTGCTCACCACGCCACGTTCGGAAGTCGGCCAACGCTCGACCGTCTACGTCATTCATATCCGTGATATCGCGTTCGTCACACCACTGCATGAACACCTTAAGATCGGACTTGATATTTTGGAGTGACTTCTTCGTCACTTCGTCCTCACGGCTGGTCAGGTACATTTCAACTGCCTTCTCCGGTCGGAGAGGTTCGAGATTCGTCATGGTTGGCTGTCTTACGCCACCAACCAGACGGAACGGAATCGAGTATGGCACCGGGCATTGGCACCGCCCGCCCTTCAGTATGCGGTGAGGCCCAACGGGTGAGACTCCCGGCGAGTCCATTTCCTTCCGCTCACTTCGTTCGCTTCAGTCAATGGACTCGCCATACATCGCAAACGCTTCGCGTTTGCTCAGTCCCGGCGAGTCCACCCCCTCCGGCTGCCATTTCGAACTCTCCGCTCAGTCACATCGCCCTCGCGAAGGCGATCGTGAGGAGACTCCGGTCGTTGCTCAGATGGGACTCTCGAGCGAATGATGGCGGTCGGGAATATCATAGTCTCGTACTGGTGAGACCAATGTTTAAACAGATTCAGCACCAGTTGAAAACGTAGCAATGCCGATCTATCAGTTGGTACAAGTTGGTCGTACCGTGAATTCGGTGTCCGAGAAATCGGAGAGGGTTGGACGGACGAGCTCGAGTCACCAGTAAGTACAGGGATCTCACTGACTGGTCAGGTCGTTACGTCCACGGAGGATCGTGTTCTTGAGGCGAGGCAGATAGTGTGTGAGGTCAGTCGTTGTGAGGACGCCGACGAGGTCGCCATCGTCGGTGACCGGAAGTCGCCGAATCGAGTGCTCTTTCATCAGCGTGGCCGCGGTATGGATGTCCTCTGTGCTGTCGATCGTGACGAGTGGCGTACTCAGAAACGTAGCGACGCGAACGGATTCGATATCAGCCCCCGCTGCCACCTGTTGCATGATATCGGACTGAGTGACGATACCGCTGTACTCACCTGTCTCGGGATCGACCACGACTGCCGATCCAATATCCTGTTCCGCGAACAGTGTCGCCACATCACAGGCCGTCGTCTCCGGCGGAATCGTTCGAACTGACTGTGTCATCACATCACCGACGATCTGGTCAATCATACTACTCATACCTCCTGTAGAGGGTTAACTCTGCGGAGTAAGCATCTGTAGTTACGACATCTCTACGTCTTCGAGAACTGTCGAATCGTTGCTAAGAATACGAAGATCGCCGTCGCCACATGTACAAGTGCCATCCCTCCCGCTTCCAATAGGCCGGATTTCGCCGTCAGGGCCGAGCCGGACTGCGTGAGCGGTCCCACAATTCTCACATACGGCTGCTGCCCGCTGGTTCTCGCTGTCTTCGGTCATCTCTACTAAACCTATCGCGTGTGTCTGTGTTAACTGTTATCTAGGGGCGGAAAGAGCGAATGGAGAGCTGATCAGTACGCACGTACTTAGCGTGAACTCGGTGTCCGAGAAATCGGAGAGGGTCGGATAGGAGAGCGTGAACCAGCGGTAAGTACAGAGAGGCCAGTAAACAGATGAGAACGTAGGTGCTCTATTTCAGTTCTTTCGGAAGATCGTCTACACCCCACACCTGTAGTACTTGTCGAATATGGAAATCCTTCTCTGATGGATCATTGTTCTGTAACGCTTCTTCTAAGTGTTGTCTGCCTTCAGCACTCAGCTCCCCCATTTCGTTCTACGGTACCCCCACCAAAGGATTTAAAATATTTGATTACTTTTCGCATATGGACTATAGAGATTACCAATAATGAGATGAGAGTGATCTACTACAGCTCGTTCTGTTCGCACACGTCGTTACCGCGAGAGTTGTGTCCGTGAATACTCTACTTCTCGGACACAACGTTCGCGGTAACTACAGATGCGAACTGAACAGTCGGTTCCCTGAAAGCACTTATAGAGCGTGTTAGTAAGGGAGAATATGAAGCGACGAGTACTCCTTGGTGCTGTCACGACAGGAATAGCTGCAGTGGCTGGTTGTCTTTCCGATAGCGGCAGCGATAATCCTAATGACCACACAGAGAATGAGCCAACGAACGATGAGGAATATAATCAGCCAGCAGAGGATGATGAATATAATCAGCCAGCAGAGTATGATGAAGTGAAGAATTTCACAGTAGAAAACGACCTGAATGAGACGCTGAACGGGTCAGTAACGGTCATAGATAACGATGAGGACGCTACTCTATCTGAGACGAATATAACTATTCAAGCAGGAGAGCAGGTCCCTGATAGAATACCTACTGCTGATGAGAGCGGGAACTATACGGTGGAGGTAACGGTTGAAGGTCGAGGAACTGTAGCAAATGATTTCAATCTCAGAACGCCAGTTACTGAGCCTCACTTGTACATTAGCGAAAGCCGAGATGATGATGAACCATTCTCGGTGGGTGTAGATGGAGCTCCTGAGGTCTGACCTACACCAACCGTGAGCAATATCGAGTCTTTTCATTCTATACCTGTTACTGGCTAGCTGTGAATGCTCTCGAGAAAACTAACGCACTCTATCGTCATACCACTGATTCACGATCTCCTGTCCGACTCTACGATAATCTCGGACAGAGTCAGCCCGATCTCCCCCTCGAGCACCACCGAAAACATAGATTGCTGGCGATAGTTATCAGATATGCAGGCAGTCCGGACAGCATGAACCCCCAACAGCACGAGAACCGCGACGACATGCTGGTCGGACTCAGCCAGAACGAAGTAGACCAGTTCCTTGAGCCCACTTCCCCCACACTCGAGCAGCGTCGCACGCTGTGAACAGTGGATTCGACTCGATATCACTGTCGCTCTTGCGTGACTATCTGCGTCGAGAAACGCCGGCCAGAGGCCAGCGTCGGAGCCCCATCCGTATGCGGTGGTGTGTCAATCGGATTCGGGTGAGATCGGGTGCCGATGTGGCCAGTGGCGTCACGTCGGGCGATCCCAGGGGCTACGGCGAGGGTCCGTCTGCCTCACAATCGGACAGATACTGTCGAATCGAATCGTCGCCCCGCCATCTGGGGCTTCGAATCGGGCCGAAATAACGTTGTCGAATGCATGATACTTACCGGAACAACCATTAGTGATATCGGAAAATAATAGGATGCCTCCGGCCTTCCCCCCATCACCTCCCCCCCTCCGGAGGCAGTTTCTCTATCCCATCCGGTCACAGAGACAGCCGATCGACATCGTTTGTCTGCTCGAATCCGCAGTGATCGCCGCCGCAATCCCGGCCTACTGGACTCTCTGCGATCCGAGTTGCAGGGCGAAGCTACCATCCGCCATTGATTTCCGGCCACCAGTCTATTTACCGCCACCGTGTGACTGTGTCACTATGGAAACGGTTAGCCTCACCGACGTCGACCGATGGATGAGCCCAGCACGGAACAAACGCTCGCTCTCGAACGCACTCGGAGCCGAACACCTCGCAGTAAATCACTACATCCTCGAGCCGGGCGACACGTTCGGGTTCGGCTATCACCGCCACGCCGACCAGGAAGAGATCTTCTACGTGCTCGAGGGGACGGCAACGTTCGAGACGGAGGAGGGTGACGTGACCGTCGGCGCGGCGGAGGCGATCCGCTTTGCGCCCGGCGAATGGCAACTCGGTCGCAACGAGACTGACGACCGGGTCGTAGCGCTCGCACTTGGTGCACCCGCCGAGGCCGGTGAGACGGACATTCGTCGGCAGTGTCCCGACTGTGGCGAGCGCCAGCTGGTCCGTATCGAATCGACCGACGACCGCGACGCTCTCATGGCCATCTGTGAGGAATGCGGTGCGGAAACGGTGCGCCACTCCTGAGACGTCCGGACACCGGTCAGTACAGACAGGGTCCCGTCCTACCGACTGTCACCGCTGGTGTGGTGACAGCGTCTCGAGTGCGATCGATGGCTGTCCCGATTCGTCCGGTAGTATGTGCCTTCCGTTGCAACGTTGTGGCTGTGGAACGCGGTTTTCCAGCACGTGTCTCGACTATAGACGATCAGGACGTGAGAGTATATCACGACAAGACGATAGTTTGCTCCGATGAGAGCATCCCTGCGTGTTTATCTCGGTCCTCGATGTGTCGACGCACATGGGTGAACTCGAGACCGAGGAGCAGACGACCCGATCGGAGGTTGCAGCGCAGTTGCGCGAGGTGGCCGATCAACTCGACGGTGGCGGCGACGTGACCCTCGAGCTCGGTGGCACGACTGTCGTAATGACCCCGTCAGCGCCGATCACGTTCAAACTGGAAGGCGAGTCGGATTGGTCAGAGGGTGACACGGACGCAAAGCAGAGTCTGGAATTCGAACTCGTCTGGTGGCGTGAGGCACAGACCGCTGCCGACGCCGCACTGGAGATCCGCGAGTGACCACTGCCACCCCACACGATGTACTCTCAGATCCTGTTTCCGACTGACGGCAGCGAGGGGTCCGCGGTCGCGTTCGGCCACGTTCTCGAAATCGCCGACACCCACGGAGCGACAGTCCATGTCCTCCACGTGGCGGACACGACGCGAGATAGCGTCTTCCGACGGCAAGGCGAGGTCGTCGACACGCTCGAGCAGGAAGGTGAAACGATCGTTCGCGATGCTAGCGACCGCGCACGACAGCGTGGGATCGAGACGGTCACCGAGGTCCGACAGGGCGAACCCTACAGCACGGTCGCCGACTACGCGGCGTCACACGACATCGATCTCACCGTCATGCCAACCCACGGGCGACAGGGACTCAAGCGATTCCTCCTCGGCAGTACGACCGAGCGCGTTATCAGGCAGGCCGAGACGCCCGTGTTGACGCTTCGACCGGATACAGACACGATCGACTACCCGTACCGGAACGTACTCGTTCCGACGGACGGCAGCGAAAGCGCACAGGATGCACTCGCGATCGGGGTCGACATCGCGTCCACCGAGGGGGCAGCGCTGCATCTCCTGTCGGTCGTCGCGACCACGACGCTTGGCGTCGATATCCAAAACGAGATCCAGCAGACAATGCTCGAAGAGAGCGCGACACAGATCATAGAGGACGCATCGGCGTTTGCGACCGACGCCGGTGTCGAGCCGACCGCCGAAGCGATCGAGTTCGGCCCGTCGACCCCCCAGACGATCCGGACGTACATCGACGACCACGACATCGACCTCGTCGTCGTCGGCACACACGGTCGCACTGGCTTCGATCGGTACCTGCTTGGCAGTGTCACTGAACACCTCGTCCGAACGTCGCCGGCGCCGGTGCTGACGGTTCGCGGGGAGCGTACCGAGACGTAACGGTGGTCCCCGATCGTCGACCCGTGTCACCGTGGGACGGGACACGACTCATGTGTCCTGCTCCCGTTCGAACGATTATGATAACCGTACTCGTGGCAGTTCGAGATCGGCTGCTCGTCTGTACGAGCGATGGACTCGAGCCGGACGGCTGGACGGCCACGTCGCGACTCGAGGACCGTGATCTCGAGTGTGTCGGTGCCCACTCGAGCGCGCCCGATCGGGTGTTCGTCGGCACCCGGAACGGACTGATCCGTACCGTCGACGGCGGGCAGTCGTTCGACCGCCGCGAGACGCAGTTCGTGGCCGCGGACACAGCGAACGGACGGGCGATTGCGCGGACCGACGCAGCAGCGACCGCCCGCGAGGGCGACCGCGTGATGGCCGTGACGGTCAGCCCACACGACCCGGACGTGGTCTACGCCGGCACCGAGCCAAGCCGACTCTACCGCTCGCGCGACGGCGGCGACTCCTGGACGCACCTCGAGGGACTGGCTGCGCTCCCCTCGGCAGACGAGTGGTCGTTCCCGCCGCGGCCACAAACCCACCACGTCCGCACGATCGCGGTCGATCCGTTCGATCCCGACCGGCTCGCCGTGGGGATCGAGGCTGGCGCACTCGTTATCACGTCCGACGGCGGCGAGACGTGGCACGACCGACCGCCGGGCTCGCGCCGGGACAATCACACCCTCGTGGCCCATCCCGACCGCAAGGGACGGCTCTATGCTGCGGCTGGCGATGGCTACGCCGAGAGCGACGACGGCGGCGACACGTGGCACCACCCACAGGACGGTCTCGCACACCGATATTGCTGGTCGGTCGTCCCCGATCCCGGTGATCCGAGCCGCGTCATGATCTCGAGTGCACGCGGTGCGAGGACGGGACACACCCCGAGCAGAGCAAACTCGTTCGTCTACCGGCGCACGGGTGAGGGAGAGTCGTGGGAACGGCTCGAGGGACGTGGTATGCCGACTGGCGAGGGCGTCGTCCGCACGGTGCTCGCGACGGTCGGCGAACCGGGCGTAGTCGTCGCGGTCAACAACCGCGGGCTGTTTCTGACGCGGGACTTCGGCGACTCGTGGACACGAATCGACGTCGACTGGCCGACGGGCCTGGAGGGACGGACGCCCCGCGGACTCGTCGTGCTACCGAAGTAATCGGCTCGTCAATCGCTGAGACGGTCTGCTGTAAGTCATCTCCGTTGCAACTGCGACCGTTCTGCGGTTGCACCGGTAACTCGTTACAGCAGCCGTATGACACGTCCTGCCACCGCAGCAAGTCGCCGCGATCGCGATCTCAAAGAGCCGCTACGAGGGCGCTCTGACCGAGCGTGACGGTAAACCAGAGTACGAGTGCGATCACGGCGAGGACGAACAGGGCTGCGGTCTGTTTCACTGTCGACAGCTCCGACCACTGTTGTGCACCGAGTGCGTTCGTAAGCGGCGGTTCGAACGCCGCGCCGAGAAAGCCGATTCCCAAGCCAGTCGCCAGTGCGGAGAGCCGTGTCATCAATCCCAAGTTCGGTTGTCCGATCGCCGATCCGACGACGACGAGAACGATACCGAGTACGAGCCGTTGTGTGGCGGAAACGTCTGAGACATCCATATTGATAGCTGACACATATGGATTATAAAAATTATGTTTAGACGTAAAATCGAACGTAAGTGTCGGGAATCGTGTTTCAGATCCTGACCGATGGCTGGGGACGAGACGGTGGCTTTCGCTTCCGACTCGTTGGAATCCGAACGCGGGCTCGAGACGCCGGTGGGTGGTTCGAAATCCTTTTAGGCGCTACACGGGGATAGTAGAGTAACTGAGTGATATCATGGACGTCGACATCATCTCCGAAGAGGAGAACCCCATGTTGCATCGAACCGACGTGACCTTCGAACTGTCCCACGAGGACGCCACGCCCGAGCGGCTGCAGGTCCGAGACAGCCTCGCCGCGAAGCTGAACAAGGACGCCGACGAGGTCGTCATCCGCAAGCTCGACACCAAGTTCGGGATGCGCACGACCGTCGGCGAGGCGAAGGTCTACGACACCGCCGACTACGCCCGTGACGTCGAGCAAGACCACATGCTCGAGCGCAACAAGATCGGCGCCGAAGAAGACGCCGACGCTGAAGCGGAGGAGGCCTAAGATGGCGCACTACGATCTCTACAACGACGACGGCACCACCAGCGGCGAACTCTGCCCGCGCTGTGGCGACGTCTTCCTCGCCGACCACGGCGACCGCAAACACTGCGGGAAGTGCGGCTACACCGAGTGGGAATAACCCCGAACTGATGGCCGACGTGCCACGGACTGGACTGGCACGTCGACGCTGCTATTACCCGTTTTTCATCCGTGAGTAACTCCATCCGTATCCTCGGGATCGAAGGCACCGCCTGGGCCGCCAGCGCGGCACTGTTCGACGCCGAGGCCGACGAGGTCGTCATCGAAACCGACGCCTATCAGCCCGACAGCGGCGGCATTCACCCCCGCGAGGCGTCCGAACATATGCACGACGCCATCCCGGAGGTCGTCGAGCGGATCCTCGAGCACGCCCGCGAGACTCACGACGGCCCGGCATCGGAGCCGCCGGTCGACGTCGACGAGCGGAGCTCGTCGGGCCAACAGGCTGCGCCTGTTGACGCCGTCGCCTTCTCCCGTGGCCCCGGCCTCGGCCCCTGTCTGCGCGTCGTCGGCACCGCCGCCCGGACGCTGAGTCAAGCCCTCGAGGTGCCCCTGGTCGGCGTCAACCACATGGTCGCTCACCTCGAGATTGGCCGCCACACCTCGGGATTCGACTCGCCGGTCTGTCTCAACGCAAGCGGGGCGAACGCACACCTGTTGGCATACCGCAACGGTCGCTATCGCGTCCTCGGGGAGACGATGGACACCGGTGTCGGGAACTCGATCGACAAGTTCACCCGTCACGTCGGCTGGTCCCACCCCGGCGGGCCGAAGGTCGAAGAAGCGGCCAAAGACGGCGAGTACGTCGACCTCCCCTACGTCGTCAAGGGGATGGACTTTTCGTTTTCGGGGATCATGAGCGCTGCCAAGCAGCGATACGACGACGGCGTCCCGGTCGAGGACGTCTGTTACTCCTTACAGGAGAACATCTTCGGCATGCTGACCGAAGTCGCCGAACGTGCCCTGTCGCTGACCGGCAGCGACGAACTCGTCCTCGGTGGTGGCGTCGGGCGAAACGCCCGCCTGCGCGAGATGCTCGCCGAGATGTGTGCCCAGCGCGGAGCCGACTTCCACGCGCCCGAACCGCGATTCCTGGGTGACAACGCCGGGATGATCGCCGTGCTCGGGGCGAAAATGTACGCCGCGGGCGATACGCTGGCGCTCGAGGAGTCACGTGTCGACCCCAATTTCAGACCCGATCAGGTGCCGGTGACGTGGCGGACCAACGAACCCGAACTCGCAGTCGGTCGTGGTGACGGGACGGAAGGTGACCACCAGGTCCGCGGGGCCGAAGCACTGGTCGACATCGCGCCCGAGACCGGTCGCGTCACGAAGCGTCGTCGAGCCAAGACCTACCGCCACCCTGCCCTCGACGACCGGCTCCGCACGGAGCGAACGACCCTCGAGGCCCGCCT
Organism: Natrinema sp. HArc-T2; assembly: GCF_041821085.1. NCBI lineage: Archaea > Methanobacteriati > Methanobacteriota > Halobacteria > Halobacteriales > Natrialbaceae > Natrinema > Natrinema sp. HArc-T2. The sequence goes on along the minus strand of NZ_JBGUAZ010000004.1, from coordinate 164,725 downwards.
AACCAGCCTGGCTCGCCGCGAGGGCGTCCCGACGCCGGTGCTGTCGGACGTCGATCGGACCGAGGCGCGACTCGAACTCGAGTACGTCGGCGACCGCGACCTGCAGGCCGCGCTGTCGCCCGACCGGGTCCGCGATGTCGGTCGCCACCTCGCACGGCTCCACCGGGCGGGATTCGTCCACGGCGATCCGACGACGCGGAACGTCCGTGTCGACGGCGATCGAACCTACCTCATCGATTTCGGCCTCGGCTATCACACCGACCACGTCGAGGACTACGCGATGGATCTGCACGTCTTCGATCAGAGCCTCGTCGGCACCGCCGCCGACCCCGAGCCGCTCCGCGAGGCGGCCCGCGAGGGGTATCGCGAGGTCGGCGAGGAACGGGTGCTCGAGCGCCTCCACGATGTCGAGGGGCGTGGGCGGTATCAGTCGGACGCACAGTAGGGCGAGTTCGATCGGTCGCAGCCGCAGTTGGCGACTCGCAGCGCTCGTCGTAGCACACAATATCTTTATCGGGGGACGACGTATCACCGGCCATGGCAGACAAGCCGACTTCCGGTGAGATTCTTGGGATCCCGTATAACTTCGAACGACCGAGCATCGGCCGCATGCTTTCGGCGTACTGGCAGCCCGGCGAAGGCATGCTCGTCGAGAAACCTTTTGGCGTCGGCTACACGCTCAATCTCGCCAACTGGCGCTCGTGGCTCGTCGTCCTCGTCGCCGGCGGCCTCCTCTGGCAACAGGAGCAAGGCTCGAGCGACGACAGTGAGGACCGAGCGGACGAGCCCGTCGAAGTCATCGTCGACGAGACCGACGACTGAGCGCGGGACTGTTTTTTCTCGCGACCGCGTTTGCGACTCGCCACACAGCGGACCGTATGAGGAGCCGCCGCGCAACCGATGACGCTTTCCCGCCGACGCACCGTCGCTCGCATATGACCATTCAATTTGTCACCGGCAACGAGGGGAAAGTCCGCGAGGCACGCAAGTATCTCGAGGGACTCGAGCCCGTCGAACAGATCGAGTACGACTACACCGAGATCCAAAGCGACTCGCTCGCAGAGATCGCAGCCCACGGAGCCCGCGAGGCGTTCGAGGAGCTGGGACGCGACGAGCCGGTGCTGGTCGACGACGCCGGCCTGTTCGTCGACGCGCTGGGTGGCTTCCCGGGGCCGTACTCGGCGTATGTTGAGGACACCGTCGGCGTCGAGCGGCTGTGGCGGCTTGCGAAGACTGAGGACAACCGCCGTGCGAAGTTCCGGACCGTCCTCGCGTACGCGGACGACACCGGGACGGAGACGTTTTCGGGCTCGGTCGCCGGCACGCTCGTTGCTCCCCGCGGCGAGGGCGGGTTCGGCTACGATCCGATCTTCGAGTACAACGGACAGACGATGGCCGAGATGAGCACCGAGGAGAAGAACGCGATTTCCCACCGCGGGCGCGCGCTCGCGGCGTTTGCGGAGTGGTACGCCGACCGCGAGGCGTGAGCGATCCGCTTTCGTGGCCCTGAAACCTATAAGCGTCAGTCGGTGGTGGGACGAGACGCGCCGGCATGTACGATACGATTCTCGTTCCGACCGACGGCAGCGATGCGGCGAACCGGGCGACCGAACACGCAGTGAGTCTCGCTCGCACATTCGACGCTGACCTGTACGGCCTCTACGTTGTTGATACGCAGCGATACGGCAAGCGGACACTCGGAACCGAAGACGTCCTCGAGGAACTCGAGGAACGCGGCCATGAAGTTCTCGCGGAACTCGAAGAGCGGGCCGACGCAGACCAGGTGCAGGCCACGACCGAGGTCGTCGACGGTCGCCCGTCGTCGGAGATCATTGCGTACGCGGACGAGATCGATGCCGACCTGATCGTCCTCGGCAACCGCGGACTCGGTGGGATCGGGGGGATGATCGGGAGCAACGCCGAACGCGTCGTTCGGTACGGGGACCGCCCGGTCATTACGGCCTGACACTCAGGCGCGAAAATGTATCACGCGACGGCGTGTGAGCTATTTCTCCCGGTTTCGCGTGGACCGTACTGCGACGATGTACGATACGATCCTCGTTCCAACCGACGGCAGCGACCCGGCAAACCGCGCCGTCGAACACGCACTGGCGCTGGCCAAACAGTACGATTCGAACGTCGACGCCCTCTATTGCGTCGAGACCTACCGCTACGGCGAACCCGCACTCAGCAGCGCCGAAATCGTGCTCAACGATCTCGAGGACCGCGGCCAGGCACTGCTCGATGATCTCGCCGCTCGCGCCGACAACGACGGAATCGAGGCCTCGACGTGTCTCTGCCACGGTCGTCCCTGGGAGGAGATCCGCTCGCGGGCCGACGCCGTCGACGCGGACCTCATCGTGATCGGCTATCAGGGCCAGAGCCACGAGCGTGGCGGCAAGATCGGAAGCACCGCTGAACGCGTCGTCCGATCGGCAGACCGACCGGTGTTGACTGCCTGATGAGACTCGCATATTGCGCCAGGGTCTGTCCTGCCCCACTCGAGTCTCGAGCGATGTTACGCCGAGTCGGGGTAGAACTCCGGGTGTGGCTTGAGGCCCGCGAGTCGTGGCGGCGACGTCTGGCGGACGATGTGGACGTCGTAGGTGTCGTCTGCGGCGACGTGGACGCCGACGCTCGTCAGCGGCGTCACGACACGACCGACGTTGTCGCTGCCGAGGAAGACGACCGTCGGATCGAACTGCTGGGCCAACTGCTCGATCCGACCTGCCAGCCGTTGCTCGGGTGGGAACTCGCGGATCCGTTCGTACTCGAACGTGGCGTCAGGTGCGATCGATTCGACCTGCTCGCGAAGGGTCTCGATGACCGCGTCGACGTCGAACGCCTCGTCGGGACCGATCCAATCCTTCTCGCGTGCGTAGCCTTTCCGTTCCGGGACGACGCTGATGGCCGCGACCGGCTCCTCGAGGGCACGACCGTACTCGACGGCCCGTGCAAGCGCTGCTTCGGCCAGTTCTGACCCGTCGAACGGGACGACGAACGTCATACGGACAGCAATGGCGGGGACGATAGTAACGTTGTGGGCCTGTGACCACCTCTCGAGGGCAGCCGTTTCCGAGCATGGCCTGAGAACGGTCACCAGTACTATCAGTGTGCGAATCGTGGTTTTTGCCAGTTCATGCGATCGATACGGCGGCTCTTGCTCGCGCTCGGTGGCTTGCTCGCCGCGTGGATCGGGTGGGGTGTCTACGTCAGCCGAACGACCGAACGCGTCCCCGCGGAGGCGCTGGAGCGATTCGACGGCGTCGAAATTCGGCGGTATCCGCGGTCGGTGCTGGTCGAAACGACGGCGCCGAACAATCGAACGGCGTTCCGACGACTCTTTCGCTACATTTCGGGTGCGAACGCACGAGATGAAGACGTTGCGATGACCACGCCGGTGGCGACCCAGCGCGAGTCGATTTCGATGACCGCACCTGTCCGAACCGACGCCGACACCGGTGACGTGACGATGGCGTTCTACCTCCCTGCGACGTACACACCCGAGACTGCGCCGGTCCCGACCGATCCGACCGTTCGACTCGTGGTCGAACCCGAGCGCACGGTCGCTGTCCGGCGCTTCTCGTGGTATGCGACGACCGCCCGCGTCGACCGCCAGCGCGAGCGTCTGCTCGAGGCGCTTTCACGACGGGGAATCGAAACACGTGGCCAGCCAGTGGTGCTCCAGTACAACGATCCGTGGACGCCGCCGTTCATGCGGACCAACGAAGTCGAAGTCCGGATCGAGGAGTCCGGCGACTGGGCCCGATCTAACGGCGGACGCTGACCGGAGATCGCGTTCGGCTCAGCCGTCCGGCTCGTCTGCGCCGGTCGTCTCCGGTTCTGGCTGTGGCCCGCCACCGGTCTGGGCTTCCTCGGCCTCGCCCCAGCCGCCGGCGTCGACCACCTCGAACAGCTTGCCCCAGTTCTCGTCGTCCTGTGCTTCGGGGAGCTGATTCCGGAGTTGCTCGAAATCGGACGGCGCCACTTGTGTCTCGACGAGATCGATGATCACACGGGCATGGTAGGCCGCACTTGACGGATCGGTCTCCTCGATCTCGCTGACTCGCGAGACGAACTCGCTCCAGTCGAAGCGCTGGCCGTGATCGCTGACGGCACCGGTCAGGTACCAGCGGATCTCCATCGGGAGCGACCCCGCGAGATCCTCGGCTGCGCCGGCTGGGATCCGCTGACCCAGCGTCATGAGCGTCGCGCGAATCGCTCGCACGGTTTCGCCGGTGCCCGGTAGTTCGAGTCGGTGCTGGATCTGGCCGGTAAACTCGTCGAAGTTCATCCTCGTTCGCGTCAGACCACGATCACGGGCATAAACCCCCGTTCACACGCAGTGACCTGATTCTGCGAGTCGCTCGCGACGAAATCCCCGGTCTCTTTCGCCATCGCCTGAGTACGGTCTCCCACGATGGACAGTGAGTCGAAAGACGATGCCGATACGAACGACGCCGAGCACCGCGATATCGGACGCGGCCTGCTGGAAGCGGAGATGGGGCCGAGCTCGAGTCTGGCCCACCTCTACCGGGGTGAGATCCACCGGATGAAGTTCTGGCGCGAGCGACTCGATCAGACGACCTACTGGGCGATCGTCATCATGAGCGCCATCCTGACGTGGACGTTCTCGAGCCGGAACAACCCCCACTACGTCCTCCTGCTGGGGGTCGCGGCGCTGACCGCGTTCCTGATCATCGAGGCACGTCGCTTCCGCGGCTACGATATCTGGCGCGGGCGCGTCCGAACGCTCCAGAAGAACGTCTTCGCGTACGGCCTCGATCCCTCGGCGGGTCTCGAGGATCCGGAGTGGCGCGAGAAGTTGAGCCGGGACTACAGACAGCCGGTCATCAAGATTTCCCTCGAGGAAGCGATCGCTCACCGCTTGCGCCGGATCTATCTGGTGTTGTTCACGATCACGCTGAGCGCGTGGGTCGTCCGCATCGCGGCGTTTGATATGCGGCCGTGGCCCGAAAGCGCTGCAGTCGGCGACATTCCGGGGCTGGCGGTCACCGCGGCGGTTGCCGTGTTCTATCTGCTCGCGGTGTTCATTGGGCTGCGCAATCGGACGTGGCAAAGCGAGGACGAGCTCCGTACGGAGGCAGTCGGGCAGGACCGCTGAGTGATGTGGTCACTCATACGGTTTGCTGTACCGATTCACCGGTGCAACCGAAGGGCGGTCGCGGTTGCACCGGCACTGACTGACAGTCGTCCGTATGACTGCAGACTGACAGTATACTGAAGGAGCCGTCCGTCGAAGGACGAACCAGATGTACGACCGTATCCTGATCCCCATCGACGGCAGCGACGAGGCTACACGGGCCGCACGTCGCGGCCTCGATTTCGCACGACGGGTCGACGCAGCCGTCGAAGTCCTCCACGTCATCGATCGGCGCTCGAGCACTCGGACGACAGACGAGCAGGCAGCACTCTGGGAGCACGGCGAAGAAGTCGTCGCTGAAATCGAGTCCCTCGCCGCGGACCTCGAGTTCGATCGGCCCGTGACGACGACGGTGACCGACGGCACGCCCGCGGCACGGATCGCCAGACACGCGGCCGATTGTGATGCAGGACTGATCGTCATCGGGCGACAGGGGATCGCGGGACTGGGCAAACGGCTCCTCGGCGGTGTCACGGAAGGGGTCCTCCACCGGAGTGACGTGCCCGTCCTCGTCGTTCCGAAAGGCGACCAGCCGACCGGCGACTCGTTCGACTACGATCGACTGCTCGTCCCGACCGACGGAAGCGACAACGCCACCCGTGCTGGCCCCCACGCGAACGCCGTCGCGCGGCAGTACGGCTCGACCGTCCACGTCGTATCCGTCATCGACCTCCAGTCCGCCGGTGGAGCGTTCAGTGCGGGCGGCCTCGAGGAATCGTTCGTCGACCGCCTCGAGGACGAAGGCGAGGACATCGTCGCCGACCTCGCGACCGAGATCGACGCGGCGGGCAACATTGACGTCGAGACCGTCGTTACCAAGACGTCACTCGATGGCATCGCCGCCGAAATCAGCGAGTACATCGGAACCCACGACATCGATCTCGTCGTCATGGGATCGCACGGTCGGTCGAACCTCCGGCGGCAACTGCTCGGAAGCGTCTCCAGAACTGTGCTCCGGTCGGTCGACGTGCCGGTGCTGGTCGTGACGCGGTCCTGATGCGGTCTGCTGTCACGAGTGCCGGGGGAATGCGGCCCGCCCTGTGCTCCCGATCCCACTGGCACTGTGACGAACAGGTGTCCGTCTGAGCCACTTACGACTCGGCTGGCTTCTCGTCGCGAACGACCGTCACCGTCCCGGGTGCGCGCCGGACGACCCGTTCGGCGACGCTGCCGAGCAGGAACCGCGAGAGGCCACGCCGCCCGTGGCTCCCGAGGACAACCTGATCGATGTCGTGGTCCTCCGCATAGGAGACGATCGTATCGGAGACGATCCCGATCTCGGTCGCCGTCGTGATCTCGGTATCGTACTCGCTGGCGATCTCCTCGGCCTTCTCGAGGACCGCTTCGGACGCTTCCTTCGATCGTTCGAAGGCGTCGTCCGCATAGAAGACCCCGTCGACACCCGCGGAGCCGGCCCATTCGCGAGGATCGTTGACGTGAAGGACGCGAATCTCCGCGTCGTCGGCACTCGAGAGCGCGTGGCGTAATGCGGCGGTCGCCTGTGGCGATTCGTCGAACGCGACCAGTATAGTGGCTGTCATACGTTCGCTGTCGACCGCCAGCGGGAAATCGCTTGAGGATTCCGTCCCGTGGTGTGCGAAGGCCGCATGGCAACGCGCTCGGTGCTCTCGACCGCCACCAGCCACTCTCAATCGTCTTCGGCTGATGTGTCCGCCATTGCTGACTGCTCGGGGTCGACGTCGGTTCCCGTGCCGTCGACGGCCTGACTCGTACTGTCGACGCTGACACCCTCCCAGTCGTGATCCGTGTGATATCCCTCTCGTGCTTTCGCACTCGGGGCGACGCGGATGAACTCTGCCTTCTCGCGGGCCGCAGGGATCGTCGCCCCGCCACAGTAGGAGAGCCCCGACTGAATGCCCGCACGAAACTCCGTGACGACGTCCTCGAGTGTCCCCTTGTACGGCGTCAGCGCTTCGACGCCCTCGTCGGCGCGAACGTCGACGTCTTTGTCGTCGCGCTTTTCGGCGGCGATGGTTGTCGCCATCCCCCGCGAGCGCTTGTACCGCGTGCCGTCGACCTCGACGACCGTGCCGGGAGATTCCTCGGTGCCGGCGAGGAGACTGCCGACCATGACGGTGTCGGCTCCCGCCATCAGCGCCTTCACCGCGTCGCCGGAGGTCCGAATGCCGCCGTCGGCACAGATCGTCACGCCGAGGTCCTCGGCTGCGTCCGCACAGTCGTCGACGGCAGTCAGCTGTGGAACGCCCGCGCCGGCGACTTTCCGGGTGGTACAGTGCGAACCCGGCCCGATGCCGACTTTCACGCAGTCGGCTCCCGCCGCCGCGAGGTCTTCGACACCCGCGGGCGTTGCGACGTTGCCGGCGACGAGATCGGTTTCCGGAAACGCCGACCGGAGCCGTTCGACGGCCTCGAGCGCGCCCTCGAGGTGACCGTGAGCCACGTCGACGACGAGTGCGTCGACGCCGACCGCGACCAGCGCATCGGCTCGGGCGACGTAGTCCTCGTTGATCCCCACAGCAGCGGCGACGCGTTCGCCAGCGTCGACCACCTGCTCGACCTGACTTGCCTGTTCGTCCGGCGTGAGAAATCGGTGGAGCACGCCGAGCCCGCCGGCACGCGAGAGCGCGATCGCTAGCTCGGCTTCCGTGACGGTGTCCATCGCAGCAGCAATCAGCGGTGTCTCGAGTTCGATACCTGGCGTAAACCGTGCCGAGAGATCCACGTCGCGCCGACTCTCGACTGGCGAGCGCTTCGGGACGAGAAGTACGTCACCGTAACTCAACCCGGTGCGAAGATCGTTCATGACCCCCTCCCGCTTAGGGACCCCTCCGGATAAGGGTCTCGCCGGTTTCTCAGGGCATGGGACCGCCGCTTTCCGTCCAAAACTGCGACTACGCTCGCGGATCCCGATCGGGGCCCGGATACGCGCCGCCTTCGACGACGTCGTAGAGACTTTCGGGATCGAAGAGTTGTGCGAACGCGTCCGGCGGCCGGATGCTGACAGAGACACGGGGCTGGAGAGTGAGGCCGGCTTTCGCCGAGCGAAGCCGCTCGTCGTACGAGAGGAGATGCGCCGCGTTGCCCTGATAGGCCGACGCAAGCGCGGGGTGATCGCCTTCGGGCTGATCGACCGCAACGCGTTCGGCCTCGAGCCGTTCCCGGTGATCGGCTGCGAGGTCGGCGTCGGCCAGCCGCGTCACGAGCCGTTCGGTCTGCTCGAGAAGCGGCTCGCTCACGACCAACTCGACCCACGAATGGCGGCGAACGTGATCCAGCGCCTCGCGGGCGTCACCGCCGACGAGCAGATCCGCCGCGAGCACGTCGGCGTCCGCGACGACGCGGGCCGGGTTCGGCTGCTCAGGCATCCTCGTCCTCCCGCAGTGTCGCGAGTTCAGCTCGCACGGCCTCGAGGTCGCCGTCGTACTCCGCCCCGCAGTCGAACAACTCGGCCCAGCTCGATGACATCGGTGGCGATTGGAGCCGAAGGCTGAAAGCTCTCTGGCTTTGATTGCTACGACCGCCGCGAGAGTACCCAGAACGTGACGGTTCCGAGGGCAAACGCGACGCCGACGTTCATCAGCAGGCCGACGACGCCGACCGCCGCAACGAGCGTGAACGACCGGCGATCGGCCACGGGCTCGAAGGCTGCGCGCGCGAGCTCGAGGGCCACGACGACGAGCAACACGCCAAGGATCGCCATCGGGAACGCGGCGAGGACGGCCCCGGCGGCGACGAGCGCGAGCGCGAGATACCCGATCCCCAGCAGGACGTTCGCGCCGCCGGTTCGTGCGCCGAAGGCGTACTTGCCGGCGAGCCCGCCGCTGCCGTGACACATCGGGACACCACCGAACGGAACCGCCGCAAGGCAGGTGATGCCCATACTCGTCGAGAGCGTATCCGCCGAAATCTCCCGATCGTACAGATCGCCACAGAGCAGGGCCGTCGCGATCGCGGCGTTGCCGATCGTCATACCGAGTTGCGCGACGGTTCCTTCGAGTGCAGCTGCGCTGACCGACGGCGGCCCAGCGGGAAAGACGGCGAGCGTCGGCACTGTCGGCGTCGGAACGCCAGCCGTCACGACGGCGGCGATGCCGCCGAGTCCGAGCACGACCAGCACGCTTGCCTCTCGATAGCCGACAAGCGCCAGCAGGCCAACGACGGCAAGCCCGGCTGCCGCGACGGGCACGTTCGCGAGCGAGAGGTCGACGGCTGCCTCGAGCAAGAGCAGCGCTACGGCGAGTTGGACGCCACGGATGACGGGTTCACCGACGACCCGTTGGAGCCGGCCGACGAGCCCGAGTTGTCCCACCGTGAGCAAGACACCGCCGGCGAGCAATCCGGCGGCGGCGAGTTCGGCATAGGTTAGCGTGCCGACGATCGCCAGCCCGACCAGCGCCTTCATCGGCTCGACGGAAAGCGGCAGGCCGTAGTAGACACCCCAGACGATCTGGAACACGCCGAAGCCGATCAAAACGTGGGGAAGCGAGACGCTGGTCGTCGCTCCCAGTGCAACCAACAGCGGTAGGACCGTAACCGAATCCCCTAGCGCACCCGCCAGTTCACTCGTGGTGAACTCGAGATCGGTATCGAGCGGTGATCCGACGGAGTACGACATCTATCCCGTGATACTGTCGGAGCGGTCTTGACTCTTGGCAGTAACCATGATTTGTTTCACTCACCCGATTCGCGTCGCTGGATTCGGTTACCGGCGTGCGTACCAGCGAGGCCGCTTTCGGGACGAGCGGTATCGCTGCAGCGGGCGCTATCGGACGGGTCTAAAAACGGAAAGCACTCGAACTCGAGTCGCGATCGGTCCTTAGTCTTCGAGGACGATCTCGATCGAGACGTCGTTCGGCACCTGAATGCGCATGAGCTGGCGGAGTGCGCGTTCGTCGGCGTCCAGATCGATCAGGCGCTTGTGGACGCGCATCTCCCAGTGCTCCCACGTCGCAGTGCCTTCGCCGTCAGGCGACTTCCGGGTCGGCACCTCGAGCGTTTTCGTCGGCAGCGGGATGGGTCCGCTCAGGTTGACGCCGGTGTTGTTCGCGATCTCGCGGACGTCGTCACAGATGTCGTCTAGGTCGTCGGGACTCGTGCCCGCGAGTCGAACGCGTGCCTGCTGCATTTATTTCTCGTGGACGTCGAGGACCTTCCCGGCCGCGATGGTCTGGCCCATGTCTCGGATGGCGAAGCTCCCGAGCTCGGGGATCTCGCTGGACGGCTCGATGCTGAGGGGCTTCTGCGGTCGGATGGTGACCACAGCAGCGTCACCCGACTGGATGAAGTCGGGGTTCTCCTCGGCGACCTCGCCGCTCGAGGGGTCCATCTTCTTGTCGATGGACTCGATCGTACAGGCGACCTGTGCGGTGTGGGCGTGGAAGACCGGCGTGTAACCGGCGGTGATCACGCTTGGGTGCTGCATGACGACGACCTGTGCCTGGAACGTCTCGGCGACGCTTGGCGGCTCGTCTGCAGGACCACAGACGTCACCACGGCGGATGTCGTCCTTGCCGATGCCGCGGACGTTGAATCCGACGTTGTCACCGGGTTCGGCCTTGGGCACCTCTTCGTGGTGCATCTCGATCGTCTTCACTTCGCCGCCCACGTCAGAGGGCTGGAAGGAGACGTTGTCGCCGACGTTCATGACACCGGTCTCGATACGTCCGACTGGGACGGTACCGATACCGGAGATCGTGTAAACGTCCTGGATGGGGAGTCGGAGCGGCGCGTCCGTCGGTGGCTCCGGCTCCGGCAGGTCGTTGAGTGCCTCGAGGAGGATCTCGCCGTCGTACCAGTCGGTGTTCTCCGAGCGTTCGGCGATGTTGTCGCCCTCGAACGCCGAGATCGGGATGAACGAGGCGTCGTCGGTGTTGAACTGAACCTGCTTGAGGAGCTGCTCGACTTCCTCGACGACTTCGTTGTACGTCGACTCCTTGTAGTCGACGACGTCCATCTTGTTGATGCCGATGATGAGCTCGTCGATACCGAGGGTACGAGCCAGGAAGACGTGCTCCTGGGTCTGGGGCGCGACACCGTCGTCAGCGGCGACGACGAGGACGGCGTTGTCCGCCTGGGATGCGCCCGTGATCATGTTCTTCACGAAGTCGCGGTGGCCAGGACAGTCGACGATGGTGAAGTCGTAGGCGTCCGTCGAGAACTCCTGGTGGGCGATGTCGATGGTGACACCACGCTCTCGCTCCTCAGCGAGGTTGTCCATGACGTAGGCGAACTCGAAGCCACCCTTGCCTTTCTCTTCTGCTTCTTCGCGGTGCTGTTCGATGACGTGCTCTGGTACGCTCCCCGTCTCGTAGAGGAGTCGTCCCACGAGCGTACTCTTCCCGTGGTCAACGTGACCGATGATGGCCAGGTTCTGGTGTTGGTCGCTCATTGTTGTAGCTCACGCGCAGAGGCGCTTATATCGGTCTCTTTCGCTCGTTGCGGTTAAAACCATTTCGAAAGCGTATTCAGTCGATCCCGACGCTGTCTTGCGGTTTGGCTAGCATTCACACGCCACTGAACGTCCAGTGGCGACCGCCGTCGACGGGTTGCTGGCGGGCTCGAGGGCCTGGTTCCCGACTCGAGCGCCACACACGTCTCGGGCGCGGTCGGCGACAGGCAACAACCAGTAGTGAAGCGAGAGAGCCAACAGTAGAACGGGAACGTTGTGATCGCGTTACAGCGGTGGCAGTCGACCGACGTCGGAGAGCACCGCCGTCGCGGTTTCCGGGCCACCGGCGCCGCGACCGCTCGTGTGAAGCGAGCCGGCGTGTCGGGTCTCGATCTGAACGATGTTGCGCGTCCCGGTTACTGCGAGTGCGCTGTTTTCGGGAACGAGCCGCGGCCCCACGCGGACACCGTCGCGGGTCGCCTCGCCGATGAGCCGGATCGTGCGACCGTCTTCGGCGGCGAGATCGAGCGCGCTGCCCGAGATCGACTGGATGCCGTCGACCGTCGCGTCCTCGAGTGAGAAGCCACCGTCGGAGAGGACGTTCGCGAGGATGACGAACTTCAGCGCGGCGTCGGTGCCGTCGACGTCGAAGGTGGGGTCGGCCTCGGCAACGCCCAGGTCTTGGGCTTCGGCGAGGACGTGCTCGTAGTCGAGTCCCTCGGCGGCCATCCGCGTGAGAATGAAGTTCGCAGTGCCGTTCAAGACGCCACGGACCGCGGTGACTGCTTCCGGCGTACTGTCTTCGATCGTCGAGAGGATCGGAATCGCGCCGCCGACGGTCGCCTCGAAGCGGATCGAGCCCGCGCTCTCGTCCTCGAGTGCGCGCAGCTCCTCGTAGCGTTCGGCGACCGGGCCCTTGTTCGCGAGGACGGCGTGGCGGTCAGCCTCGAGCGCGCGCTTGACGTGGGAAAAGCCGGGTTCGGCGTCGCCGAGCGTCGTCGGGGTCGCCTCGACCAGCACGTCGTAGTCCGTCTCGAAGACGTCTTCCGGGGCAGCGGAACCGACAGCCTCGCCGCCGACCTTGCGCTCGAGGGCGTCCTCGACGGCGATGCCGTCCGTCTCGACCGCGGCGCTGCTGGAGTCGGCGAGAGCGACGACGTCGTGGCCGTACTCGCCGGCGAGGTCGGCGACCGAGCGACCGACGTCACCGGCACCGAGAATTGCGAGTTTCATGCGGCCTCACCTCCGAGCAGTGGTTCGACGACGGTCAGCTCTTTGTCCGTCCCGATCGAGCGGATAGCCGCGAGTGCCTCCGCGGAGCGACCGGAGTTGATTGCGAGTCGCGCGCGAGCGCTCGCGACACCGTCAGTACCCTCGGGCGACGTCACCGAGAGATCCTGAACGATGGCGTCGGCCTCGTCTTCGATCCGCGAGAGGGTATTCGAGAGATCGGTCTCGATCAGGTGGCCGATCAGAACGACGCTGATCTCATCGCCGTAGTGTTCTTCGCCGGCCTGGATGACGTTGACGCCGGCGTCGCGCAACGCATCGACGATACTGTCGAACCGGTCTGGGGGACACTCCATGTCGACCTCAACGGGGATGTGCCCGCGAGGCGTGATGTTGCCACGTTCGTGGTGGATGCTCAGCAGATTGCCGCCGTTGTCGGCGATCGGTGCGAGCGCGCGGAGCAACTCGCCGGGTTCGTCGACGAGCTCGAGCCGAACAGTGTAGGCGCGGACGCCACCGTCGGTCTCGGCGTCGGGATCGTCCTCGTCGTCGGACTCGGGTACGTTACCCATCGTCGTCACCTCCTGCCTGCGGACGGTTACTCATCATGGTGTACGAGTCCGTAACGGGCGCATAAAAGGATATAGGACTTCCCAACGCTCACTGCCTGTCAACGAGGGACATGGGATCTGCCGCGCTCAGTCTGCGGCGTGGACCGATTCGGCAGGCTCGTCCTCGCGAATGCTCTGGATACTCGCCCAGATGACTGCGCCGCTGACTAGCAGGGCCGAGCCAAAGATGAGCACCTGACTCAACTGGTTGAAGATCTCCATACCGTAGGCGTTCCCGAGGTTTCGGCTGGCCACTGCGGCCGATCCCGCCAGCAACATCGCGGCGAAGTACTCGGTGATGTCGTCTTCGTTGACGAGCGCCGTCGCGCCGGCACCGATTCGAGCGCCCATCGCACTCCCCGCGAGCAGGGGCAGGACGATCGTCAGGTCGAGCGCACCGGACTGAGCGTAGGTGAACGCGCCGAACGCGCCCGAGGCCGTGATCTGGAACACGTCAGTCCCGACCGCGACCGCGGCGGGCACGCCCAGACCGTACATCATCGCGGGCATCAGCAGGAAGCCGCCACCGACGCCGAGGAAGCCCGAGAGGATGCCGATGGCAAACGCCATCGCGAGCGTCACCCACAGCGACACTTTGGTTCCGCCTTTGATCGAGACCATCGGCGGAATCTCGATCGACTGGAACTTCTCGGCAAGCGCGGACCCGTCGTCGTCCGAACTCTCCGTGCGGGCGTCTCGCAACATGAGCAGCCCGACGATCGCCAGCAATCCGATATACGAAATACTCACCACGAGGTCGGCGAAGCCGAGTGCTTTCAGGTAGTAGACGACCCCCTTCCCGACTTCGATGCCGGCGGTCATCCCCACGATGAACATCAGGCCGAGCTTGTAGTCTACCTGTCCGTGGTCGCGGTGGCGAAGCGCCGCGATCACCGAAGTCCCGAAGACGAACGCGAGGCCGCTCCCGACCGCAGTCGTCGAGTCGTACCCCATCACCAGTAGCGCGGGCGTGACGAGGAACGACCCGCCCATCCCGAAGAACCCGAACAGGGTCCCGATGAGCAGGCCGAAACTGACGAACAAGCCGAGTTGCCCCGCCGCGATCCCGAATAGTTCCATCGCCATGATTAGCTCCCTCCGAGGGCGCTTTTGAGCGGCTCACTCAATGCCGTCGTGAGCGCACCATACACGACGTACAGCACCATCGCTTCGACGAGGACGGCACCGACGCCCGTAATGGCCTGGCCGGTCGCGCCAAGCGACTCGAGCCCGATCATTGTTCGATCACGCTGCTATTGCATGCCCGTGTCGGTTGCATCGATAGCGACGCCTCAACTCGTCCTTGTTTAATAGCCTTGTGGAGGCCGCGCAAGATAGAATACGCATATGTTCACTATCATGTTGCGTAGGATAGCCATAACTTATCGAAGCTGAGGCTCGCGATCTGGCCGGTTATTTTTGCCGCTATCTGTGACAGAATCTGATCGCGCGCAGCCCGTAAACGTCCACGAATACAGCCACACACCGCGGACACTCTCATTGCACGGTCATACGGACTATAGACAGTTGTTACCGGCACACTCGAGCACGGCCATCGGCTGTGCTATCGCCCCAACTAAACCGGGTGACACACCGATCGAACAGTCAACGGTGCTCGCTTCTGTCGTCGTCCGAACTGCGCTTCCATCGTGCGATCGGGTGTGCAGTGACAGCAGCCGGTCTCACGAGCGTCGGACAGGTCGGCGCTTTGCGGATCGTTCGTTTTTTTTTTCGAGCGGGTAGCGACCGCTCGAGATTACCGATCGAAGGCGTCGAAAAGAGCAGTTATAGATGGTCTTTGCCCGGGTTCGACGAGCCCCAGTCGCCGCGACCACCCTCTGTCCGGTCGATTCCCATGATCGACTCGGGCTGGTCGGGGCCGCCGAGACTGTCGCGGGCGTCTGGGACGCGAACCGTTATCTCGTCGATCTCGGGCCAGGTGAGCAGTTCGGCTTCGATATTGCCTGTCGTCACGTTGCTGACCGAACAGCCCTTGCAGCCACCACCAAGCTCGATGATGACTTCGCCGGTCTCGGGATCGGCTGCGCGTACCGCGCTGGTGCCGCCGTGCATCTGAATGATCGGCATCTCGCGTGTCAACCAGTTCTCGACACGCTCTCGCAGCGACGGCTCGGCCTCGGAGTCACTCATAGGTCTGCCTACGTGCTCGAACGGGGAATAAGTTCGGTCACGCTGCCGAAATCAGTCGAATTAATCCTGAACGTTTCCGCGGCGTCGGCGCAGCCACTCGAGTGCGACGCCGCCACTGACGAGGCCCGCGACGCCAGTAAAGCCCGGGCTTGAATCGCTGCCAGCGTCAGGTTCGGTCCCGCTCGTTTCGTTCGGGTCGTCCTCCCCGAGCCACTCGGCAGGTGGTTGCAGCGACGGCGGGTCGGTCTGCTCACCAGCCTCAGCCGGGAACGTGTAGAGTGCGCCCTCGAGCGACGTGTTGGGGATCGCTTCGGTGCTCGAGGCGATGAACGCCTCGCCGGGACCGACCACGCGTGCGGTCCAGAACCCCGTCTCTGCCGGATCGCGCCACCAGGCGAGCCGTTCGGGATCGGTGGGGTCGGACACGTCGTGAATCTGGACGCCGGCCCGGTACCACGCCGAGTAGAGCCGGTCGTCACGCAGTTCGAAGTTGTGTGCGGTCGTCCAGGTCCCGCCACGATACGATTCGTCGACCGTCCGCGGGGCGTCGATCGATCCTCGGTGGACTGGATCCGTCAGATCGCGTACGTCGTAGAGGTCGATCCCGCCCGGATGGTCGGGTGCGGCCCCGCCGGTCGCCCACGCTTCCCGTCCGACCGCCAGCAGGTCGCCGCTGTCGTCGACCGCCGCGTAGTGATCGTTGCCGGGCAGCCCGTAGACGCCGTCCCGGAAGTCGTCGAGTTCGCGTTGGGCCTCGAGCGTGGTGTCCGCGATGTGGCTGACGACCGAGAGATCAGCTGGCTCGCTGATATCGAGAACGTAGGTTCCGGCGTTCCAGCACGGGAGGTAGGCCGTCCCGTCTTGCACGAAAACGTCGTGGAGATAGCGCCCGAGCCAGTGGACGTCGCGCCAGCCGGGCTCGTGGTCCAGCAGCGACCAGTCCCCGATCTGCGTGATCTCATCGCCACCGATGTCGACGATCACGAGCCGGTTGTCCTGTTGTGTGTTCTCGACGAGAAAGAGCCGGTCTCCCTCGAGGTAGCAGTTGTGGATATGGTATCCCGTTTCGTAGGCACCGGTCGGGACAGGCCGTTCGGGATCGCTCACGTCGTAGCGTCGGACGCCCAGGTAGAGGTCGCTCGAGCGGGCGGTTTCGGCGGGGCCGGCGACGATCAGTCGGTCGCCGTCGACGGTCAGATCGAGGATCTGCGTCAGCGACGCGCCGTCGATCGCGATGTCGCGTTCCTCGGCGAGAATCGTCGGGTCGGCGGGATCGCTCACGTCGACGACCGCGAATCCGGTGGTCGCGGCGACGTACGCGATCTCCTCGTCGCCGACGACAGCTTCGGCAGCGCCGGTGATGGGAACCTGCCCGAGCGGTTCGTAGGAGTTCCCCTGCTGGGGGCCTGCGGCAGTCGATCGGGATGTCACGGCCATCGATGGCAGAGATAAGCCGAGCCCGGCGACACCGCCCTTCGTGAGGAACACTCTCCGCTTCATAATTGGACCAGCGGATACAGATACATAGAAGATGGTGTACCCGGTGGCGTACCTCGTGACCGAGACGTATGGCTCAGTTGCGGAGCCGACGCCGA
This sequence comes from Natrinema sp. HArc-T2, assembly GCF_041821085.1. NCBI lineage: Archaea > Methanobacteriati > Methanobacteriota > Halobacteria > Halobacteriales > Natrialbaceae > Natrinema > Natrinema sp. HArc-T2. The sequence goes on along the minus strand of NZ_JBGUAZ010000004.1, from coordinate 147,604 downwards.
TCCCCGGTCCCTTCGGTCAGCGCGCTGGCGAGTGCCCCCTCGACGACGACGTCGTCGCCGAGGTCAGTGACGTGAATCTCCGGCACGTTCGTCATTACCATCTCCGAGACGCGCTCGCGGATCGGGTCGACGACCAAGTCCTCGTTGTGCAACGCGACCGCGCCGCCGAAGGAGACGACGATCGGCGCGAACGCGTGGATCACGTTCGTGACCCCGATCGCGTTCCAGTGGGCGAGCTGTTCGATGACGTAGTCGGCGAGGTCGTCCTCGCCGGCGAGATCGAAGACGTCCTTCGCCGTGAACTCCGGGCCCTCGAGCGGGAGGGCGGTCGAAATCGTCGGGTCGTCGTCGGCGAGTAGCCGGGCGAAGTCGGGGATGGCGTTGCCCGAACAGTAAGCTTCCCAGTGGCCGTCGTGGCCGCAGCCACAGGTCAGCCGACCGTGGGGGTCGACGACGTAGTGGCCGACCTCGCCGGCGTTGCCGTCCCAGCCGCTGACGATGCGACCGTCCGAGCAGACGCCGGCACCGATCCCCGAGGAGATGGTGATGTAGACCATATCGTCGGGGTTACTGGCGGCGTGGAACCGTTCGCCGATGACACCCGCGGTCGTGTCGTTGTGGAGGTAGACGTCGTCACTGTCGATCAGCTTCGAGATCGGCCCGGTCAGCGGGATGCGGTCGATCGAGTCAGGGAGGTTCGCCGGATCGATCACTGCCCCCTCGGCGAGATCGAACGGCCCGATCGAGCCGATCCCAGCGGCGGTGATCCGGGTGGGTTCGATCCCGGCATCGCCACAGGCACCGCGAAGCGTTCGCAAGACTCCCTCGGTCACGTCGATACCCGTCGGCCCGCGCGGCGTCGATCGGCGATCCACACCGATCGTCGTCCCGTCCGGCTCGGCGACGACGGCCCGGACGTTGGTCGCGCCGAGATCGACGCCCGCATAGTAGACCATGCTACCCTAGAAACGACCGCGACCGTACTTAACTACCCATATTGTACTCGGCGACGAGTATCGATTTCGATACGTTTAGAGCCGACGACACACGACGGATCCGGCGCCGTCGGCGGCGATATATATATATATGTCATACCATGCCAAACCTAATCGTATGGCCACCGACGACTCACGCGCCGATACGGACGTCGGGTCAGACCCGGCACCCGCGCTCTCCGAGACGGAACTCGAGGCCCTCCACGAGGTCGAGCTGGGCCTCGAGTGGGCACAGCGCGCCCAGGGCTGTCTGCTCGAGTTCCACCACGCGACGGGGCATGGCATGGACCACCTCTGTCGGGCCGAAGAACAGTTCAGAGAAGCGGGTCACGACGAGCTCGCCGACACGATTCGGGACGATCTCCTCCCCCACGGCGTCGTCGACGAGGACCGCTGGTCCTACGACGTCCTCGAGAACTTTCAGGAGAGCCTGCTGGCCGAAACACGGGCGCTCGAGCGACGGGTTCGGCGGGAGCTGGCCGATGGGAAGCGACACGTCCGCGAGCGAAGACAGGAACGGGAGTGGAAACGGCAGGCGGACAGTGATCGCTGATACGGTTTGCTGTAACTGTTTACCGGAGGGACCGCAGGACGGCTCGCGGTCCCTCCGGAAATGACTTACAGCAGACCGTATGAGTCAATCGTCAGCGCGCGTTGTCGCCGGCACCGTCGCCGAACGGAGCCAGGATCGGCGTCTGCTGGTGTACTGAGAGAGGGCAAAAAGCGGGATCGATCCGTCCGGCAGCGTCAGGTTCGTCTCCTCACTCCATGACGTCGAGGTCGCGGAAGTAGGTAACCGGACAGGGGGCCGAGAGGATGATTTCCTGGGAGACGGAGCCGAGAACGGCTTTTTCAGCCGGGGAGCGGCGTCGGCCACCGACGACCATGCGGTCGGCGTCGACGTCGAGTGCCATGTCGACGACTTTCGAACTGACTTCGCCGAGTGCGCCTTTGATCTCGTAGTCGACGCCGGCCTCCTCGAAGCGCTCGGCGAGTTCCGGCACCGGCGCGCGCTCGGCGGCGACCTCGTCGGGGTCGACGTCGTCGGCGCGGGCATCGAAGCCGATGTCCTCGTGGATGTCTTCGTACTCGTCTTCGGTGAAGGCGTGTCCGATCACGACTTTCGCGCCGAGTGGCTCGGCGATCTCGAGGACAGTCTCGGCGAGTTCCGGCGCGCGTACTGTGTCCATCGGTCCCACTGCAAGGAGTACCGTATCGATTGCCATGTCTCCACAGTGGTTGGGCCACCTGCATAAGTATTCTCGTCTCTGTAGGTTTCCAGCACCGACCGCGTCCGTTTTAGTGGCGTCGGTGCTGGGTGTCCCGTCGCTATCCCATCACTAGTCTGGTAGCTATTGCCTGGGGGAGGTGTCGTCACTGCGGACGAAGGTGACGGGACAGGGTGCCGACAGGAGCACCTCCTGTGCCGTCGAGCCGAAAACGGCTTTCCCGGTCGGTGATCGACGCCGCCCGCCGACGACGACCCGGTCAGCATTGGTACTCGCCGCGAGGTCGACGATCGACTGGCCGTGATCCCCGACAGCCCCACGGATCTCGTAGTCGACGCCGTGGTCGTCGAAGATGGCCTGCAATTCGTGGATCGTCGAGTGTCGGGCCGCGACCGTCTCGGGGTCGATCTCGTCGAGGCTGCGATCGAACTCGAGACGCTCGAGGACCTCGTCGTACTCGGTACTGGTAAAGACGTGTGCGAGGACGACGGTGGCGTCGGCAGGTTTCGCGACCTCGAGGACCGTCTCGGCCAGTTGCCCGCTGCGGTCTTCGTCACCGGGACCGACTGCGAGTAACACCGTATCTAGCATGGGTAGTGAATCGAACCACAGCACCGTAAAGCCGCGGCAGGGTGGCGACGGGGATCGATGCCGACTGAACTCCGGACAGCCGGCACTCCCACGCCGTCACCGTTTTCCACGCCGTCGTCGAGTATCGACGCATGGACGGACCCGATCTCGACGGGCAGACGGTACTCGTGACGGGCAGTGCAAGAGGCGTCGGTCGCGAACTGCTGTTGGCGACAGCCGACTGCGGCGCGACGACGGCGGTCCACTATCACACCAGCGCCGACGCGGCCCGCGAGGTGGCCGCCCAAGCTCGCGAGCGCGGTGCACCTGCAGCGATGACGGTGCAGGGCGATGTCACCGATCCCGACAGCGTCGACGACCTCTTCGGGGCCATCGAGGCCGACCTCGGCGACGTCGACGTACTGGTAAACAACGTCGGCGACTTCGCGCCCGCGCGCTGGGACGACCTCGCGTTCGAGGACTGGACCCGCGTCCTCGAGACGAACCTCACCGGCACCTATCTCTGCTCGAAGCGAGCCCTGCCTAGAATGCGCGAGAACGGGGCCGGCAGGATCGTGAACATCGGCTACGCCTCGAGCGAGCAAGGACTCGTCAGCCCGAAGAACTTCCCCTACTTCGTCGCGAAGAAGGGCGTGTTGATGTTTACGCGCATGCTCGCGGCGGACACACAGGACGACGGGATCACGGTCAACGCCATCTCGCCGTACGTCGTCGAGAACTCCGACGAGTTCCCCGACGAGTTGCCACGCGACCGGCCCGCGAGTTTCGACGATCTGATCGCGCCGCTGTATTTTTTCCTCGATCCGGACAGTGAGTACGTCAGCGGGGAAAATATAGAGGTCGACGGCGGTTGGTTGCCCGAAGACGTGTGACTTACAGTCGAGCGAGTGCCGGTACGCACCGACGTTTGGCTGCAGCGTTTTGACCCGTCCGTCCCTAGTGCTGTTATGACGATTCCGATCGCGATGGGCTGGCGACACCTGCTCTTTGCCAACTGGCCGGTCGATCCCGCCGTCGTCGCGGCCCAGCTTCCGGACGAACTCACCGTCGAGACGTACGACGGTCGGGCGTGGCTGTCGGTCGTGCCGTATCTGAACGTCGACGTTCGCCCACGCGGGCTTCCCGCGGCGATGGGCGTCGATCTTCCCGAACTCAACCTCCGGACGTACGTCAGCCGGGACGGCGAGCCCGGCGTCTACTTCTTCAGTCTCGACGCAGAGGGTATCCTCGGCGTCGTCGGGGCACGTCTCTTTCACCGGCTGCCGTACTACTACGCCGATATCGAGATCGCCGGGACTGATCAGGGCATCGCGTTTACGAGCGAGCGACGCCATCCGGGTGCCTCGCCGGCGGCGTTTACGGGGACCTACGAGCCGGTCGGCGACCCGTTCGTCCCCGAACCCGGCTCGCTGGCGGCCTTCCTGACTGAACACTATCGCTACTACACGACGGCTCGGGACGGCACCCTTCGCTACGCCGACATCGACCACGAGCCGTGGACGCTGCGATCGGCGACGATCACCGTCGAGGCGAACACGCTGTTCGAGGCCAACGGGTTCGAACAGCCGACAGGGACGCCGATTTGTTACTACAGCCGCGGCGTCGACATCACGTCGTCGCGAAACCGCCGCTGGGAATGAGCGGGCGACAGGAGAGCGATCGATATTCCTCGCTCGCGACCCACAACTGACCCATGACAGCGACGGGAACGGTCCGAGCGATCCACATCGCGCTGGAACAGGGCGCCCCAATGGAACGCGTCGAACAGGTCACTGCAGTCGCCCGGCGAGGGCTCGAGGGTGATCGCTACTACGCCACCGAGGGGACGTTCGCCGACCGCGAGGGGAGCGACCTCACGCTCATCGAAACCGAAGCGCTCGCGGCGGTCGAACGCGACTACGGCATCTCGCTTGCGCCCGGCCTCCACCGCCGCAACCTCACGACTGCAGGGATCGCGCTCAATCATCTGGTCGGGGAGCGGTTTCGGGTTGGCGAGGTCGTCTGCGAAGGGATCGAACTCTGCGAGCCGTGTTCGTACCTCGAGCGCCACCTCGCAAAAGAGGGCACTCGCGAGGCGCTGGTTCATCGGGGTGGGCTTCGAGCGCGGATCCTCGACGATGGAATTGTGACAGCTGGTGACAGTATCGAACGTATCGATCAGCATACAGCTACCCACGACTGATACCAGTGCTCGAATCGGCGACGGCTTTCAGTGAGGCTGTTGCAGTTCGGTTACGGTTCTCGTATCACCACAGTAGCACGTAAGAACCTCAACAGGCACCAGCTGTCACTACTCCCATAGGACAGTCGGGGAAAACACTTCGTGTTCCGAGCGGCAGGAAACATGAACCTGCAGTATTCGTCGCCATTCGGACCATCGGAAGCAGAAACTACATTTTCGTGAGGCCGAAGGAAGACACACGATGAACGAACCGGGCATCCAGTCGCTAATGGACCAGGAAACGCTCGATCAGCGCGTTCGTGACGGGGAGACACCGGAGTGGGTCGCTGATCACTGGCACTCGTTTCGCGACGGACTGCTCGGCGAGCGAAACGAGACGCCGTTCCCCTGCTTTTTCGGCGCCGAATCCGTCCAGAACGGCGAGCCGATCTACACTGCGGTCCCCTCGATGAGCGACGCCGACGCACTCCTTGGACTGCGCGATCGGATCCTCGAGTACCTCGAGATCTATCAGGACCACTCGGAGCGCGCCTCGCTGGTCACCTTCTTCAAGCCGCCCACAGAACAGCTCTCGGAGGCGGAGTATCACGAGACTCTGTGGCATATCCTGCAGACGCTGCACCTCCACGATCCCGAGCCATGGCCCGAGGACATCCCCACTGATCCCGACGATTCCTACTGGGAGTTCTGTCTCGGCGGCGAGCCTATGTTCCCGACCTGCCGGGCCCCGTTCTACGAAAAGCGCAAGAGCCGGTACTGTCCGATCGGCCTCGAGATCACGTTCCAGCCCCGTTCCCTGTTCGAGAATCTGGACGTGACGGCAGACACCGAGGCCGGCCAGCACGCTCGCGACGTGATTCAGGATCGACTCGAGGGCTACGACGGGGTCTGTCCACACGCCGACCTCGGCGATTGGGGCGTCGAGGGCGACCGCGAGTGGCCCCAGTACATGCTCTCCGAAGACGACGAGCAAGCGCCATCGACGTGCCCGATCACGGTCACGCGCACGCATCCGAAACCCGGCGCGAAGTTGCCATGAACGACGGCGACGACGGGGCCGACAGACTGGCTCGAGCCGACGAGCGACTCGCGAACGCCGCCCTCGTCCTGATCGATTTCCAGCAGGGGTTCGACGACCCCGTGTGGGGCGAGCGCAACAACCCCGCAGCCGAAGCGAACGCGACGCGCGTCCTCGAGCGCTGGCGCGAGACCGGTCGACCGGTCGTCCACGTCCGCCACGACTCGACCGAGCCCGACTCGCCGCTCCGGAGCGATCAGCCCGGCTTCGCCTTTAAATCCGAGACGGAACCCATCGAGGACGAGCCGACGATGGAAAAATCGGTCAACAGCGCGTTCATCGGAACCGACCTCGAGGACTGGCTCCGCGAGCGGGGTCTCGAGACGGTCGTGATCGCCGGCCTCACGACGGATCACTGCGTCTCGACGAGCACCCGGATGGCCGAGAACCTCGGTTTCGACCCGATCGTTGTCCGCGACGCGACTGCAACGTTCGAGCGCTCGCTCGACGGTGAGACCTTCGACGCGGAGACGGTCCACTGCACCGCACTGGCGCAGCTCGCGGGCGAGTTCGCAGAGATCGCGACGACCGCCCAACTCCTCGCAGTCTGACCGATCGATCGCGGTCCGTCACTGCCATCGATTCGCGGGTCGCAGTGTTATAGGCCTGCTCGTGGCATGACGTCGTATGCGAGTCGTCGTCGCTGGCACGTTCGGGCCGCTCCATGACGGCCACCGGTCCCTGTTCGAACACGCACTCCGATTCGGCACGGACGGTGTCGTCGTCGCGCTGACGAGCGATGCGCTCGCGACCGAGACACGCCACGAGCCGCGACCGATTCCACCGTTCGACGAGCGAGCGAGTGCCGTGATGGACGCGGTCGCCGATATCGACGAGTGGAATCGTGACGTCGAAATTAGGAAACTCGAGACCGAAGCCGGGATCGCGGCCACTGATCCCGCGCTCGACGCGCTGGTGGTCTCCCCCGAGACGGCTCCCGAACTCGAGAACATCAACGACCGGCGGCGCGACCGGGACCTCGAGCCGCTGTCGGGGATCGTCGCGCCCTACGTCTATGCCGACGACGGCGAGCGGATCTCCTCGACACGGATCGTCACAGGAGCGATCGACGAACACGGTCGACTGCTCAAGTAACGGGCCGCCGATCCAGCCGTGACACAATAGTAATGGATGGGGAGACAGTCAGCTTAGATAATGAATAGCGACCGCCGACTGCCGTTGTTCGGTTTGTTAGGCAGTGCGCTGCTCGTGACGCTCGTCCTCCACCTGCTGTTCGTGCCGCGATATCTTCCCGGCGACGTGCTGTTGACCGTGCTGACACTCGGCGCTGGGTGGGTAACGTACACGCTCGTCTTCTATGCACTCGGGCGGGTTGGGGCTGCGCCCCAGCGTCAGGAATTTCCCAACATGCGGTTCGCCGATATCGGGATCGCGGTCCTGCTCGTCTCGTTGCTGGTCTTGCTGGCGTTCGACGCGGTCGGGGTTCCGCTCGAGGGACTCGTCGGGATCTACGCCCTGCCTGCGTTCGGTATCTATGTCGGTCTTGCACTGATCGGCTGGTCGATCGGTCGCCGAACCGAAGCGATCAACCAGATCGCCCAGTAGGGCCGGTCGGATACCGGCGCGGCTTACGACGCGTCCTCGTCAGGGTGAGCCCCCGAGTTTGCAACCAGCACCGGAATTTCGCCGAACCGGACGACGTGATCGGTGACGCTGCCCATCGCCAACCGGTGGACGCCGCCACGACCGCGCGTGCCCATGACGATTACGTCGGCGGCGATCTCCCGGGCGTACTCGAGCAGTTCGCTCTCGGGTGGCCCCTCCAAGACCGTGCCGGTGACCTCGAGACCCGCCGCCTCGGCGCGGTCGACGATCGCGTCGACGTGGTCCTGAGCCCGCCCGCGCATCGCGTCTTCGGCGCTTGTCGCGTCGCCGGGCAGTCGAAGGTCGCCAAGCGGTCCGGTATCGGCGACACAGGCGACGTGGACCGTTGCGTCGTGGACGGTCGCGAGCTCGATGCCGGTCTCGGCGGCGGTCTCGGCGTGGTCGCTGCCGTCCGTCGGTAGGAGAATCGTGTCGAACACTGCCTGACCCTACGGCAAGACGCGTAAAATTCCTGCCGGAACGGGAGACTGTCAGACGGCTCGATTCGTTCGAGCGCGTGTAGACGCTCAAATGAACGCGAGCGGTACCATGACGAGGATTCCGGCGACGATGCCGCCGGCGAGTTCCGGCTTGCCGCCGCTGGGGAGTCGCTCGCCGATATCGAGGGCTTCTGGGATGAACTCCGTGAGGACGAGATAGATCATCGCACCGGCGGCGAACCCGAAGCCGTAGGGGAGGAACACTCGCGCGTAGCTGACGAACCCGAACGCGATAACAGCCCCGAGCGGCTGGGGAAGACTCGAGAAGACGGCCCACCAGACCATCTTCCACTCGGAGACGTTCATCGACCGTAGCGGGATCGAGATCGCCGTTCCTTCTGGAATGTTGTGGATCGAGATCGCGATCGTCATGAACACCGCCAGAAGCGGCACAGTGAACCCGAGGAGCTCGGCCCCGCCCTCAAGTCCGAGGTCGGCAAAGGAGACGCCGACGGCGATGCCTTCGGGGAAGCTATGGACGGTCAACACCCCGAGGATGAGCACGAGTTTCTTGAAGTCGGCTTCCTCGTACTGTCGCGGGTCGATCTCGGCGTCCATCAGAACGTCGTGGGCGATGACGACCAGTGCGACGCCGGCGATCATGCCAATTCCGATCTCGAGGGGCGTCCCTTCGGCCAGTCCCTCGTCGATGAGTCCGAACGTCGACGCCGAGAGCATGATGCCCGAGGACAGCCCCCAGAGGATCACATTGTACCGGTCGCTGATGTCGTCGAAGAAGAAAAACGGGATCGCGCCGAGACCGGTCGCTAACGCCGTGATAAAGCCGGCGACGAAGACAAAGACGAGGTTCTCCAGCAACACCATCTATCGACGTATTCGCTCCCATGTATAAATCGGCGACGATGGCGACGGTAATTTTGCGGCGTTCCCTGGGTCTGGACCGCTGGCGTCGCGTCTCATCCGATCGGACCCCGTCAGCAGCCCGTGAACGGCCCCTCTTCGCCCGTGTCGTCCGACAGTATCAACAGTCAGCCGCCGAATAGGGCGTGTATGTCACTGTGGCGCTCGCGTCGAACCGGCTACTACATCCTGCTGGTAGCCGTGACCACCGTCATCGCCACGCTGCTCTATAACTACGGGATGGCGACGCTCGAGAACCGTCCACAACCGCTCTACCGGTCGCTCGAGGTCGTCTTCCAGACGTACACGACGACCGGCTATGGGGAAGACGCTGGGTGGGACACGCTCCAGATGAATCTGCTGGTGATCGTCCTCCAGCTCACCGGAATCGGGCTGATCCTCACCGGGGTCGATATCTTTGCCGTCCCCTGGCTGCGACGGACGCTCGAGACGACGGCGCCGACGACTGCGCCCGACGTCGAAAACCACGTCATTATCTGTGAGTACACGCCACGCGGCGAGGCGTTTATCGAGGAACTCGAGTCCCGCGGCGAGGCGTACGTCGTCGTCGAACCCGACGAGGAGGCGGCGACGGCGCTCCACGAGGCCGATCATCGGGTCGTCCACGGCGATCCGGAGTCAACGGCGGTGCTCGAGAACGCGGGGATCGAGCGGGCGACGGCGGTCGTAGCCGATTCGGCCGACGATACGAACGCGAGTATCGTCCTCTCGGCGCGCGAGGCCAATCCCGACGTGCGGATCGTGACGCTAGTCGAAGAACAGCGTCTCGGCGAGTACCATCGGATCGCTGGCGCGGACGAGGTACTCTCGCCCCGTCAGATGCTCGGCGAGAGTCTCGCCCATCGGGTGCCGACGGCCGTAACGACTGCGGTTGATGAGGGAATCGAAATCGGGAACGATCTGGAACTGGTCGAACTCTCGATCGCCGAGGGGAGCGATCTCTACGGTCGGACCGCGGAGGAGGTCCAGCTTCGAGCGCAGTTCGGCGTAGACGGCATCGGTGCGTGGTTCGGCGGCACGTTCGAGAGCCCGATCCCGAACGATCGGGTCCTCGACACCGAGACGCGGCTGCTCGTCGCGGGGGAACCCGACCGGGTCGACAAGCTCCGGGCGGAAGCGACATCGACGGTCCTCCCGTTCGCGGCCCAGCACGCCATCATCGTCGGCTACGGCGAGTCCGGTGCATCGGCAGGTGATGCACTCGCCAAGACGAACACGCGTGTGACTGTTCTCGATATCGTCGAGAAGGAGGGAGTCGACATCGTCGGCGATGTTCGTGACCCGACGACGGTTCGTGAGACGGGAATCGAGGATGCGTCTACGGTGATCATCACCCTTGACGACGATACGATCGCCATCTTCGCGACGCTCGTCGCGCGGGAGCTCAATCCGACGATCGATATCGTCGTTCGGGCCAACGACGCGGAGAACGTCCAGAAACTGTATCGCGCCGGTGCCGACTACGTCCAGTCGCTGGCGACGGTCAGCGGGCGGATGCTCGCCTCGACCGTTTTCGAGGACGAGGAGGTACTGGCCGTCGACAGGCAGATCGGCGTCGTCAAACTGCCCGTTGGTCGGCTCGCGGGTCGGACGGTCGTCGACGCTGATATCCGCTCGAGAACGGGCTGTACCGTCCTTGCTGTACGCAGAGACGGCGAGACGATCACGGCGTTTGATCCGGCGTCGTTCGTCTTCGACGCCGACGACGAGGTCGTTCTCGCGGGGACGGACGACAGTATCAGAGCGTTCGAAACCGACTTCCTCGCCTGATACCGGCGGGCAGCCGACGATGGGCTACAGGACGGAGTCGAGATCGAAGTTCAGTTGTTGTTTTGCGAACCGAGCGAGCAACGGCACGTCGTCCGTGTCGAACAAGCGCGCGATGGAGCGGATGTCGCCCTTGTTCGCCTTGGCCAGCGTGTCGTTGTCGAGTCGCTTGAGATCGCGCATGAACTTGTCGTAGCGCTCGTTGGAGGCGAGATAGAGCAGTTGGGTCATCAGCAGCCGCTTGTTCGCGTTGGGCGCGACATCGCGATGCCAGAGCGTTTCGTACACGGCGAGGTTCTCGGCGCTCGGCTCGACGTCGTTGTGCTTGAGACAGCTGTCGGCGGTGGCGGCAGCCGCACGACCCGATTGCATCCCCGTGTGGATGCCTTCGCCCCACAGCGGATCGATCGACGGGACGGTGTCGCCGATCGCCATGAACCGATCGGTGTGGAACTTGTCTGGCGTCTGAATGTGTGCCGAGCCACGGTGCTGTTTGCCTTCGATCCGCTCGGCGTTCCGGAACCGCGGATCGGTCTCGAGCCAGTGGTTCAGGTAATCGTCGATGCTGAAGTCGTCACGGGCGTACTGCTGGTGGCTCTCGTTTTGAATGTAACAGAGGCCGACCTTGGCGGTGTCCTCACCGGTGTGGAAGATCCAGGAGTAGCCGCCGGGAGCGATATTGTGGTCGAGCCGGAGCATCATCGCGTCGTGGAGGTCGGCAAAGCCGGGGCGATCGATGTCGATCCCTTCGAACTCGTACTCGATACCGATGGCGTGGTTTTCGCGTTTGAGATCGACGACACCGAGTTGTTTCGCGAGGGGTGCGGCGGGTCCCGTCGCGTCGATAACGATGTCGCCGTAGACCTCCTCATCGCCGTTGTAGGTGACGCCGACGATCTCGCCCTGTTCCATGATCGGGGCAGTGACGCGGGCGTCAAACCGGTACTCGGCACCGTCTTCGTGGCTATCTTTGACGAGGAAGCGTTTGAACTCCGCAAAGTCAAGCACTGCGCCGGTCTGCTCGCGGACGTAGTGTTCCCGCGGGGACTCGAGGACGACGCTGTCGGTGTACTGCATCACCACGTCGTCGGGAATCCCGAACGAGGCCATCATGGAGTGGAAGGTTCCCGCAGTAGACTTGTTGCTCTGGCGGGGGAACTCCGATTCAGATTCGGTCTCGAGGACGACGACGTCGTACCCTCGGGCGGCGAGATCACGGGCACACTGCGCACCGGCGGGACCGGCACCGGCGATGACTACGTCGTAGCGGTCGTTCATGTAATCGGGACTGTAGTGGTCCCTAATGAGTTTGTCCTGTTGCAGTCGACCGTGTGATGGCTACCGCACGATCGTCACCGGCGCGGGTGCCTGTCGCGCGATTCGTTCCGCGACGCTGCCGAGTAACACCCGCGAAAAGCCCGACCGACCGTGGCTGCCCACGACGATCAGGTCGATCTCGTTGTCAGCCGCATAGTCGACGATGGCGTCCGCCGGCTGGCCGACGGCTACTGCCGTCTCGATCGAACAGTCCTCGTCCGCTGCCCGGGTTTCGGCATCAGCGAGCAGTTCTTCTGCGTCTTCGCGCCTGTGCTCGAGCAGTTCCGTCGGGCCGAGGTGTGCGACTTCGCCGTAGCTACTGTTTGTCGGGTCGATGGCGTGGAGGACCGTGATATCGTCGTCGGCATGTTCCGCACACGCAAACTCGAGTGCCGCCCAGCCCGGCTCCGAGTCCTCGAGGGCGACCAGTAAGTGCATACTGATACGTATGAGGACCAGTTACTTGAGTGTCAGCCATTCACAGCCGATCTGTCGCGACTGCTAGCCCGCGTGGTGGCAGACGGAAGCGGTCAGCGACGGTCGTCGTCCGTCGGGACGGCGGTCGCGATCGACCGCAGCCACGCCTCGCGGTCGTCGGCCTCGACGGCTGCGGAGGCGGCTCCCGTCGCGTCGACGCCGCAGTCGAACGCGCGGGAGACATCTTCGGCGGTCCGGACGCCGCCACCGACGAACGTCCGCGCCCCGGGAGCCTCGTCGGCGACTGCCTCGACGAAGGCCTCGATGCGCTCGGGGTGCGTTCGGACCATCCCCTCCTCGGTGGCAATATCGGCTGACCGCTCGAACAGCAGCCAGTCAGGATCGGCGGAAAGCGCCATCCGGGCCGTCGGCAGGCTCTCGACGGCGACGATCGACTCGAGCCCCAACTCGGCACAGCGGTCGACCGCGCGGGCGACAGCTGTGAAGGCGGCTTCGTTCTCCGGATGGGAGACGAACACCGCGTCGGCCCCGGCGTCGGCGACCGCCTCGAGAGTGATGTCGCCCATCCCGCTCTCGGCTCGTGGGGCGCCTGCCTGTGCGACGATCGGCAGGGCCGTCCGCTCGGCGACGAGTCGGAGGTCGGGCAACTGAGGGGCGACGGCGAAGCGACTGCCGGTTTCGTCGCGGACCCGCTCGATCGTCTCTGCGAACGCGAGCGCGTCGTCGCCAGTCGTCCCGGCGTAGGTCTTGTAGTTGACGAGGAAGGAAAGAGCGGGAAGTCCCATCCGCCTACTCGGAGTAGCCTTCTTGCAGGAACGCGCCTTCGGTCTCGTAGACCGAGACCAGTTCCTCGATGAGTTCTTCGGGTGACTCTCCCTCCTCACAGTGGCTTTCGAGGCGATCCATCAGGTCGTCGCTGATCTCGAGTGTTCGTGTCATCGGTCGGTGTGATGCGGTGTACCCGCGTCGATCGAACTATCCGCATCCGTCGTCAAATAGACCGGGGCCCGTACAGCTGCCCCAGACTATCACGTGTCCGCGGACGACTACTCGAGCGAGCCGTCCTCGAACGACTGTTCGCGCCAGGTCGTCCAGTCGTAGAGGCGCTCGAGTTCGCCGCCCTGCTGGCGGATCGCCACGGCGGTAGTAAAGAGGAACGCGGCGACGAGCGTCGTTCCGACGAGCCAGACGGCGTCGGCGAGTGCACCGTAGCCGGACAGGTAGCTCGTCAGTAGATCGACGAACACGACGGCGGTGACACAGACGATCGCCGGCAGCAGGTGCCGCGTCAGTGCCGCGAAGGTCGTCCCCTCGTGGACGCGGACGGCCCGGACGCCGTAGAGCACTGCCCACGCAGAGGTGACGACCCAGCCGACCGCGACGACCAGTCGCGTCGCGGAGGTCTCGACGAAGAACGCACCCCACCAGGCGGCGACGAAGCTTCCGATGACGACGTAGTCGGCCCACGCGGGCAGTAGCGGTGAGCGATCGCCCGCAGTCGGCTGATTGTAGTACATCGCGCGGATCGACAGCGCGACAAAGAGGATGAAAAAGAGGATCGCGCCGTCGACGAACCGCCCGATCCAGACTGGCTCGAGCAGTATCGAGGCGACGCCGGCGACGGCGTAGACGATCGCCGCGCCGATCGCGACCAGCAGGTACCACTGCTCGGTGGTGGCCTCGACCGCGAGGACATCGCGGATGTAGATGATCGCATAGTAGAGCAAGACGACTGCTGCGACGCCCATCGCGAGGTACGCGAACAGCCGCCCGATCGCGACCGTCGTGGCCGGATCACTGGCATCGAACGTGATCGACGAACTCGGAGCGAACACCATAGGTGGAGCGTGGCTGCCGAGTTGGTATAAGTATACGTCCCTGTTGCAGTCGGTCGGGAAGTCCGCTCATACGGACTCCTGTCAGGCAGTGCCGGTGCAACCGCAGGGCGGTCGCGGTTGCACCGGTACATCGTTACAGCAAACCGTCTCACTCGTCGTCCGTCGATGCAACTGCCGTCTCGAGCATCGTCTGGCGCTCGTCGAAGTAGACCGGCGCGTCGGCGTCGGCCTCGAACTCGATGACTCGCGTCAGCGCGTCCTGGCCGTCCGCTGCCTCCGTCGCGAGTTCCGCTGCGAGATCCGTGTAATCAGCCGCGAGTTCCTGAAAGGCCTGCATTCGGGCTTGTTTCGCCTCGACGAGGAGTTGCTTTTCCTCGAGTTCTTCCTGTAGCTCCTCGATCGCCGCGACATCGACCTCACTCGTGTCCGGAATATCCGCGGTCGACGGCGTTTCGGTTCCTGGGACTTCGTCGGGCAGTGCCTCGAGGCGCGATCGGATTTCGGCCATCTCCCGGTCGATCTCGTCGAGTAGCGCATCGGCTTCGTCTCCCATCGTCTCGACGCGGCCCGAAAGCAAGCCGGCCTGCGTCCGGCAATACTCGACGAACTCGTCGACCTCGAGTGCGTCCACGGCGTCGTCGCTCATAGGCATCCCTTGGAACTGCCAGGCGAAGTCACTTTGGTCCGACCGCGAGCGCAGAACACACCGTTTAGGGGCGGGCACATACGAGCTATCGCTATGATCCGTCGGTCCGTTCTTGCAACAGCGGTCGCACTGCTGGCGTTCGCCCCCACGCCGGCTGCCGCACAGCGCGGTCTCAGAGACACCCTCGCGAACCCCACGACTCCCGAGGAGCTAGCGCTCGCGTTCGGCAGCTACATCGCCGTCACGCTCGTCGTCGGCGCGGTCGTCCTGACCATCGACCGCTCGTACGTGCGGTCGATCGAGATGCGACTCGTCGACGACCCCGTGAGCGCGGGCGTGATCGGGATCGGCGTGCTCGTTGGCGGGTTCGTCGTGTTCGCCGCCATGGGAGCCGTCGTGGCGCTGCTTGTCGACGCCGGCGCGCCCGCCGCGCTCGAGTCTGTCCCGACGCTCGTGGGGATCGGCGTCTCGATCGGCCTAACGGTCGTCAACACGATCGGGATGATCGTGGCCGGCCTGGTCGTGCTCCGGCGACTCCGTGACGAGCCGGAGCCGAATCCGTGGTTGGCGCTGATCGTTGGGGCACTCGTCGTGCAGGTCCTGTATCTGGTGCCGCTGCTCAACCTCGTCGTCGCCATCTTCGTCGTCGCTCTCGCGACCGGTACGATCGTCGGCCAGTGGTGGCAGGGTCGAACCGGCGAGCCGTCCGAGTCGGAGTCGCATGAACAGCTGATCGATCCCTGATGGCTGTGTGATTGCTGCCAACACTGGCCACGCTATTTGCCTTTCAGACTCGTTAAGTCCGTCCGGCCACTGATACGGATACAATGAATCTGGAACCGCGTCGACACAAGAGACAGTCCACAACCGTGCACGAACGATGAGCAAGGACACCATCGACGTCCGCGGGGCAGAGGAACACAACCTCAAGGACATCGACGTCACGATCCCTCGCGAGGCGTTTACCGTCGTCACCGGCCTCTCGGGGTCGGGCAAGTCCTCGCTGGCGTTCGAGACGGTCTATGCCGAAGGCCAGCGGCGATACATCGAGAGCCTCTCGGCGTACGCGCGGAACTTCCTCGGCCAGATGGACAAACCGCAGGTCGAGACCGTCGAGGGCCTCTCGCCGGCGATCTCGATCGACCAGAAGAACGCCGCGAACAACCCCCGCTCGACCGTTGGGACGGTCACCGAACTGCACGACTACCTGCGCTTGCTCTACGCCCGCGTCGGCACGCCCCACTGTCCAGAGTGTGGCCGCGAGGTCGGCGAGCAGTCGGCCCAGAACATGGTCGAGCGCATTCTCGAGCTCCCCGAGGGAACCAAGGCCAAACTCGCGGCACCCGTGGTCCGCGACCAGAAGGGAGCGTTCGAGGATCTCTTTGCAGAGCTCGTCTCGGAGGGGTATGCCCGCGTCGAGATCGACGGTGAGGAACACGATCTGACGCTCGAGGATCCCGATCTGGACGAGAACTTCGATCACACGGTCGACGTAATCGTCGACCGCATCAAGGTCAGCGTCGAGGACCGACCGCGGATCGTCGACAGCGTCGAGACGGCGCTCGACGAGGCCGAGGGCGTCCTGAAGGTCATCCTTCCCGATGCCTCCGAAGAAGTCGCCGCGGATCTCGGCGAGGAGGCTCGCCGAACCGGTGCACTCGGCGACGAGACCGAGGAGGACGACCGCTTCGTCGTCGAGTTCTCGAAAGATCTGGCCTGTACCCACTGCGGGATCGACGTGCCCGAAATCGAGACCCGCTCGTTCTCGTTCAACTCGCCCCACGGTGCCTGTCCCGAGTGTGAGGGCCTGGGCGAGACCAAGGAAGTCGACGAGGACCTCGTCGTCCAAGACGAGTCCAAACCGCTGAAACACGTCTTCGAACCCTGGAGTTACAACCGCTCGTACTACCGGACTCGACTCGACGCCGTCGCCGCGCACTTCGACGTCTCGCTCGAGACGCCCTTTGCGGAACTCGACGACGAGATTCAGCAGGCGTTCCTCTACGGCACCGACGAGCAGGTGCTGTTCAAGCGACAGACGAAAAACGGCACTCGCCGGAAGAAAAAGCGCTTCGAGGGCGTTATTCCGAACCTCGACCGTCGCTACCTCGAGACCGACTCGGACTCGACGCGTGAACACATCGAGGACTACATGTCGGTCACGGAGTGTCCAGCCTGCGACGGCACGCGCCTGAAGCCCGCGAGTCGGGCAGTGCTGGTCGACGAGACGTCGATCACCGAGATCAATTCGATGAGTATCGGCGACGCCTTGGCGCACTTCGAGTCGATGGAAGCGGACCTCACCGAGCGCGAGAAGGTGATCGCCGAGGAGATTCTCAAAGAAATCCGCGCGCGACTCGGTTTCATGACCGAGGTCGGGCTGGAGTACCTCACGCTCGATCGCGAGGCCTCCACACTGTCTGGCGGCGAGAGCCAGCGTATTCGGCTCGCGACCCAGATCGGCTCCGGGCTCGTTGGGGTGCTGTACGTGCTCGACGAGCCCTCGATCGGGCTCCACCAGCGGGACAACGACCGCCTGCTCGATACGCTCGAGGAACTGCGCGACCTCGGAAACACCCTGCTGGTCGTCGAACACGACGAGGAGACGATGCGCCGCGCGGACAACGTCATCGACATGGGGCCCGGCCCCGGCAAGCGCGGCGGCGAGGTCGTCGCCAACGGCCCCGTCGAGGAGGTCAAGGCGACCAAGGCGTCGATCACCGGTGACTACCTCTCCGGACGCAAGCAGATCCCCGTTCCCGACGAACGGCGCGATCCGGAGGATGCGCTGACGATCCGTGGTGCACGCCAGCACAACCTGGACGATCTTGACGTCGACATCCCGCTTGGCTGCTTTACCGCGATCACCGGGGTGTCGGGTTCGGGCAAGTCCACGCTGATGCACGAGGTGCTCTACAAGGGACTCGCCCGCGAGATGAACGACAACACGAGCGTGATCCCGGGCGACCACGACGCGCTCGAGGGCCTCGAAGCGATCGAAACCGTCCGCCTGATCGACCAGTCGCCGATCGGTCGCACGCCGCGGTCGAACCCCGCGACCTACACCAACGTCTTCGACTACGTCCGCGAGCTGTTCGCCCAGACCAAACTCTCGAAACAGCGCGGCTACGAGAAGGGGCGCTTCTCGTTCAACGTCAAGGGCGGTCGCTGTGAGGAGTGTGGCGGCCAGGGGACCGTCAAGATCGATATGAACTTCCTGTCGGACGTGTACGTCCCCTGTGAGGAGTGTGACGGCGCGCGCTACAACGACGCCACGCTCGACGTCACCTACAAGGGCAAGACCATCGCCGACGTCCTCGAGATGTCGGTCGAAGAGGCCTACGACTTCTTCGAGTCCTCGAGCCAGATCCGCCGCCGGCTCCAGTTACTCAAGGACGTCGGCCTCGATTACATGAAACTCGGCCAGCCTTCGACGACGCTCTCGGGTGGCGAGGCCCAGCGGATCAAACTCGCCGAGGAACTGGGGAAGAAGGATTCGGGCGAGACGCTCTACCTGCTCGACGAACCGACGACCGGCCTCCACAGCGCCGATGAGCGCAAACTCATCGACGTGCTCCACCGGCTGACCGACAACGGCAACACCATCGTCGTCATCGAACACGAACTCGATCTCGTCAAGAACGCCGACCACATCATCGATCTCGGCCCCGAAGGCGGCGAGCACGGCGGCGAGGTCGTCGCCACCGGGACGCCGGAGGACGTCGCCCGCCTCGAGGACTCCCACACCGGTCGCTACCTGCGCGATCTCCTGCCAAAGATCGATCTCGAGGGGCCACGCGGCGAGCGCGTCGACCCCGTGACGGCACCGATGGACGACGATTGATGGCCTGTCGTAAGGATCGAGCGTATCAGAACGGCTAACTGCGAACCCGACCAACCCGCTGGCAGATGACTGGACTGAAGGCCGTCGTTCGCCGCGGGTTCGCCGGCGGTGGCGGTGCAGCGCTGCTGCTGGCCGCTCTCTTTGCCATCGGTGGTGGAACGGAGTCGACGACGCTGCTACTGGCTGGCTGGCTCGCCGTCGTCGGACTGTCGTTGCTGCTGGCCGGCCGCCGGGAGCGACTCACCGTCGGCGGTCGAACCCTTGGTTGGCCCCGCGTTGCCGCGATCGGTATCGGTGTTCTCGCGGTCGGCTCGGGGGCGTTCGGGCTCTCGAGACTGCGCCAGTTCGCGGTCGGGAGTACGACGTGGTTGCTCACCGGCCTGCTGACGATTTTCGTGCTTGGCTATCTCGCCTGGTTCGCCCTCGAGTGCTGGCGCGGTGGCTGGCACCTCGACGATGCGATGTTCGCCGTCGAGTGACCGCTCGAGGCCATGTGCCCGCCGCTCGAGTCGCCCGGGGACACGCGATCGGCAGTACAGCCAAGGCTGTTGCCGATCAATCATTGCCTATGGCAGATGATGACACCCGTGACGAAGAGCCGACGACGATCGAGGAAAAACGGACGGACTCGTTCGACCTCGAGTTGTCCGAACGCGTCGAAATCGGCGTGACACGCGGTGAGACAGACCTCGAGATCGGCCCGCCGCGTGACTATCCAGACCGGGCCGACGTCTCGGTCCGCCCGGAGTCGGAGACGGACCATCGCGTGATTGTGAGCATCGACGCGATGGTCGGCGACCACGGGACGGGTCACGCTGACATCGCGTTGACGCCTGCGGAGGCCCGGACGTTCCGGGAGTACCTCGACGAAACGGTGCGCTGGATGACCGAAGATGACGACGCCGACGGCTGACTGGCGTCGCGCTCAGGACAGGTGAGTTGTCGACCAAAACGGGTGGCGATCCGATCGCCCGTGCTTATTCGGCGGGGCTGGGCGACTGCACGCGCGAGATGTAGCCAGCCAGATCCGACGTCGTGATCATCCCGATCACGCCCTCGTCCTCGTCGACGACGGGGGTGTGGTGGAAGCCGTGTTCGATCATGACGTCCGCCACGTCGCGGATACTCTCCTGGGCCGTCGTCGTGACGACGTCGGTCGTCATGTACTTCGAGACCGGCGTCTGGTCTTTCGGCTTCTGTTCGGCGACGATTTCGACGAAGTCCGTCGTCGTCAGGATCCCCTCGAGGCGGTTCTCATCGTCGACGACCATGACTGACCCGATTCCGTTCTCGAGCATTTCTTGGGCGGCGTCTTCGACGAGCGTGTCCGGCGTGACCGTGTGTATCGACGAGGACATCACCCGGGCGACGAAAATGTCTTCCATACTGATCAGTACTTGCTCCCCCATTATAATGATTGTTGGTGTGGGTCTCTCCCGAGGACGGACATGGGAATCTCTGATTGCTGTGGCACCGCTCGAGACGGACAAACAGCGTCGAGTCGGGTGGGTTGACTGTTCAGGATCTCCCTTGACGGCGGAGAGATAAGTATCCGGTCGACGAGATGATCGTATGGACGTCAGCCGAGGAGTCATCGAGCGGCTGGTCGAAAACGGGATTGACACCGTCTTCGGCGTGCCCGGAACGCAGACGCTGCCGCTGAACGAGGCCATCGAGACACGGGACGACGTTCGGTTCGTCATGGCCCGCCACGAGACTGCCGTTTCCCATCAGGCGTGGGGCTACGCGGAAACCAGCGGGCGGCCCGCGGCGACGGTCGTCGTGCCCGGACCAGGCGATATGAACGCCATGAACGGGCTGAAGAACGCATACAACGACTGTACCCCGCTGGTCCACCTCGCGGTCGAAACCGAGCCCGAGATCCGCGGCGGCGACGGCATCCACGAAACGCCACCCGAGACCTACGACACCGTCGTCAAGGACAACGTCCTCGTCGAGCGCCCCGAGAGCACGACCGTCGTCCTCGAGGAAGCCATCGCGATCGCCGAGACGCCACCCAAGGGGCCAGTCAGAGTCGGGATTCCGAAGAGTGTCTTGACGATGGACGTTCCACTCGCGACACCGGGAACGTACAGCCGCGAGTCCATCACAAGCGTCGCCGACCGCGATATCACGACCGCCGCCGACGTGCTTGCTGCCGCCGAAGAGCCGGTTATCGTCGCCGGCGGGGGCGTCCGCGCCGCCGGGGCGAGCGACGAACTTCGCCGCGTCGCCGATCGGCTCGGCGCACCCGTCGTCACCACCTACAAGGGCAAAGGGGTGCTTCCGGACGGCCCCGATGGATACGTCGCCGGGACACTCTCGAGCAGTGCTGCTCCCGAGTTGCTCGAGTTGCTCGCGGACGCCGACGCAGCGCTGGCCGTCGGCACCGACTTCGACGCGGTCGCTACCCGGGCCTGGTCGATCGACCTTCCGGATACGCTGGTCCACGTCACACTCGAGTCCGACGACCTCGGGACGGGTTACGAGCCGACCGTCGGCATCATCGCCGACGCTGCCGTGGCGCTGTCGGCACTGAAGTCAGCCCTCGACGACCGCACGGTCGCGACCGGTGACGGCGATGCCGTCGAGCGTGCGAGCGCGGTTCGGCAGGCAACTAGCGATCGGCTCGCGGACCTTCGAACGGAATCGTCACCGATTACGTCTGTCAGTGCGCTCGAGGCCGTCCGCGAGGCGATTCCGAGGGAGGCGATCGTCACGGTCGACGCCGGCGGCTTTCGCGTCTGGGGGTTGAACGCCTTCGAGGCGGCGGGCCCGCGCTCGTACGTCAACCCGGGCTCGTGGGCCACGATGGGAACCGGCCTGCCGTCGGGCATCGGCGCACAGTTCGCTAACCCTGCCGACGACGTGGTCGTCCTCACCGGCGACGGCGGACTCCTGATGTGTGTCCACGAACTGCACACAGCTGTCGCCGAGGAACTACCGCTGACGGTCGTCGTCTTCGTCAACGAGGACTACGCGATCATCAGCGACGACGCCGACCGAAACTACGACCTCGAAGCAGGCACGTACGGCTGGGCGGACGCACCGATCGACTTCGTGGGCCTCGCCGAAAGCCTCGGATTGCGCGCCGAGCGCGCGGCGACGCCAGCCGAGATCCAGTCGCGTCTCGCAGCCGCGATCGACGCCGACGAACCGGTGGTGCTCGCAGTTCCGACGGACCCCCGCGAGCCACAAGCAAGCGACTGGATGCGCGAGTAGTACCGGTACGCGAGTGTGCCTACATTTAAATAGGAAATCGAGCATACTCGCTGACGTACGATCGATGGCTCCATCGCCGCCCACCCTCGAGGGGACCTGCAAGCTCCTCCCCGCGCCTGCACCCGGGAGCGACGTCTTCGCGACTGTTGCCGCGGAGTACGCCGCGCTCGCCGACGAGTACGGCCCCCGGAACGTGCTGGTCCTGAAACGACACCCAGCGGGTCTCGACTCGCTGACCGAGGCACTGGCCGACGCTGACCGCGAGCGGGCCGACAGCGGTCCCCGCTCGCCCCGTATCGAGTCGCTTCCCGAACACGCCTCGAAGACCATCGAGGAGCACGATCCGACACTGGACCGCCTCGAGTACGAGGAACGGATCGAACTCATCTCGCTGGTGATCGACGGGGCCAGCCGCGACGTTCCGGACTACCTCGAGCGGGCGGCGGCTCACGAGAGTTTCACACGCGACGTGGGGCAACTGCTGCTCGCGGCGACTCGCCAGCGGATTCGGCTCGACGACCTCGAGGACCCCCACGACTGTCTGGCCTTTCTGTACGCGATGAACGACCGGTTCCACGCAGAACTCGACGAGCGGGGCTACGTCGAGCGGGCCGACGTGGTCCCGCGGGCGGTCGACTTGCTCGAGGCCGACGCCGACGGCCTTCGGACGCGCGTTACTGCCTCGTTCGACGCCGTCCTCGCCGTCGAGTTCGAGGAGTACCGCCGACTTGACCGCCGGTATCTCGCCGCGCTCACGCGCGACGCCGAGTTGGTCTGTCTCGGCGAGCGCCACGCCAGCGTCGAACGGACGCGCGTCGAATCCGGCTCCGTCGACGAGATCGCAGCCGACGCAGGGCTCGCGGTCGAACCGCTCGAGCCCGAGACAGTGCGTGCAACGGACGCCACATCGCCACATCAGCCGATCGCGCGGTTTCTGGCGACCGGCGAGTCCCCGGAAAAGCCCGCAGACGCCGATTCGATGGGACGCGCACGACGCATCCGAACCGGAACCGCCCGCGAGCAAGCCCGGGCGGTCGCCACCGAGATCCAGTCGCTGCGCGACCGCCACGGCTGGTCCTACGACGAGTTTGCCGTTGCCGTCCCGCGGATCGAACGAGTCCCCGAGACCAGACGGCGGCTCCGCGACGCAGGCGTCCCGACCGCCACGATCGGGACCCCGTCGCTGGCCGAGGACCCGGCGGTGAATGAACTCTACGCCGTCGTCACGTGCCAGTGCGAACGGGAACGCGACGGCGACGCCCTCGAGCGACGCGAGGACGCGGCGACGCAGGGTGCGGGCGATTCGAGAGCCGTCTCACTCGACCGCCTTCGGGCTCGCGTCCCCGATTTCTCGCCCGAACTACTCGCTGACACCGCCGGCTCGAGCGTTCGGCACTCGCTCGAGCGATGGATTCGCCGGACCGACCTGAAAGGCCGGATCGCCCGCGAGGAGGAATGGGTCGACGCCCGGGAGCAGTACGAGGGCATCCGTCGGGTCTTAGAGATCGCCGACTTCGTCGAGGAGACCGACCTCGTCGGGCCGGACTGGCAGGGACTGCGCCGGATGCTCCGGCGGACGATCCGATACGACGCACCCTACGTCCACGCGGTCGAGACGCGACCGCCCACCGGCGGCGTCACCGTCTGTGCTATCGACGACCTGAAATACGACTCGCGAACGGCAGTCTTCCTGCTCGATCTGATCGACGAAACGTATCCCGGTGAGCAGTTTCTCACCCAGTTGTTCCCGCAGGCGTGGCTCCGGCAGATGGCTGCCTATCCGGCTGTCACCGATCCGTCTCTCGAGGCGATCACCGACACCTTCGTGACAGCCGATGCCGCCGACGTGGGCGACCCCTTCGAAACCTATCACGCCCACCGTTCCCGGCGGCGGTTCGCACTCGGTGCCCGCGCCGCCGATCGTCTCCTCTACTGTTGTTCCTACGAACGCGGTGCCGGTGGCTTGCGCCGGAGCTACGACGAGTCGCGCTATCTGCAACTGATCGATGCGACACCAGGACTCACACTCGAAGATGTCGATACCCACGCCGACGCGACGATCCACGGCGAGACGAACGCCATCGAGGCGCTACTCGCCCAGCCCCGGGGCGAACTCGAGCGGGTACTCCGTGAGGCCAGTACCGGCGGCGAGGCCGACCTCGGTGAGACAGAAGCCTTGTTCGAGGAGATCGCGGTCGTCCTCGAGGAGGGCGATGTCGACGCCGACCTCGCTGATGCGGTCCGGTCGCAGTTCGAGTTCGCCGCGGGTGAGGTGGTCCGTGATGACTGATGCGACGCGAGGCGATTCGCTCACTGTCGACGGCCTCCGAACGTATCTCCACTGTCCCCGTCGGTACGAACTCGCCCACGTCCACGGGCTCGAGGGAAGCGACGACGACACCGTCGACGACCGGATCGCCCTCCTTCGGGCCGCGATCTGTGATGGGCTCCGAAGCGGTGAGACCAACCGAGACCCACTCGAGGAAGCCGCCCGTGATCGGCTTGGAACGCGCTGGTCCGACTACGACGAGCGCTTTCACTCCCACGCTCAGCGTCGCCACGAACGGCAGGCCCTCGAGGCGACGCTCGCTGCCTACGTCACACAGGTTGGAACGGACCACGCCGCGGGGATCGAACGGCTGGACGCCGGCGCAGCCCGCGGCGAACTGATCGGACCGGGACTGGCGCTTTCGAGTACGGTTTCGCTCCCGGAACCGAACGCCGCAGGCGACGCGGACGTGGTGACGATCGATGCGACGGTCGACTACGTCTACGGCGACGGCTCGTCACTCGTCGGCGTCCGGTTCGTTCCGACGCTCGCACCACTTGGTCCCCTGCGCTACCGGTCGGACTGGGAGGGCGACGTCGCGACTCTCTTTACCGACCACTTCGACGACGAGTCGGACGTGTTCGAGCCCGATCCCGTCAGCGCGCTGCTCGAGACTGCCGTCGTCCTCGACGGACTCCGAACGCTCCGCGATCGGCTCCAACTCGGGGACCAGACCTGTCGCTACCTCCAAATTCCGCTTGCCGACCGGTCGGGGCTGACGGTCAACTGGGTCCGGGATGCGGTCGAGACGAGCCTCGAGGTCGCTGATCTGACCGACGTTTACGTCGACCACCATACGTTCGGCATGACTCACGAGCACCGAAACGAGACAGTCGATAGTCGGCTGGCGGCGGTCGTTGCGGACCTGCGTTCGGGAGCGTTTGACCCCGCCGACCGCTGGAACCGGATCACGACAAACGCCTGTCCAGACTGCGACTACACCGTCTGCTGTCAGGAGTACATCTCAGAAGAGGTGCGGTTCGATGGCTGATGAGTCCCGCCGACCCGACCACGATACACCCACATCGGTCGACGAGATCGAGCCGAAAGGCAACCAGACGGCGGTCATCGAGAGCCGCACGGCCTGTACTTCCGTCGACGCCGGTGCCGGCACCGGGAAGACGACGACGATGCTCGTTCGACTCGAGCGCGCCATCGAGCGAGGGGACGTCGAGCCCGACGACGTGCTCGTGTTGACCTTCGCGAACGAAGCCGCTGCGAGCATCCGCGCGGCAGTCGCCGAACGGCTCGATCCCGATGCCACGGCGGCGATCGACGTCTACACCTACCACTCCTTTTGTTACCGGCTCGTTCGCGAGTACGCCTACTATCTCGGCTACTCGCCCGAGTTCGAGGTCGTCACCGAGCGCAAACGCCAACGGCTCGTCGGTCGCCTGCTCGCCGATACCGACTACGGCTTCGCAGCCGCATCGAAACACGACGGCTCGCCAGCCGACCTCACAGCTGCGGTCGACCAGTTTATCGGTGCGATGAGCCAAGAGAACGTCACGCCCGACGAGCTGCAGGCGGGGCTGCCGTCGGTGCGGACCCTCGAGCTCTGTCACGAGTTCGTCCTCTGGCTCGAGCAACGAGCCGACGACACGCTGTCGTTCGACAACGAAGCCTTGCGCTATTTCAACCGGGAGGAACACCTCGAGCAGGCCCGCGAGTCGCTGATCGACTACGGAAAACTCGTCTCGTACTGCCGAGAGCAGATCGCCGAAGCGCCGGCGGCCTTCCGCGAGGACGAGCTGGTTCGTGACATCGATCAGTACCTCCGGGTGCTCCAGCGCTCCGTGACGAACACGATCGAGACGCTCTCGTTAGACGATCCAACCACGAAACACCTGCCGCGGGCGCTGTTCGGCAACCAAATCTGGGGAACGGCGACGAGCCGGATCGAACAGACCCCGTTCGGTCGCCTGAAACACTACGTCGAGTTCCTTCGGCTGGCGCGTCACTACGCCGATGTCTATGCGGACTACCACGACGCTCTCGACACAGAGGGAGCGCTCGACTTCGACGAACTCGTTCGGACGGCAACCTGCCTGCTCGATGATGATGCGATCACAGACGAAATCACGAGCCAATGGACGCAGGTCTACTGCGACGAGTTTCAGGACACCGACGAAACGCAGTTCTCGCTGCTCACTGCACTCACGGACGGTCCCGACCGGCCGGACCTGCTCGCAATCGGCGACAAAGACCAGGCGATCTACGGCTGGCGTGGCACCGACCGCGAGGGGCTCGACCGGCTGGCCGACGCTTACGACGACCACGAAGCGATCGAACTCGAGCGTAACTTTCGCTCGCGACAGGAGATACTCGATCTGACGAACGCCTGTGACTACGGGCCGCAGTCCTCGAAGACGCTGCGCGAGGATGGCCGGACGCGAGGCACCTACGACGAAGCCGACCCGCCGGACCGCGTCGTCAAAGTCGAAAGCGACGCGATCCCAGGATCGACGGCTGAGGGGGTCGCAACGACGGTTTCGCGGCTGTTAAACGGCGCAGCAGCGAACGTCCCCCAGCGCTCGCTGGGCGATCTCGCGATTATCGTCCGGACGAATCGCCACGCACAGGCGATCGCGGACGCCCTCCGGGACCAACAGATCCCCTACGAAATCTCCGGCTCGCCCCGTGGCGAGGTTTCGCCCGGACTGCAAACGGTGCTGTCGTATCTCCGGGTCCTCGTCGAACCGGATGCCGATGCCCATCTCCGGCGCGTGTTGCTCGCCCGCTACCGGCTGACGGAAAGCGACCTCGCAACGCTGCACAGACAGGCGGGAACGTTGCGTGATGCCGTCCTGACGATCGATCGTGACCGGCTCACACAGCCTGACCGGCTCGAGCGGGCTCGCGACCACCTCGAGCGACTCGAGCGATTCCGTGACGTCTACCCGCTGTCTGGCTTTCTGCGCCGGTTCCGCGAGCTGACACGGATCGAGTGGTTCTGTACGAGCGAGGAGCGAGCCGAGTTCGATCGCATCGAGCGGTTCGTCGAGGCCTACGACACTGACGGGGTCGTCCAGTCGCTGTCGACCGAGTTCGTCGACGCGCTTGCTGAGACGCTTCGGGGCGGCGGCAGCGATCGAACCCGTGGAACGCGATCCGCCGACAGCGTCGACGTGATGACGGTCCATCAGGCCAAGGGGCTCGAGTTCGATACGGTCTTGGTTCCGTACCTCTCGGACGAGGAGTGGTGTGTCGACGGCGACTATGTCGAGCGAGCCCGCCACCGGCTGCTGGCCGCCGCGCTCGATGACGACGTGGACTCTCCGCTCTGTACGGATCTGGCCGCCGAGACGGTCGGCGAGGAGTGGCGGGTGCTTCACGTCGCGCTCACGCGCGCCGAGAACCACTTGTTCCTGTTCGGCTCGGCGTACGCCTACGACGGCGACGAGACCGAACTCGCGGTGTCGACTGCCGACGCCTGTCTGGCCGATGACATCGAGTGGTCGGTCGCTGGCCGGCGGATGGATCTGTGGGCGTCACTGACCGCAAGCTTCGAGCGCGTGCGGGAAATCTACCCCGAGACAGTCGTCGATCGAACCGACGAAATCGCCGCCTCGACCGACGAGAGTCCGGGGACGATCACCTACTACGCCGACTACGGTGATCGACACGTCGAACCGCTTGAGACGCGCGAGGCGATCGAGACGGTCCACCGGCTGGGACGATTGCTCCGAGATGGCAGGCTGTTGCCGGCAGCTGACGCGGCAAGCCACGGTTGGAACGGGGCCGGGAGCGACGACGAGGGCGGTTCGGGATCGGCCATACGGATCCCCGGTAGCCGCCAGCTCTCTGCGTTGACGACCGAGACCGTCCGGTTCCCGATCGAGACGCTCGCGTCCACGACGGAGCTCCCGGTCGCGATGCGTCACAGCTACTCCGCGATGGACACTCACGAGACCTGTCCGCGGAAACACTACCTGGATCACGTCGTTCGGGCGATCGACGATCCACATCCCGCATCGGCCGGCGGCGGCGAAGCGACCGAGACGAACGGCGGGACAGTCGTCGCGAGCGACGATCTGGCGTCACGAATCGTCGGCACCGTCTTCCACGACGTCGCCGAAGAGGCCTTCCATCGCGAGTATCACACCCGCGAGGCGTGGCGCGAGGCTGCGGTTCGACAGCTCACCGCGCGCGATTTGCTCACCCACCGCGAGGCCGTGCTCGACTGTATCGACCGCTACTTCGAGGCGAGCGCATCCGCCATCGACCAGCCGGTCGCCGAGTGGGAGCCAGTGGCTGCAGAGTTGCCCTTCGCGCTCGAGGATGTCGCCGGCGTCACCGGAGACGTGGTCGGCTATGTCGACTCGATTCGGCGGTTGCCCGATGGCGGGCTAGCGGTCCTCGACTACAAGGCCACCACAGAACGAATCGTGCCCGACGATGCCGTCCAGCTCGCACTCTACGTGCGTGCCTGTGCAGACCGGTTCGACGCCCCGATCTCGGCTGCCGGCTACGTCTACGTCGGTGACGTCGACGGCCCTCGTGTCGACCTGTTCGAACGCGACGCGCTCCCGTCGTGGGACGCGGTCCGCGAGACGCTCGCGGCAGTCGACGAGCCGTCGTTTCACGAGACGACACCGGGCGAGCACTGCTGGCACTGTCCACACCGGTCGCTTGGCTGCGGGCCGGACGAGTAGCCGCCTGCAGACGAGCGCTTGGATGAGCGTCACTGTCGCGATACAGTACGGACAGAACGCTATTCGGTGTCGGACTCGTCAGGAAGATCATCGACACCACACGCCTGGATCACCTGCCGAATGTGGAAATCCTTCTCGCTGGGATCGTCGTGTTGTAACGCTTGCTCGAGATGTTCCCTGCAGTTGTCAGTCAGTTCTGACATTCTTGTGCAGTGATAGACTGGAAAGGCACTAAATACATACGATAACCAACACGTATGCGCCGCGGGCATTACTGATAGAAATGATCGGGTCACCCGTCCGAGAGGCGGCTGATTCGGACAGCTTCCGGGCCGATATGCAAGCCAGTTGCGAGCGGGTTATGACTCCCACTCGAAACGCGCCGGATCGCGCGCTGCAAGCGCCGTCCGAACCGCGGCGACGTTCTCCGCGACGTCGTGGATACGCACGATGTCGGCCCCGCGGTCGGCAGCGAGGGCCGTCGCGGCGACGGTCGCCTCGAGCCGGTCGCCGGGCTCGCGACCGATGTGTTCGAACATCGTCTTGTGGGAGTGGCCGAACAGGATGGGGCAGCCGAGTGCGTGGAACTCGTCGATTCGATCGAGGAGTTCGAAGTTCTCCGCTGTGGACTTACCGAAGCCGATCCCGGGGTCGACGATGATCTGCTCGCGGTCGAGGCCCGCTTTCTCGGCCAGTAACACGCGTTCGGAGAGGTGATCGAGGACGTCCGCAACCACGTCGTCGTACTCGACGTCGCGGTCGGGGACGACCGGCGCGTCGATGCTGTGCATCACGACCAGCCTCGCGTCGTGGTCGGCGGCGACAAAGCGCATCTCTGGGTCCTCGAGCCCCGAGACGTCGTTGATGATGTCCGCGCCAGCTTCGAGAGTCGCGTCGGCGACGGCGGCCCGGCGGGTATCGACCGAGAGCATGGCGTCGAGATCGGCGATTTCCTCGATCACTGGGAGGACCCGATCCAGTTCTTCGTCGACCGAGACGGGATCGGAGCCCGGTCGGGTGGACTCGCCACCGATATCGATCACGTCGACGCCGGCGTCGACCATCGCCTCGGCGCGGGCCACGGCGTCCTCGAGTGCGTCGTACTGGCCGCCGTCGTGGAAGCTATCGGGCGTGACGTTCAGGATGCCCATGACGGCTGTCCGATCATCCCAGGGGGTGTCTGATTCGATCGCCTCGCCCCCAGAGCGGGACGCCGACCGGGACCGTCCCGCGGTGTGGCCAACCGCCGGCGTCGGTCGACCCTCGGCGTCGGCTCCGGCCTCGAGTGCGAGGGTATCCCGCAG
The DNA here is from genome assembly GCF_041821085.1 of Natrinema sp. HArc-T2. NCBI lineage: Archaea > Methanobacteriati > Methanobacteriota > Halobacteria > Halobacteriales > Natrialbaceae > Natrinema > Natrinema sp. HArc-T2. The sequence goes on along the minus strand of NZ_JBGUAZ010000004.1, from coordinate 117,182 downwards.
TTCCCGTGCGACATCGGCTACTCCGTGGGGGCGCGATCGGCTCTCGAGGGCCTCGACGAGCGCCTCGAACTGAGTGAGCGTGCCCATCAACACGGCGTCGACGGCCTCGTCGTCGCGGTCGATATTCGATAAGGCACACTCGCCGCCCACTCGGAGCAACTCTTCTTTCAGGACGGTCGCCTGTCGGTCCCGCAGTGTCGTCCTGACGACCCGGTGGACGGCGTCGCCGTCCAGCCGCTCGATGTCGTCCGTGGCGACGTTTGCTCCCTCGAGTGCGTCGCGGGCATCGGCGAGGTCGCGGACGCGCTTTGGAACGTCAGTTCGGGTCCAGCGCGAACGCGCCTCGGCGACGACGAACAGCGAGCCGGTGACGAGCACGCAGTCGTCGCCGTCGGCTGCCTCGAGCGCGCGTGCAAGCGCATCGTGAACGGCGGGTTCGGAACGGACCGTGTCGACACCAGCGTCGGCGAACGCCTCGGCGAGGACGGCAGGATCCTCGGCGCGGTCGAGCGTCGGCTCGGTCGTCACGACGCTCTCGGGCGTCGGCAACGCGGCGGCCATCGCACGGTGTTCTTTCTCGTGCATCGCGCCGAAGACGACGTGGAGGTCGTCGTAGTCGTAGGTCGCGAGCGTCTCGCCGAGGCGCTCGCAGGCACCGGGGTTGTGTGCGCCATCGAGGACGGTCAGCGGCTCGGTGTCGATCACTTCGAACCGGCCCGGCCAGTGAGCGCTTCGCAGCCCGCGGGCGAGGGCTGACGCTGAGACGTCGGCAAACTGCCGAGCGAGAACTGTGGCGATTCCGGCGTTGACCGCCTGATGTTCGCCCAGCAGCGGGATCCGTGTCTCGAGGTCCCAGTCGTCGCCGTCGATCGAGACGGTCGCTTCGATATGGTTTGCCCGCCCTTCGTAGGTGACGCAGATGTCGGGCTGTGTGTCGGCTTCCGTGTCCGTCCCGACGGTCACCACGTCGCCGGCAACGTCACGAACCGTCTCGAGTGGCTCGCCGGTTACGCCCGTGACCAGCGGTGCATCATCGGGCGCGACGTGGGCCTTGTCGTGAGCGATCTCCGCTTCGGTGTCGCCGAGGATGCCCGTGTGCTCTCGGGTGACGCTCGTGACCGCACTGGCGACGGGGTCAACGACGCTCGTCGCGTCGTACTTACCGCCGATACCGACCTCGAGGACGGCAATATCGACGTCCTCGCGACCGAACTGCCACAGCGCCATCGCAGTCATCGCCTCGAAGAAGGTCGGGGACTCGCCGTCGGCGGCCTGCTCAGTGACGTACTCGCGGATCGCGCCAACGTACTCGCAGACGGCCGAGCGAGGGATCTTTCGACCGTCGACGCGGACCCGCTCGCGGAGATCCTCGAGATGTGGCGAGGTGTAGAGCCCGACGGAGTAGCCGGCCTCCCGCAGGGTTCGCTCGAGCATGCGGGCCGTGCTCCCTTTCCCGTTGGAGCCGGCGATCTGTACGAAATCGACGTCGGCATGGGGGTGCTCGAGGTGAGACAGCAACCGGGCCGTCGACTCGGTTCCCGGCTTCGGGCGGAACCGCCGGAGATCGAATAAGAAATCCGCCGCCTCGTAATACTCCATACAGTGACGAGTGCCCGGTCGTTTTTGAGTATTCTGTTCGGAGACCGTCGTCGCAGCGCTCGGCCACGTGAGACCGGGACTCGGCCTGCAATTACAGGTCGTCACGACAGAACGGTCTCGTACACCGATTTCACAGCCGTCGTACGAGCGAGCGGACGGGACCAGTTAGCGGCGACTAGCGGTGCCCTGCCGGCCCCATCGGTGGCCGGACGAACAGGCCATCGAGCAGCGCGAGCGCTGCAATCACGCTGCCACCGAGAGCGGTCGCTTCGGGTGGCAGCGCAAGGAGTCGGCTGGCGAGAAACACGACGAGAAACGCCGCCGGGATCAGCCCCAGCAAGAGATCGTATCGGTCGATCGTTGGACCTCGATCGGCGATTCGAACGTCAGCAACGAGAGTAGCGATGTCTCTGTTCACCATCGATTTTCACCTCCACCTGAGTGTACAACAGCGTGCTACTAAAAGCTGCTGGGGAAACGCCCATAGAACTCTCTTTAGAACAGCTACAGCTATCTCTCGCCGTTATCGGCCTCGCTCATTCCGCGGATCGGTGCGCTGGAACGCCGTCGTCGGTCGGCTCGCGGGTAATCTCGAGGAAGGCGTCCTCGAGACTGCGAGCATCGCCGGTTTCGGCGCGCGTCTTGAGCCGTTCGGGATCGTCTTCGGCGACGAGTGTCCCGTTGTGGAGGACGCCGATCTCGTCGGCCAGTTCGTCGACGACCGAGAGGATGTGCGTCGAGAGGAAGATCGTCATCTCGTGGTCGGCGAGGTCGGCGATCGTCTCACGCATCGTCCGGGCCGCGCGGGGGTCGAGCCCGCTGGTCGGTTCGTCGAGAAAGGCCACGTCCGGTTCGTGCAACACTGCCTGGATGACGCCGACCTTCTGGCGCATCCCTTTCGAGTAGTCCTCGATGCGCTTGTGGGCATCCGCGCGCAGGTCGAAGCGCTCGAGCAACGCGTCGATGCGCTCGCTTGCCTCGGTCTCGGGGATGTCACGGAGACCGGCAGCGTACTCGAGTTGTTCGCGACCGGTGAGTTCGTCGTAGACCGGCGGCTCCTCGGGCAGGTAGCCGATATGTGGCGTGACGGACTCGCGGTCGGTGATCGAGTGGCCGGCGACGCGGGCCGTCCCCGCGGTCGGTCTCGTCAGCGTCGTCAGTATCCGCATCGTGGTCGTCTTCCCCGCGCCGTTGGGGCCGAGAAACCCGTACACAGTGCCGCGGTCGACGGTCATCGTCAGCTCCGAGACGGCGGTCGTCTCGCCGTAGCGCTTCGTCAGTCCGTCAGTTTCGATGGCGGGGCCGTCGGCAGGGCGCATACGCGTTCGTTTGTCGGTATCTCATTAAAAGTGTGTCATATTTGGGCGGTCGCCACGACTGAATGACAGATATCCAAAGGGTTTACTGCCAGCGCACCCCGACCACGACTATGAGCCCGGAATTGTTCCCCTCCTCTCGATCGACTCGAGGTGGTCCGTGATGGCACGCGCTGCCATGAGTGTCGCGGATCTCGAGCTCCGACGGACTGTTCGCGCGGTCGTTGGAAACCGGACGAAACTCCTCTTGACGATCGCGATTGCGGTGTTCGCACTCGGCCCGATCACGGCCCTCGGAGTGAGCATTTTACCGAGACTTGGTGATCAGGCCGTTACCGCCCCGATTTCGGCAGAGACCGCCACGACGGTAACCGAGTACGTGACCGGCGGTATCGCAGTCCTCTGGGTGTTTCTGGTCGTGATATCGGTCATGCGAACCGTCACGGCAGTCGCAGCTATCGACGAGCCAGCGTTCCTTCTGTTGTCGACGGCAGTTCGAAACACTGTCGTCGGTATCGTCACTGCCGAAGTCACACTCTATGCAAGCGTCCTCCTGCCGCTGACGGCGCTCTTTGCCGGTGCGTTCGCGTTCGGCGCGGGAACGCCTCTTCCAATCGTCAGCGCAACGCTGGCAGTCGCCATCGTCATGGGCTCTGCCGTTCCCGTCGGGTTCGTCGTCGGGGTCTGGGTCCGGCACCTGATCACCGTCTACGAACCGATCGCCCGCTATCGAACGCTGTTGTTCGCTGCCTTCTGGCTCGCCTACTTCGGGGCGATCGCGACTGGTGGGCTGAACGACGTCATGGGAACGTTGTTCACGGCGTTGCAGGCGAGCCCACTGGGATGGCCCGGTCACGTGCTACTGATCGGGATCCCCGGATTCAACCCGTCGACGCGGGCAATCGCCGGCGCTGTCGTCGGCGCCGTCTTCCTCGTGGGCGTCGCGCTGGCCGCCGCCGTTCCCTCCGCACAGCGCCACTGGGTCGCGGATCCGGCCCGTACCGACGACGAGACAGTCGACGAGGAACCGGCGTCCGATCGACTCGAGGGGCTCCTCTCGGGGACCGTCTCGCGACCGGTTCGAACCGTCGCGATAACGGCGATCCGTCGCACGAAACGCGCACCGATCCGGCTGGCGTACGCCGGCTATCCACTGCTCGGCGCGCTCGGCTTCTTCCAGCAAATCATCGAACTCGGCACGGTCCCGTCGTTTTTGACTGTCCTCTTCTGTCTGTACGCTATCTGGGCAGCCGGCGTCCTCTTTACGCTCAACCCGCTGGGTGACCTCGGACCAGCCCTGCCCGCCGTCATCACGTCGACGCTCACTGGCTGGCAGGCGATTCGCGGTCGCATGCTTGCCGGCGCACTCGTCGGTGTTCCGCTCGCGTTCGTCGTCTCGCTTGCGTTCGGCGTCGCAAGCCCCCTCGGACTCGAGCGGACCGCCGCCCTGACTATCGCGACGGTCGCCGGCGCGATCGCGACGCCGGCGCTTGCAGCCGGGATCGGCTCGGCGTTTCCCCGCTTTGGCAGCGTCAACGTGACTAACAACCGCGAGGCAGTGATGCCGAGCAAGACGGCGTTTGCCGTCTATACGTTTGCGATCGCGCTGCCTGCCGGCTCCGCTGTCGTGTTGTATCTCGAGGCCCCCGAGTTGATCGCCGGACTGATCGCGTCGGTGTCGGCGTGGACGCCGCTGCCGTCGGTCTCGGTTTCCGCCCGCGCGATCACGATCGGTGCCTGGGCCGCCCTGATCGGCGGCCTGCTCGCCCCAGTCGTCTCCTATTTCTACGCCGTCGAGCGCTTCGAGTGGTACGACTTCGAGTAGCAGACTCCAGAACGAGTTCCGTCACAAACGCCCACCGGCGTCGAAAAACAGGCGCTCGAGCGACCGACGCGCTTACTCCGAGCTGCCCCACTCGGCGACGTCCTTCGGACGGTCGGTTACGGCAGCGACCTCAAGGTCGCCGTCGAAGCTCTCGAGGGCTTCGACGTAGGCCTCGGCACTCGCCACCGTCGACAGGTAGGGAATCTCCTCTTCGACGGCCATCTCCAGCGAGTCGCGGTCGCGGCTGACGATGAAGTCGACCTCGTTCTCGCGAATCGCCGCTGGCACGTCGTCGAACTCCTCGACGTCGAAGAACTGTTCGAACCCGTCAACGTCGAGATCGACCACGGCGGTGCCTTCGCTGACGGCGTTGTCGGCGGCCTGCTGGGCCTTCCAGAAGGCCGTGCCGAAGTCGCTCGCTGTACCCATGACCTCGCCGGTGGACTTCATCTCCGGGCCGAGACGCGGGTCCGAGCCCGGCAGGCGGTCGAACGGCAGGACGACCTCCTTGATCGAGGTGTGCTCGGGGATCTGCTCGTCCGTCTCGAGTGTCTCGAGGGTCTCGCCGGCCATGACCTTCGCGGCGAGTTTGGCGATCGGGACGCCGGTCGCCTTCGAGACGAACGGGACGGTACGCGAGGAACGCGGGTTGGCCTCCAAGACGTAGACCTCGCCGTCGCGAACGGCCAGCTGAACGTTCAGCAGCCCCTTCGTTTTGAGCGCTTCGGCGATGTCCTCGGTGACCTCGCGGACGCGCTCTAAGGTGTCCTCATCGAGCGAGCGCGGCGGGATCATACACGCGGAGTCGCCGGAGTGGACGCCGGCGGTCTCGACGTGTTCCATGATGCCGCCGATGATGATGTTGCGACCGTCCGAGACCGCGTCCACGTCGAGTTCGACCGCGTCCTCGAGGAAGTCGTCGACGAGGATCGGTTTCTCGGGGCTGACGCGGACGGCTTCCTCGATGTAGGTCTCGAGTTCGTCGTCGTTGTAGACGACATCCATCGCGCGGCCACCCAGCACGTAGGAGGGGCGGACGAGGACGGGGTAGCCAATGTCGTGGGCCAGCTCGAGGGCCTCTTCCTTCGAGAAGGCGGTGCCACCGTCGGGCTGGGCGATGCCCATCTCCTCCATCAGGAGGTTGAAGCGGTCGCGGTCCTCGGCGAGGTCCATCGCTTCGACCGAGGTCCCCATGACCTCACAGTCGAGGCCGCGGCGCTCCAGTTCATCCTCGAGCGGTTCGCCGATGTTGACCGACGTCTGGCCGCCGAACTGGACCATCACGCCGTCGGCGCCCGTGGCTTCGGCTACATCGGCGACCTCCTCTGCGGTAATTGGCTCGAAGAACAGGCCGTCGGAGGTGTCGTAGTCCGTCGAAACGGTCTCGGGGTTGTTGTTGACGACGTAGGCGTCGATGCCGAGTTCGCGCAGTGCGCGAACCGCGTGGACCGAACAGTAGTCGAACTCGACACCCTGTCCGATGCGGATCGGGCCACCGCCGACGACGATCACGCTCTCGATGTCGCGGTCGACCTCGAGTTCGCCCGAGGCTGCCTCACCCACGAGCGGGCCCTTCTCGAACTCGTTTTTGCGCGAGGAGTAGTAGTACGGCGTCTCGGCTTTGAACTCACCCGCACAGGTGTCGACCTGCTTGTAGGTGCGGCCGGGGACTTCGGTCTCGACGGTTTCGACATCCGAGCCGGCTGCCGCGGCGATGCTGGCGTTGGTGTGGCCGGTGATCGCGGCTTCGGTGAAGTCGCCTTCCTGGGCGGCGACCGTCGAGTCGGCGATGTTCGCGTAGCGTTCGGTGTACCACTCGAAAATCCCGGTCAGGTCGACGACCTCGTCGACCGTGTAGCCGCGGTCGAACGCCTCGAACATCGCGTACGGACGATCCGGCGACGGACGCTCGAGATAGTGTTCCTCGAGTTCCTCGTCGCTGACGTCGTCCCAGTCGACGTCGGGTTCGTACTCGCTCGAGCGAAGCGCCTTGAGGAGGCTCTCCTCGAAGGTGCGGCCGATGGCCATCGCCTCGCCGGTCGACTTCATCGCCGTCGTCAGCTCGAAGTCGACGTCGTCGAACTTGTCTTTGGGCCAGCGTGGGACCTTGGTGACGACGTAGTCGATCGCGGGCTCGAACGCCGCGGTCGTCTCGCCGGTGATCTCGTTTTCGATTTCGTGGAGGCGCTTGCCAAGTGCGACCTTCGCGGTCACGCGGGCGATCGGATACCCGGTCGCCTTGGAGGCCAGCGCCGACGAGCGCGAGACGCGGGGGTTGACCTCGACGACCCTATACTCTCCTCCCGGAGTGCCGTCGTCGTGCCAGGCGAACTGAATGTTACAGCCACCCTGAATGCCGAGTTCACGGATGACATCGAGCGCCGCGGTGCGCATCTCCTGGTGACCCTCGTCGGGGACGATCTGAGACGGCGTGACGACCGTCGACTCGCCGGTGTGGATGCCCATCGGGTCGATGTTCTCCATGTTGCAGATGATGATACACGAGTCGTCGGCGTCGCGCATGACCTCGTACTCGTACTCGACCCAGCCGGAGATCGACTCGGTGATGAGCACCTCGCTGTTGCGCGAGAGGCGCAGCCCCTTGCGGACGCGGCGGAGGAGTTCGTCGAACTCGTGGACGACGCCCGAGCCGGAGCCGCCCAGCGTGTACGTGGTGCGGGAAATGACCGGCAGGCCGCCGACCTCGTCGACGGCGTCCTGAACGCGCTCCTCGAGGTCCTCCTCGGTCAGCTCCGAAACCTCCTCGTCCTCGTCGAGGGAGATGGTGGTCGACTTGGGAACTGGCTGGCCGATTTTCTCCATGCGCTGGCGGAAGAGGTCGCGGTCTTCCGTCGCGTAGATCGTGTCCAGGGGAGTCCCCATGATCTCGACGTCGTGTTCCTCCAAGACGCCTTCCTCGGCGAGCTCGGCGGTGACGTTGAGCCCGGTCTGGCCGCCCAGCCCGGCGATGACGCCGTCGGGGTTCTCCTTGCGGATGATCTCCGCGATGGCGTCGGTCGTGATCGGTTCGATGTAGACCCGGTCTGCCATTTCCGGGTCAGTCATGATCGTCGCGGGGTTCGAATTGACGAGCACGACGCGAGCACCCTCCTCCTGAAGCGCCCGGCAGGCCTGTGCACCGGAGTAGTCGAACTCGGCTGCCTGCCCAATCTGGATCGGGCCGCTCCCGATCAACAGGATCGTGCGTCCGTCTCCCGTCTCGCCGTCTACGGCGGTGTCCGTACTCATTTGTCTTGTCGAATCGAAGTTCGCACATCGTAATAAGCCCCACGATACAGTACGAATCTCGAAACGGCTTTTCGAAATTCGAACTCGAGGGAACTTCAGTTCCGAAACGCACCGAGTGTCCGACCAGCGACCGGTTCTGTCGATCGGGTGTGAACCACACGCACGTAGTCGGGCGGCGATCGAGGCTCGTCACGGAGAAACAGCGGCGACACACAATCCCGTCTCGCTCGTCGCGTCGCGGCTCCGAGCCGATCAGATCGGCTGGTCGTACTCGCTCTCGAACTCGCGCTGCTTTCGATACTGATCGACGAACTCGGAGACGTCGAACTCGAGCATCTGCGACTCGAAGTCGGTGACTGCAGCGTCGTCGTCGGCGTGGCTGATCGCGTGTTCCATGAGTTCGACGACGAGTTCGACGACGATCTCGTGGAGCCGCCGCGAATCGAAGTCGGCGACCCACAGCAGGGTGTAGCCAACGGCCCCGTCGTCTGCTGCGTCGTGAACCGCGATATCTTCGGGGAACTCCTCCAAAACGACGCCCATCAGGTGGGGGGTGCCGAATTCCTCGAACTCGTCGTCGGTGTCGATCGTCTCCTGTAAGATGGCCACGAGCGACTCCGGGAAAAACCGCGAGGGCGGATGCACGTCGGTTACGACGGCATGGACGTCACCGCAGGCACAACGATACTCGCGCATGCCCAGATCGATCTCGTGGGGGTCGACGGTCTCCCCGCAGGGCAACTCGAGGTTGTCGCTGCCGTCAGAATCTGGACCGCGGGGTGGTGTCATTGCCCGGTTTTCGGATGGATAGGGGATAAGGGCGACGACTCGAGACGTCGAACGACGCAGTATCGGCGGTGTGCGCCGGGACATCGGGATCGCAGCCCAGTTCAAAGATCGGACGCGTCGAATCGGTAGTAACCGACAGCCAGTGGCACGAGCAGCCACAGGAGTAAGATGGCGATGCCGATCTCGGGATTCGTATAGAAGGGGTCAGCCGCGTCGGCTGCCGCCTGCGCACCGGCTCCTGACTGGGCCGGTTCGGCGTTCGCCGTGTCCGCAAGGTCGGGCAACAGCGCGACGACCGACGAGAAATACGCCGCGGAGGGCGACAACTGCAACAGAGGGTACAGCCAGTCGGGCATCGCCGACGGGATCGTAAACCCCTCGAGGACGTAGAGGACCCCCATCGGAATCACGTCCCAGAGCAGTTCGAAGACGACGAAGAAACCGAGCGCGAGCGTCGTCGCGCGCGATGTCGATCTCGTCGTTGCCGAGATACCGACGACGATCGTCGCGTAGACAGCCACGAACGCCAGCGTGACGAGGACGAAGACGACGAGCGCGACGGCCTCGAGATCGCCGAGCAACGCGGCACCGACGCCGAGGCCGACGACGAGCCCGGCGCCGAGGCCAAAGGCGAGGACGGCGGCCCGCCCGACGACCTTGCCCGCGAAGACCTGTCCGCGCGTGGTCGGCAGGGAGAGCAACAGCTTGATGCTCCCGAGTTCGCGCTCGCCCGCGAGGGATTTGTAGCAGACGACGATCGCCGACAGCGGGACGAACAGCCCGACGAGCCCGATCGTGAAGAAGAGTAGGCCGCCGAAGGTCGCCTCCGTCGCCGATCCCAACAGCGCGGGAGCCTCGACGTACGCGTACGTGGAGACGACCGAGAGGGTCACGAAGACGGCGACGAGTGCCCACAGTGCCCGCGACTGGACGGCGTCACGGAAATCCTTCTTCGCGACGGTAGCCCAGGTCATGACTCGATCTCCGGTCTGTCGTTCGTATAGCGGACGAACAGGTCCTCGAGCGACGATTCGACCACGGAAAAGTCCTGAACGGCGGTCACCTCATCGATGGCGTGTAAGACCGCAAATTTCGAGACACCGTCGACGGTCACTCGCAGGCGACCGTCATCGATCGCCACCGTTCCGACGCCCTCGAGGGTGCGAACGCGCTCGAGGACGCCGTCGTCGAGTGACGACACGTAGACGTACAGCGTCTCGCCGACCTCCGTCGCATCGCGGAGCCCGTCGATCGTGTCGACGGCGACGAGCTGGCCGTCGTCGATGATCGCAACACGATCGCAGACCGCCTCGACTTGCTCCATGATGTGACTCGAGAAGAAGACGGTGGTGCCGCGGTCGTTCTCCGCGCGGATGATCTCGCGCATTTCGCGGGCCCCGTTGGGATCGAGGCCGGTCGAGGGCTCGTCCAAGACGAGCAGGTCGGGGTCGCCGACCAGCGCCATGGCGAGTATCAGCCGCTGGCGCATCCCCTTCGAGTAACCGCCGGCTTTCCGATCGGCGGCGTCGGCGACCCGGACCCGTTCTAAGAGTGCGTCGGGATCCTCGTCGACGCCTTTCATCTCGATGGCGAACTCGACGTGTTGGCGGCCAGTCAGTCGGTCGTAGACGTGGTAGGCATCCGGAAGCACGCCGATCCGGCGGCGGACGGCCAGCCCCTCCGACTGGGCGTCATAGCCGAGGACGGTCGCAGTCCCGCCGGTCGGCCGGATAAAATCGAGCAGGATGTCGATCGTCGTCGACTTCCCCGCGCCGTTCGGTCCCAGAAAGCCAAAGATCTCTCCCTCTTCGACGGTGAGATCGAGCCCGTCGACAGCGACAACGTCACCGAACCGTTTGGTCAGTCCCTCGAGTTCAATCGCCGCCATGCTCGACCCTCCGAGTCGGCGTTGCGTCACACACTGTCGATGAGACGGTCTGCATATTCGCTCATACTCCGCAGACGGCATAAGTATTATCGTCTGCATTACATATTGACGACGCCCCTACTCAAATACGTTTGAGACGACCGATCAGCAGGTCCGAACCGACTCGCCGCCACGTCAGTCAACAGTGACCGCAAACGAGTCGTCCATCTGAAGGTGCATCGTCTCGCCGTCGAGTGTGAGTTCGAACGACGCTGCGAGTGGGTCGACGCTCGTGACATCGGTCGTGATCGTCTCCGTGACAACGAACTCGAAGAACTCCCAGAGCGGCGTATCGAGCAGCGAAATTCCATGCTCCCAGAAGAAGCCGATGGCCGCGGGATGAAACGCTGCCGACACCTCGAGCGGGATGGAGACGGTAAACCAGCACTCGAGACAGGTGTGCTCAAGTGCATACAACGGGTCCGCGTCCTCGTCGTGATGGTAGGTATCGGCAACGGTGTCGACAGGGCCGTGACACTCCGGGCAGACACCGCCCCGGACCAAGCGAGACGTACTCCAGATCCGATGGCTGACGCTGTCGACGATTTCGAGCGGCGACCGGTTTCGCGTTTGACTCCGTGAGAAGAGGTCGGTCAGCAGCGTCGACTCACACGAGCGACACTGGACGACGAACCGTTCTTTGTCGACCGCTGCGACGAGCGAGGGCTCCTCGCAGAACACACAGACGCCGTCCAGCTCGACGGCATCGAACGAGTGGGCGCTCTCGTACACGCCGGAGAGGACCGTCCGAACGATCTTGTCGCCGCCGTAGGTCAGCCGGTAGCCGTCCGACGTCTCCGCGATGAAGGGGCCGACGAGTTGGTCGAGGTGGTACGAGAACCGAGACGTACTGTCGATGTCGACCGCGTCGTACAGATCAGTAAAGGAGAGTGTCAGCCACTGTTCCTGTTGATCCCGTTTCGCTGTCGCCAGCGCGAGCAGGATCTCGAGGCGCGTTCGGTTGCCGAGTGCGCCGATCGCGTCAATGACGTTCTGATCGATGCGTGTCTCGTCTTCGGCGGTCATAGCTGGAACGGTCCGTTGCGGTGACGAAAGAGATTACTCCGCGAAATCGCGGCCCACCCCGCGATCGATGGTCGATCCAGTGTGGCTCGCCCGCGTACTCATAGTCTGCTGTCCCGACGTCCCGGTGGGACCGCAGAGGGTCGCGGTCCCACTGGCACTGACAGGAGTCCGTCTCAGGGCCAGTCGTCGCGAACCTGTTCGTCCTCGTCGCCCTCCTCGTCGGCGTGGGTCGCGAGGATCCAGTCGGCTGCCTCGGCAGCGTCCTCGACAGCGAGGTACTCCCAGTCGACCGCCTCGGCGAGTGCCTCGTCTTCCTCGCTGGCACCGATGTAGACGTAGCGGTCGGTGTCGAACTGGTCTTTGACGCCCTCGAGGCTCTCTTCTTTCCCGCGGGGGCCGGAGAAGAAGTCCTGTCGGACACGGTTCTTCCGCGTGAAGTTCGTCACGACGTAGGTCGGCTTCTCCGAGACGACGCCGATGTACTCGGTCCAGCCTCTGGCGTCTTCGAACACGCGCTCGGGCGAGGCGAGTGCCTTCAGCGCCTCGAGTTCGAACGCCAGCGTCATGTCGCTATCGCCGTTCATGTGCCATCGAACGCGCGCACGTGGGAAAACGACTTCGATACTGCACACTCACGACGACTCGCTGGCGCTCTCATCGCACAGAACAGTCCGCGAGCGCCGTTCAGGCGCGCTCGACGCGGAAGTAATCCGTGAAGACGATCACCTCGCCGGGCTCGAGTCCAGTCCCCGCGGCTGAAACGGACCGATCAGTCGACGCAGCCGTGTACACGGCCTCCAGCGTGTCCGAATCGAGTTGGTCGACGTGGCGAACGGTTGCATCCGGGGCGACCGATTCGACACGCTCGAGCCGGATGTCGTCACGTTCGAGTTGTACTGATCGGCGACGGGGTTCACTGGCAGCCATGTTCATTGTTACCAAATGTGTCGGTTTGACTTAATAGTTCCGGCTCAAGGGGTCGTGAGCGAGTCACTGCGGCTCGGAGTTGTCGCTGGTCGGTGTCGGTTCTACAGTAGCCACTGACAGTCAGTGCACACCTGATCGCACGACAGCTGTGCGATCTGTGTGTTAAATCGTTTCAGTTGTTACTGGAGTGGGCTGAGAGCGGTGACGCTCGAGTAGGGACAGCAAAAAACGAGTCGCCGCGACCGACCGCAGCAGCGTGGGTTACTGTTCCTGTGGCGCTGCGAGCTCGTCCAGGTCGACGGATTGCTCGAGCAAGACCTCGGCCTGGTCGGCGACATCGCGCTGTTCGCGCATCAGCTGTTTGAGCTGGCTCTGGGGCGAGAGGTCGCCGATGAGGACGCCGCCGACGACCTTGCCGTCCTTGAAGGCGATGCGTCGCCACTCGGTGTCGCTGTATTTGCGTTCGGCGTATTCGTCGCCGAGCGTCGGATGGCCAAAGGAGAGGAACGGGAAGTCGAAGTGCGTAATGGAGTAGGAAGAGACCCACTCGAACTCCTCGGCTTCCTCGTCGGCAGCCATGTTGACCGCGGCGACCCGGCCCTGCTCTTTGGCCGAGCCCCACGAGCCGTTCTGGGCCTGCTCGCCCAGCAGGACGTCGTAGAAGCGGGTGATGTCGCCAGCCGCGTAGATGTCGTCGACGTTCGTCTGCATGTACTCGTCGACGATGATGCCGTTGTCCTCCTCGAGGCCAGCGCCATCGAGGAACTCGGTATTGAAGTTCAGGCCGATCGCAGCGCCGACGAAGTCACACTCGTAGCGGTCGCCGTTGGGATCGACGGCAGCGGTGACGCGACCGTCGTCGTCAGTCTCGAAGTGATCGACGCCGCTGTCGAAGACGGGTTCGACGCCGACCTCGCGCATGCCTTCGTGCATGATCTCGGCACCCTCTCCCGAGAGCGCGTAGCGCCACCAGCGGTCGCCACGCATGAGGTAGTCGGCCTCGATTCCCTGTGCGCCACAGACGGCCGCGAAGTCGATTCCAAGCAGGCCGGCACCGACGATGACGCCGTTGTCGGCTTGTTCGGCGTGCTCGCGGATCCCACGTGCATCCTGGAACGTCCAGAAGTGGTGGATCCCGTCGGCGTCGCTGTTATCGACGGGGAGTTGTGTCGGCGTTCCGCCGGTTGCCACGAGGAGTTTGTCGTAGGGAATCTCGCCGCTGTCGTGGGTGTTGACGACCTTCGCGTCGGTGTCGACGCTCGTAACGAAGGTGTTCAACGAGAGGTCGATGTCGCGTTCGTCGTACCACTCCTCATCGTGGATCGAGATGGGCGCTTCAGGGAGCTTGCCTTTCGCGTGTTCCTTGATGAGAATCCGGTTATACAGTGGCTCCCCCTCATCGGTAATGACGGTAATCTCCGAGTCCGGGTCTTCCTCCCGGAGGGTCTCGGCAGCCGAACTACCCGAGATCCCGTCACCGATGATGACGTACTGAGTCATATCCAGACCGTTCGTAACCCGGGTTAAAGTGGATTGCTATCTCGTCTATTTTGCCGGACTCGCATTGAAGACACAACGATAGTAAACATAATCGCGTAATTGTTGACAGTATGTATCTACCATCAACTTTCAGGCAACATTCCTCGAAAGAGGGAGAGATCGGTGTCGCCTCCGTTCTTTGCTCGTCCCAGTAGAGATGAACGTGGCACTCACGCGATCGTGACACGCCACTCGAACACCCACACCCTAACAGTGTTGTCCGAACTGTTCTTTAGGCGCTGTTCCAAAGGCGAGAACATGAAGCTCCGCCAGAACGCGAAACACTTCGCCTACCAGAAGGCCCTCGAGACGCCGGGCGTCCGCTCGGTCGCCAACGCGGGGCTGGTTAAACTCCACACCAAGATCTTCACCGGGAAAGCCGACCCCGCCCACGCCGAGGACCGCCGCGAACACCTCGACGGCTTCTTCGACGCGACGATGGACACCTATCTGCGCGCGCTGCAGGACGGCTACTCCGAGGCCGAGGCCCGCGAGATTACGCACATTCAGGCCAACTTCGACTTCTACAACCACGGCTGGACCGAGATGATGGAGTTCCCCGCCGACGAACTCGAGGCCCACTACGACCGCTATCGGGAGTTCTTCGAGCGGTGGGACATCACGATCGACGAGCCCCTCGGCCAGTTCGCCCCGCCCGAAGGCGTGCCCGAGGCACCCTCGACGCCCGAGCGACTCGAGGACCCCGAGCATCCACACGCCGAAGGTGGCTTCGCTGACGACGTTTACGTCGAAACTGCTGATGGCGACCTCGTCGTCGGCGGACAGGACGAACCAGAAGACGTCGACGTCTCGCAGGTCGTCGATCGCGAAGACGACTGAGACGGGCTGCTTCGCTGAGTCCCGGCAGACCCGCATGGCGAGTCGTGGACCTGCTGAAACCCACTGACAGGAGTCCTGATAACTCTCGAGCGCACGACGAGTAACTGGCCACGGTATGGACGGTCGAACCGTGGCCGTTCTTCGAGTCGACCGCAGGTTGGAGACGCGGATCCGTGCGGTTCAGTTTGACTGTCTTCTGTGAGTGTACGGACTGCTTACGCTCTCGATCGTGACTGTACTACCGACGTAACAACGTTCTCCGTTGTCATCGCTTCTCGCTGAATGCAGCGACGTACATACCTTGTGGCAGCCGCGACGGCCCCACTAGCAGGCTGTACGTGGTCGGAATCGAGTTCGACCGGTTCGGGGAGCGGCCCCGAAAACGACCCCAACGCGGACGCAACGAACGAGCGGTCAACCCAGACATCGGAGTTGGTCGGCACTGTCGACGATTTCGAGGACCTATCAGCCTGGGAGCCAGACGGAGGGACGCTCACGGCGGCACCCGACCGGGCCGTCGTCGGGTCACAGAGCGCCCGACTCGAAATCCCGGCGGACGAACCGAGCGCCAGACTCGTGCGGTCGTTTTCGACGCCGCTCGACTGTACGACCGTCGCACCTGGTCTTGCCGTCGCGTCGACATCGCTCGTCGTCCCCTGGTTGCGACTGATCGACGTCAACGGCAACGCAGCCGATTTTCGGCGAGGGATCAAAGGCGGGTTGCCGCTCGCCCGATACAACTTCGGCGTGACGGAGCGTGCCGATGGGTTCGATCCGACCGCAGTCGAGACAGTACACCTTCTCGTCTGGACGGGAGAGGGGGTGTCGGAAACGGTCTGGTTCGACGACCTCCATTTCGTCCCGCGACCGGAGCGGGGCAAGGTGATGATCCAGTTCGATGATGCCCACGTCACTGACTACACCGAGGCGCTGCCGATCCTCGAGGACTACGGCTACCCCGCAGTCTCGTTCGTCCCGACCGGCTACGTCGACGGCGGCGAGGTCGGCGGCGATCCACGCCTGTCGACAAAGCAGGCTCGCGAACTCCACGATGCCGGCTGGTGTATCGCCAACCATACTGTCACTCATCCGGACCTGCCGACGCTCAGCGCCGCCGAGCAGGCCGCCGAGATCCGTGACGGGCAGCAGTGGCTACGCGAACGGGGATTCGAGAGAGGCTCTCACTACTTTTCCTATCCGTTCGGCGGATACAATGCGACAACGCTCGAACTCGTGGCAGCCAACCACGACCTCGCCTTTGGCGGCGGTGCACCGGCCCACGGCTACGTCTCCAATCCGCAACTCGCGCCGCGGATCGGCGAGCCAAGCACTGAGCAGGCACGAACGGCGATCGAACGCACGGCCTCGATGCGGGGGATCACCTCGCTGTTTTTCCATCGGCTCGAGGGCAAGCGCCTCGCCTCTTTCGAGACGATCGTCGAGGTAATCCACGAGTACGAGAGTGCCGGTGAGATCGATATCATCCTGCCCACGGACCTCGAGCGCGAGTTGCTACAGTAGTGGCGATCGCACAAACGAGCCACGCCGATTTCCAAGCCGCTAAGTGGACGGCAACTCGAGTTCGAGCAAGATTCGTATGGCCCTGAACGCGAACGACCGGGCGATCGCGGGCTTTACCATGGCGGGCCACGCGCTGGTCCACTGGTTCGAGACCTCGATCCCGATTTTCCTGGTCGTTTGGCTGGCCGAGTTCGACGTCGGCGTCGCGCTGTTCGGGATCGTCGTCGCGCTCGGCTACGCACCGTTCGGGCTGGGTGCGCTCCCCGGCGGAATTCTCGCCGACCGCTACGGCACCAAGCGACTCGTCTTGGTCTGTCTCGCCGGCATGAGCCTGTCGTTTCTCGTCCTCGCCGCCGCGAATTCGATCTACGCCATCGCAGTCGGCCTGATTCTGTGGGGTGTCGCCGCCAGCGTCTATCACCCTGCTGGCCTCGCGCTCATCAGTACCGGCGTCGAGGATCGCGGGACCGTCTTCGCCTGGCACGGGATCGCCGGCAACGCCGGCATCGCACTCGGCCCCTTTGTCGCTGCGACGCTGTTGATCTTCCTCGAGTGGTCCGTCGTCGCCGCAATTCTGACCGTCCCGGGCCTGCTCGCGGTCGGCTACGGTCTCAGTGCGGAGTTCGATCCGACCGCAGCGGTTGGGGACGACGCCGACGCGGGTCCCGACGAGGCGCTGTCGCTGTCGGAGGTCGTCGGCAATACGCGCACGCTGTTTGCGAGTGCTTTCGCCGTCGTCTTCGTCCTCGTCACCTTCGAAGGGCTGTACTACCGTGGCACGCTGACGTACCTGCCCGAAATCCTCCACGGGTTGGCGGCGATGGACGCGCTCGCGCTGCCGGCTGGCCTCGAGGGAATCGAACCCGCCGACTACATCTACGTCGGCTTGCTGGTCGTCGGTATGGCGGGCCAGTACGCCGGCGGCAAACTGACCGGTCGCGTGGCCCCGGCGCGCGGGCTCGCAGGGATCTTCGTCGTCCTCACGGTTCTCGCACTCGCGTTCGTGCCAGTGACCGCGATCGAGACCGGACTCGCCCCGATCGTCGTCCTCTGTGGCGTGCTGGGCTTTTTCCTGTTTGCGATCCAGCCGTTCTACCAGAACGCCGTCGCGCTCTATACGCCGCCGGACGCCCGCGGACTCTCGTATGGCTACACCTACCTCGCCGAGTTCGGCTTCGGGTCGGTGAGCATCGCGCTCGGTGGCTTCGTCCTCGGCCAGTTCTCACAGACCGCGTTTTTCGCAGTGATCGCCGGGTTCGCCGCGCTCGGCGGGCTGCTCGCGGGCGCACTGCTGGTCGGCGGTGATCGGTTCGTGGCTGCGAGCGGGTCGCTCGAGGCGAACGCTGACGACTGAGACGGGCTGCTGTAACGATGTCGAAACGAACGCTGACAGCAAAACAGGAGAGACGCGCTGTTTAGAGCCAGTCCGGCTCGACGTAGTCGCCTTCCGCCTGGTCGTCGGGCCAGATGACGTTCTGGACGCCCTCTCCGTTTTCGTCTTCGACCCACTGGAAGTACACCGGGTGGACGTAGTCTTCGCCGTATCTCACGTCGTGGGCGAACTCGTGATCTGCTCCGTAGAACTCGATCGTGCCGGTGGTGCCACTCACGGAGATGTTCTCGAGCGTGCCGACGAGTTCGTCGGAATCGAGCGTGCCGGCCTCTTCTGCCGCCTTGGCGAACACGTGAACCGCGTCGTAGCTGCTGTAGCCAGTGTAGATCGGACTGTTTCCGTTGTGGCGGTTCTGATATTCCTCGATGAACGACTTAGCCGGCTCATACTCGGCCGTCGGCGTCACGTTCGTGTAGCCAACGGCGTACTCGCAGTTCCCGTCGACCTGTTCGTAGTACGCCGGCGACTGCATCGGCATGTGAACGCCGCCGAACCCGAACGGCTGCTGGGTGCGGTTCCAGTCGACCAGCGACGTGGCGCCGGTGTGGGCGACTGCCTCGAGTACCGCGTCGGCATCCGTCGACGCGATTTCGTCGTAGGTATCGGAGAAGTCGTCCGTTTCGGGTGGGTACTGTTCCCAGAACGTCACGTCGCCGTCGAGTTCGTCCTGATAGACGTCCCACAGCGATTCGGTCCAGATGTAGTCCTCGACGAGGACGGCAAACGACTCCCAGCCCAACTCGCCGCCCATGGCGTCGAGGAAGTCGATCTGGTGCGTTGCGAGGTCGTGGCCGTTGAGCGGGCCGACCCGGAAGTGATACTTGTACTTCTCGTACTGCTGGCTGATCAGTTCGCTGGGCGTCATCGTTACGGACCCAGCGGTCAGATGGATCGTCTCCTGTTCGGCGACGTCATCGAGGATTCCCTCGAGTACCTCACTCGTGGCGACGCCGACGGTGACGTCGGCTCCCTCGTCGAGGACGAGGCGCTGGTACTGCCGACGGCCCTCGGGTTCGCTTCTGTTCGTGTCGCCGACGGCCAGTTCGACATCACGACCGAGGATGCCTCCGCCCTCGTTGAGTTCGTCGACTGCGATCTGTGCACCCCGGAGGTTCGAACGACCGGTGGTATCGCTGTTCGGGCCGGGTGCGAGAACGCCGATGGTGACCGGCTCCGCCTCGTCGCTCCCGACGATCGAGCCGTAAGTGTCGAGACAGCCTGCAAGCGAGAGGCCGGCAGCCCCACCCGCCGTCGTCTTGAGAATCTGCCGACGATCGAGCCCACGTCGTCGCCCGGCACTGCTGGCGTCCCCTGTGGTTTCTTGTTCGCGACTAGAGTCGCCCATATTGAACGACCATTTCGACCTCCATTTCTTAATGCTTGTGGAGAATGTCATACAAACATAACATTTAATCTGGCATACCAGTTAGCTCTCGGTGGCGTGTTCGATCGGATGCCTCGACCGACGTGCGTCGTCGTGGGGAGTTTCCCGACCTCTGTCTCTATTTAGATTTTAGATCGGAAGTGCGTACAATAGCGACACCTTCGACATATTATTGTAATTTTCTGAAAATTGAAGCCCTAAACTGCGCCGTTCGACATATTCGTCTCTCACCGGTCCGATTATCACCTCCGATAACAGCGGATTATAATTTATGTACCGACGAAATAACGCATCTCTTATCTATGGATTTCGCTCGACGGCTAGTGCCGGCGGCTATCCGACGGAGGTACGCGGTCAAGTTCGGGATCGCGCTACTGATACTCGGATTGTCTGTCGGATTGATCGGCTACGTCGCAACTGCGGGGATCACCAACCAGATGGAAGATCGGGTCGAGACCGACCACGCCTCCGCTGCCGCACAGGAGGCCCAGAACCTGCAGCTGTGGGACCAACAGAACGAACATACGGTCGAGATGATCACCCGGTCTGACGTCGTTGCCAGCGACGATCCGGACGCGATCGAACAACAGTTCCTCAGCTGGGAGGAACATCTCGACGCTGATACGTTCGATATCTCGTACGTCGATACCAGTACCGGGACGGTAACTGCAAGCACCAACAGGGCGCTTCGCGACGCGCCAGCGGGCGAGATCGATAATGTCCCCGCTGCTGCGTACTCGAACGCCACCCAGACCGTTCCCTGGGTCTCGGACGCCTACCTCACTGAGGATGAATACGACCGAGAAACCGCCGTCATCACTTACGTCCAACTCTCCGCGGAAAACGAGAATCGTGCGATCGTGTATACCGTCGATCTCGAGGCCTATTCGGCCAAGCTTCGAGGCGGTGACGAGATTACGACGATGCTCCTCAACGGCGACAATGAGGTGATGCTCGATAACAAAGCATACGGCGAGGGTCACGAAACACTCGGACTCGAATACGGGGCTGACACCGAACTAATCGACCGCGCACGAACCGGTGGAGCAACCACCCGACGAATCGAGAGTTCGTCTTTGAACTTCGGAACCGATGCCTACAGTTTCGGGACTGACGGTTCCGACGAATACGTCACCAGCTCTGCGCGTGTCCTCGGTACCGACTGGGTCGTCGTGACCCACGAACCAGCCGATCAGGCCCTCGGGTTCGTCACGACGATCAACCAGTACGGGATCTACGCGACGATCCTCGGCGTCCTCATGATCGGCATGGTCGGTGCCGTCCTCGGTCGCAACACGGCTGTCTCGATCGACCGACTCACCGACAAAGCCGGCCAGATGGAGGAAGGGAACCTCGACGTCGATCTCGAGACCAAACGGATCGACAACATCGGTCGCCTCTACGACGGCTTCGATTCGATGCGCGACGCACTGCGCGAGCAGATCATGGAAGCCGAAACCGCACGTGAGGAGGCCGAACGCGAGCGCAAACGAGCCGAGGAGATCAACACCCACCTCGAGGACAAAGCCGCCGAGTACTGTGCGGTCATGGGCAAGGCCGCCGATGGAGACCTCACCGCCCGCGCGACGGCTGAAAGCGACAACGAGCAGATGCAACAGATCGGGGAGGACTTCAACGAGATGCTCGACGAGATCGAGGGGACCATCGCCGAGCTCAACCGGTTCGCGACCGACGTCGCGACCGCCTCCGAGCAGGTGACCGCCTCGAGCGAGGAGGTCCGCTCCGCCTCGCAACAGGTGACCGGCTCGGTCCAGGAGATTTCGGACGGTGCGGACCGTCAGAACGAGTCGCTGCAGTCGGTCAACCAGGAGATGGGCGGCCTCTCGACGACGACCGAGGAGATCGCCGCCTCCTCGAACGAGGTGGCCGATATCGCCGAACGGACCGTCAACACTGGCCAGGAAGGGCAGGAAGCCGCCCAGACGGCGATCTCCGCCATGGATGAGATCGAAACCGAGGCCGGCGACGCCGTCGACGAGATGCGCCGCCTCGAGGAAGAGGTCCAGCAGATCGACGAGCTGATCAACACGATCTCGGAGATCGCTCGCCAGACCAACATGCTGGCGCTGAACGCCAACATCGAGGCCTCTCGCTCTGCAAGCGGCAGCGACGACGAAGGGTTCTCCGTCGTCGCAAAGGAGGTCAAGGCCCTCTCCGAAGACGTTGCGCAAGCGGCCGACGAGGCGGAGGACCGACTCGAGGCGATTCGGGAACGCACCGAACAGTCCGCCGCCGAAGTCGAGGACACGAGCGCGGACATCGAAGACGCGACCGAACAGGTCCAGGACGCCGTCGAAGCGCTCGAGGAGATCGCCGATCTCGCCCAGGAGACCAATATCGGCGTCCAGGAGATCTCCGCAGCCACCGAAGAGCAGGCTGCCTCGACCCAGGAGGTCGTTGCAATGGTCGACAACGCGGCGACGATCTCCGAGGAGACCACCGCGGAAGCCGAGAACGTCGCCGCCGCAGCCGAACAGCAGACCACCGCACTCACGGAAGTCACCAACTCCGCCTCGAGCCTCTCGGAGCAGGCCGCACAGCTCTCCGAAGCACTCGACCGGTTCGATACCGACGTCGACCACGACGAGGAAGCCCTCGAGTCGACGTTCGACGTCGACGCGGAGCTGTCGGTGTCCGACACGTCGTTCGACATCGACGAGAGCGCCGGACCCGACGACCAATCCGGCGGCATCACGCTCGAGTCGGAGCTCGAATCCACCGAGGATGCGTCGGACGCGCTCGCGTTCGGTGACGAGACGGATACCACGCTCGAATCGACCGACGACACAGCCGCGTCCGAGCAGTCACCTGCGGAGCCACTCGAGGGGAGCTCGGATGGCGACGCTCTCGAGACCGCCCCATCCGAGGACGTCCTCGACACTGCGTCCCCAGGCGCCGACGCTGACGAGATCGGTGCCGAAGAGATCCTCGGACTTGACGCTGACGAGTCCGCCGACCGTGACGGCGATACCCTCGAGTCGACCGACGCTGCCGATCCGCTCGCGGACGACGCTGACACGCAGGCTGGCACCGACGACGCAGCCGACGAGTTCGAATCGACGGCTGACTCGAGTACCGACACTGACGACGCAGCCGCCCAGCCGCTTGGACCAGTTGACGACGAGCTCGGTGAGGACAACGAGACTACTGACGAGACGGCTGCACAGCCGCTTGGACCAGTTGACGACGAGCTCGGTGAGGGCGACGCGACTGCTGACGAGACGGCTGCACAACCGCTCGAGCCTATCGACGATGACCTCGACGGTGAGGACGCGACAGACGACAGCCCCGACGGCGACGACGTGTCGACCAACGACGAGGGCGAAGACGACACGAGCGAGAGCGACGACGTGTTCACGTTTGGGACGACCGACGACGACGAGTGATCGGCTCGAGCACCGGTAGCTGACCGCCGTCGACACACGGCGCGGCCTCGTGGTGCCGTCGATCTGCGCCTCGCGCCGTCTTCGTTCGCTACCTTTTTGACTGCCGTCTTGAAAGGAATCGGCATGCTCACCGTGCGGGCACCGGCGACGAGTGCGAACCTCGGGAGTGGCTTCGACGTCTTCGGCGTTGCTCTCGGGACGCCCGCCGACGTGATTCGGGTCGAGCGCGCCCCGGAAACGACGATTACGGTTACGGGAGCCGGCAGCGAGTATATCCCGGAAGACCCAGCCAAGAACACCGTTGGCGCGGTCGCCGAGGCGCTGGACGCCCCGGCACAAATCCGGATCGACAAAGGCGTCCGGCCCTCTTCGGGGCTTGGCTCGTCGGCCGCGAGCGCGGCTGCCGCCGCCGTTGCGCTCAACGCCCTCTACGATCGCGGTCGCTCGCGGGAGGAACTCGTCCCCATCGCCGCCGAGGGCGAAGCGCTCGTCTCCGGCGAGGCACACGCCGACAACGTCGCGCCTGCGCTACTCGGCGGGTTTACCGTCGTCACCGACGATGGCGTCACGCAGGTCGACGCTTCCGTCCCCGTCGTCGCGTGCCTCCCCGAAATATCCGTGTCGACGCGCGACGCGCGCGGCGTCGTCCCCGACTCGGCCCCACTTTCGAAGGTCGTCGACACCGTCGGCAACGCCGCCACGCTCACTGTTGGAATGACCCGAGACGATCCCGACCTCGTCGGGCGGGGGATGAACGACGCCATCGTCACGCCCGAGCGCACCAAACTCATCGATGGCTACGACCGGGTTCGCGAGGCCGCCCTCGAGGCAGGTGCGACCGGCGTGACCGTAAGCGGTGCTGGGCCGGGCGTGCTGGCAGTTTGTCACCGTCGTGACCAGCGGGCGATTGCCGCGGCAATGGTCGACGCCTTCGACGCGGTCGGCGTCGAAAGCCGGGCCTACCAGACGACCGTCGGCGACGGCGCACAGCTATATCGCTGACCTGTCGGTCGTCCCTGTTTTCCGTCGCAACCGCAATCCGTTCGTGATTGCGCCGTCAATGTGATTCAACCGACGATATGGATCGAGTAGTAACCGATGGCGTCCTTGCAGTGATTGCACTGGCGACGTTCGGCGGCGGCCTCCTCGCCGCGGGCGCGCCGCTGTCGGTCCCCTCGGTTGCGCTCGGTGGTCTGGGAACGCTCTTGTTCGAGGCGATCGCGTTCCGCCACAGTGAACTCGTCCGTCAGTATTGGGAGCGACCGACCGTCCAGGTCGGAACGCTCGTGGGCGCGTTCGTGATCGTCGGTGTCGGCATTGCCGTCGCACCGTCGCGGCTGCTCTCGGCGGGGATCGGTGCGCTGGTGACGTACCTGCTGGTTCTTTCGATCGCTCTCACGGTGATCGCTCGATCCTAACCCCCGTCGACGACCCGGCTATCCGCCGTAACAAGCCCCTACTCCCCGTTAGGTCGGCTGTTACGCTGCGTATCTCGATTGATAACTATCCGTGATAGTCAGGAATCGGTGCCCGTATGCGGTGGGTGCTTGACGCGCTACGGGCCGGGGAACAGCAGGGAGACGAATCAGCGGACCGGTCGGCGCGCCCACCGACGGATCGTCAGCGGGCACAGACACACCTTCTCGGCGTCGTATTGCTCGTCGGGATCGTTGTCGCAGGAATTGCCGTCGTGTTACTGTTCGGCGCGAGCGGCCTCGAGGCCTACGAGTCTGCTGCCGAGATCGAACACGCCGAACACTCGTTGCTCGAGTTCACCCACGATACCAAGACGACTGTTGCCACTGGACGTAGTCCGTCGGACGTGTCGCTCGGCCCGTTCGATCGCGGTCACGTCGCCATGCGGGACGAGGCTGGTCGTGTCACTATTACCCGCGACACCGACTCAGGAGGGACTGAAGTGTTGTACAACGAATCGCTCGGAACGCTGGCGTACGTCAACGGTGACACAGAAGTCGCCTATCAGGGCGGTGGTGTCTGGCGAACTGACGGTGTTGGGTCCACGACGGTCTCCGAACCCGGGATCGAGTATCGGAACGGAACGCTTACGTTCCCAATCGTGCGCCTCGACGGCAGTCGGGTCAGGGGGAATGCCGTCGATGGAACCGTCCGACGAGCGGCTACCCCGGAGCAGGTTGATCTCGACGGTCGGTCGAACCGAACACGGGCGGGCGTCGCGGTTCGGATTGCCATCGAGAGCGCGTACTGCAATGCGTGGGAACGGGAACTCACAGACTCGCTCGAGGGGAGCGTGACTGAGAGTTGTGAAGAGGGCAAGCCACAGCGCGTTCAAATCCAGCTGCTCACTCCGGAGAACGGCAGAAGCCTCGGCGGTGCCGTTATCGGCGAAACAGTCACGGCCAACCCCAGCGGAAACTCGGAGAAACACCTCATCGACGGGGACGTAAGAGCCGGCACCATCACCATCGACGACTCGATGGTCAACGGTACGATCTCTCACGAAAACTACGACTACCCGTCGGCAGACGAAGAAGTCGATCGTGCGCTCGAGGCATGCGACGAGTTCGGGACATTAAACGAAACTGTAACCCGGTCCGGGGTACACTGCGTCAAGGAAATTAACAACAGTCACCACTTCGATACGTCTACTGGAGATATAGACATCGTGGTCCGGGATTCGTTCGATCCGCCGTCCGGAAACGGCAACCTCAGTGTTACGGGCAGTAACGACCTCACGATCTACGCCGACACTGGCTTCGACGTTCAGGGAAACGCCGTGATTGGAAACCCCTCCAACGCCTCGCAGACACGACTGGTCTTCTCCTCAGACTCTGCCGTGCAGACGGCAAGCGGAACGCCGGAGATCAACGCGCTACTCTACGCACCGGAGTCGACCGTGACGCTCAACGGAAATCCGACGATCGTCGGAACCGTCGTTGGCGACGAGGTCAAACTCGGGAGCGCCGCCGTCGAGATTCAGGGTGATGGCAGTCTCACGACCCTCGAGTACATCCCCGGCGCTGGACCACGCGTTCCGTACGCGACGGTCACCGCATACGAGGCCGAACTCGGCGACTAAGGTCGTTGGTGCCACGCTGTTGCCTCACGGCATGCAAGCGAAAACAGCGGTAAGACGTCGCGTTCGAACGATCCGTCGTTCTCGGACGCCGAGTTAGACGCCGCGACCCTGCAGTTTCTCTTCCTCGGGCAGGTCGACGTTCGCGTCGCCTTTCATGCTCTTGCCGAGGTTCTTCGAGATCTCCGCGAGCGCCTCGGGGTCGTCCCAGTTGTTCGTTGCCTCGACGATCGCTTCGGCCATCTCCGGCGGGTTCTCCGCGCCGAAGATCCCGCTGCCCACGAAGATGCCGTCACACTCGTGGTGCATCATCAGCGCGGCGTCGGCTGGCGTCGCGATGCCACCTGCAGCGAAGTTCACGACCGGCAGCCGGCCCATCTCGGCAGTCTCGTGGACCAGGTCTGCGGGTGCCTCGATCTCGCGAGCGTAGGCCTCGCGTTCCTCGTGGCTCATGCCCTCGAGTTTGCGGATTGCGCCTTTGATCGTCCGCTGGTGGTGGACGGCCTGGTTGACGTCGCCGGTGCCGGCCTCGCCTTTGGTACGGATCATCGCCGCGCCCTCGTCGATCCGGCGCAGGGCTTCGCCGAGGTTGCGCGCGCCACAGACAAAGGGCGCGGTAAAGTCGCGCTTGTCGATGTGATAGGCGTCGTCCGCGGGCGTGAGGACCTCGCTTTCGTCGATCATGTCCACGCCGACGGCTTCCAGGATCTGGGCCTCCTTCGTGTGGCCGATCCGGGATTTGCCCATGACGGGGATCGAAACGGAGTTGACGATCTCCTCGACGTCTGCGGGGTCTGCCATCCGGGCGACGCCGCCGCGTTTGCGAATGTCCGCGGGGACGGCTTCCAGCGCCATCACGGCGACTGCGCCGGCTTCTTCGGCGATACGGGCCTGTTCGGGGTCGACGACGTCCATGATGACGCCGCCTTTCTGCATCCGTGCGAAACCGCGCTTGACGAGATCGGTTCCGCGTCGCAGTTCCTCGAGATCAGTGTTCTCGGCCATACTGCGCGGTTAGGAGCCACCGCACTTACGCGTGTTCTTTGGTGCCTGTCTGGCCGCAGCGTCCGAAATCGGCTACGAGATGCCCGCAGGAGCCAGTATCGCCCTCGTGATTCATCAAGTAGTATCACTCGGTCATCCTCTCACCCTCGAGTAGGCGCGCCCGAACGCGCGAGCCGTACAGCCGAGCGAGCGGTCGTCGCCACAGTCCCAGTTCCCGTGTCAGGTCCGGTGGAACCTCGAGGGTCGTGCCGACGGACGGGCCGATTCCGATCGCCGCGTCGCCCTGAATCTGGACCGGCGTCCGCAGAAGCGTCCCCGCTTTCGTCGTGTAGCTCGCCAGCGTCCAGTCGCGGTCTCGCACGCTGGCTTGCGGGCGAGAAACCTCAAGCCGGACGGTCTCACGGTTACCGTACCGCCCACCGGAGACGACGGCACGGACCCCGTTCGGTCCGTCAGTCACCGTCACGGCGGTTCGTTCCTTGGGGTACCCCCAGAGCTCGCGGCCAAGCGCGACCGCGGGCTCGGTCGTCACCGGCAGCCAGTGGACGTAGCCGCCGATCTCGCCATCTGCGAGCTGTGCGAGTGGAACGTTCGTTCGGCTTCCGTAGACCGCCGGGATGATGACTGCGAACTCGTCGTAGGGCTCGAGCCCCGTCGCGTCTCGCTCGCTGCGACCCACTCGGTGATACTGAATCCCGACGAGTGCGACACAGCCGATTCCGGGGGCGATCGCAAGCGACGAGAGTCCGTCCGGCAGGATCGCCTCGAGGCGACTCCGGCGGGCGGGAACGACGACGCCACCCATCGCGAGCGATAGCTCGAGTGGGAGGGTAACCGCGTGGCCGGTCGACAGCCGTGTTCGAGACCGTTGTTCGGCAGTGGTCATAGCCGACGGTACGAGCGGGGCGGTCGTAGTGATAGGGGTCACGACTGCAGGCAGCGATAACCGCTACTGTTTTGCAGGTCCCGTCCGTCGCGCTGGACAATGACTGTGCCGACCTCGAGTGGTCAGCTATCCGACCGCGAGCGCGACGACGGCGAGTCGCTCCCGTCGTATCTCACGCCGGTACCGACGACGCTCGAGGACCTGGGACTGCGGTTCGCGTGGCTTATCGTGGCGATCAACCTCGTGGGGACGGCCTTTGGCTTCTGGTACTACTCGGGGCAGTTCGCCGAAACGACGGCAGTGCTGTGGCCGTGGGTGCCCGACAGCCCGCTCGCGACGCTGTTTATCGCGCTGGCGATCGCTTGCTGGAAGCTGGGCCGCGAACAGCCATGGCTCACTGCACTCGCCTTTTTCGGGAACATCGTCCTCGGCCTGTGGACGCCCTACACGCTGCTTGCGTTCGCCGAGTCCTACACGTATCTCTCCCCGCTGATGTACAACTTCCTGTTCTGGAGCCACCTCGGGATGGTCGTGCAGGCGCTGGTCCTCTACCGGATCAGTGATTTTCCTGTCTGGGCCGTCGCCGTCGCCGCCGGCTGGTACTGGAGTAACCTGATCGTCGACTACTTCGTCCCTGTCGTCGGCGAACCCCACCACACGATCATCCCGGTCGCGCGTGACGCGGGCATGTTCCTCGAGGCCGACGCGCTGGGTGTCATCGCTGCTGGCGAGGTTTCGCTCGTGCTGCTCGCGCTGTTTCTCGCGCTCACGATCCGGGTGAAAAAGTGCGAGGCGGTCCGGAATCGGCCCTAACCGCTTGGGTCACTCCGCCAGCGACAGGTCGTCGTCGGTCGCAAGCTCGAGGTACGGATCCAGCGAGCGGGCCACAGCCTGCCGCTCGACTGTCCCGTCCTCGGCGTCGTATCGGAGGACTCCCGCATCGAGGAGTTCCCGGAGGTGGTTGTGGTGGAACTCGACGGTGAGCCGGTCGATCCGTTCGGGCGCCTGCTCGCCGCCACGGTGGGCGAGCCAGTCGATGAGTTCCTCGAGACTGACCGCTCCAACTTTCTGCGAGAGGTAGGACAGCGCGTACCGTCGATGGTCCTCGCATAACAGCTCGAAGATGACGGTCGGAGAGAGGCGGTCGTCAGTGTCCGTGCGGGTCGCGTTCGATGTATCTGTCTTCATGGTGCTCTGTACTCGGCTTACGCGGCGCGGCCAACCCGTCGGCTCGTCTCGACTTCAGCAGAGCACGACTCGAGATTGCCCGAGATAGTTATAGCCTTTCTGCTGGTGGGACGGAATTCAGACACCAACGAGATACAGTAAACGACCGTTCAGAAAGCGACCACGATGCGGACCGGATTCGTCTGCCAGTGGTGGCGACCGACTTACTCGAGGATGACGACCGCCGATTCGGTCTCGATCATCTCGCCCTCGCCGGAGTAGGTGCGCTCGAGTTCGACCTCGAATAAGTCGTCCTCGAGTTCTTCGCCGGCGACGCGCAGGACGTTTTCGTCGTCGTCGATCTCGTAGTCGCCGCTCTCGATGCCGGCGTCGATCTCGCCGACCTTCGAGCCGAACTTCGGCCCGAGCGTCGAGTAATCGAGATCGATTTTGGCGACCTCGGTCGTGATCTCCGGTTGCTCTTCGAGCACGGTGAGCTTCTGGACGTGCATCACGTTCTGGATGGCATCCTCGAAGCCCTCGACGGGGCCGTAGACCGACACCGACTCGAGGTCGGCGTTCAGCGGCAACTGGTTCTCGCTCTTGTAGCGACGCAGCGCGGAGATGACCTCCATGGCGGTCTCGCCGGCCTCTAAGTCGGCCTCGTGGCCCTGCGGTTCGGGCCAGTCGCGGACATGGATGCTGCTCGTCTCGAGGGCCGCGTCGTCGGCAACGTAGATCGCCTGCCAGATCTCCTCGGTCACGTGGGGCAGGAACGGCGCCCACAGCTCGAGGAAGGTTCGGTGTGCGGTTCGCAGCGCGTACTGCGTCGAGGGGTTGTCCTCGCGGGTCTTGGCGATCTCGAGGTAGTCGTCACAGAAGGTGTTCCAGAAGAACGTCCGCAGGCGGTCGCGGGCTTTCGCGAACTCGTAAGCCTCGAGATGGGCCGTCAGATCCTCGATGGCATCGTCGAGTTCTGCGAGCAGCCAGCGGTCGATGGCCTCGAGGTCGGCGGGCTCGTCGGGATCAGCGGGCGCGAGCGTGTCGACGAGCTTCGAGGCGTTCCAGAGCTTGCGCAGGAGTTTTTCGCCCGCCGTCAGATCCTTCTCCTGATACGGGAAGTCGTCGCCGACGGCGGCGCTGGCGGCCCAGAACCGGACGGCGTCGACGGGGTACTCCGCGAGCACCGCGTCGGGTTCGACGACGTTGCCACGCGACTTGGACATCTTCTCGCGGTTCTCGTCCAGAACGTGGCCGTTGATCATCGTCGCGTCGAAGGGCACCTCGCCAGTGTGCTCGTAGCACTTGACGATGGTGTGGAACAGCCAGAACGAGATGATGTCGTGGCCCTGCGGACGCAGGTCGAACGGGTAGAGTTCCGGGTTGTCCATCGTGAACTCCTCTGCCTCTGCATCCCAGTCCCAGCCGGCGTTGATCAGCGGGGTCAGCGAGGAGGTCGCCCACGTGTCGAAGACGTCCTCTTCGGGCTCGAACGCGTCGTGGCCACACTCCGGACACGCGTCGACCGGCGGCTCGTCCGAGAGCGGATCGACCGGCAGGTCCTCGCGCTCGGCCATGATTGGGTGGTCGCAGTCTTCACAGTACCAGACCGGGAACGGGATGCCCGAGTCGCGCTGGCGGGAGATCAGCCAGTCCCACTCGAGGCCCTCGATCCAGTGCTGGTAGCGAGTGAACATCTTCTCGGGGTACCAATCCATCTCCTGGCCGGCCTCGAGATACTCGTCTTTGTGATCTAAGATTTCGACGTACCACTGCTTGGAGACGCGGAACTCGACGGGCGTGTCACAGCGTTCGTGGACCTGCACGGCGTGGGTGATCGCCCAGCGGTCGCGTAGGGAGCCTTCGTCGTCTAGGTCCTCGACGATGGCCTCGCGGGCTTCCTCGGTGGACATGCCCTCGTAGTCGCCGGCGAGGTCGGTCATCGTCGCGGACTCGTCGATGGCCACGCGCAGCGGCAGGTCGTGGGCCTGGTACCACTCGATGTCGTTCTGGTCACCGAAGGTACAGCACATCACGACGCCGCTGCCTTTCTCCATGTCGACGCGCTCGTCTTCGATGATCGGCACTTCGTGGCCGAAGATCGGAATGCGAGCGGTTTCGTCGACGAGATCCTGATTCTCCTCGTCGTCGGGGTGGACGAACACCGAGACACATGCCGGCAGGAGTTCCGGACGGGTCGTCGAGATGACGAACTCATCGCGGGGAGCGTCCTCGCCGACGAGTTCGAATGCGATGTCGTTGAAGTGTGACCCCTTCTCCATGTCCTCCATCTCGACTTGCGAGATGGCTGTCTCACAGTCGGGACACCAGATCGCGGGCGCTTTCTTGCGGTACTCTCGCCCTTTCTCGTAGAGATCGAGGAACGAAAGCTGCGAGATGCGCTGGACGCGCGGCTCGATCGTCTTGTAGGTGTTGTTCCAGTCGATCGAGGTGCCGAGTGCCTGCATCTTCTCGGTGAACTCGGCCTCGTAGTCCTGACAGACCTCCCGACAGAGATTCTGGAACTCGCGGCGCTCGTAGTCCTGGTGGCGAATGTCCAGTTCCTTTTCGGTCAGCCGTTCGCTTGCGATCCCGTTGTCGTCGTAGCCAAAGGGAAAAAGCACGTCGCCGTCTGCCATCCGCTGAAACCGGGCGGCGAAGTCCTGGAGCGTCGAGCCATAGAGGTGGCCCATGTGCAGGCTGCCCGAGACCGTCGGTGGTGGCGTATCGATCGCATACACCGTGTTCGGGTCCTGCTTTTCGTCGCCATCGTAGGCGTAGACATCCGCGTCGACCCAGCGCTGTTGCCAGCGCGATTCGACGGCTTCGGGGTCGTAGCCACCCTCGAGGCTCGGCTCGTCCTGTTCGGCCGTGTCCATGCTCATGCTCTCACCGCCCGCCGTGGGCGTCGTCGGTGCGTCGTCGGAAACTGTGGTTGGCGCTCGTCCATATGAGTCGTTGCTCGGTGAATGCTGATCGGCGACAATACATCCGTCGAAACGGGGTGGGGAATGCGGGGCTATGGAGCCCCTACGAAAACGGTGCCACGCGGGCCGTCGAACGGGCGGACGGGTGCCGCGATGCACTGGTTCATACGTGCCTCTTGCCCCGTCAACGGTGTTAGGTGTTTCGTCGCCCGGGTTCGGCCATCGCTATCAGGTGCCGTCCGCGTTCGCATCAGGCTCCGACTGGCAGGCGGTCGGGTGCTCGTCAGCGTCCGCCTCGAGGACGAGCTCCGCTCTCGAGTCGGTCACGTGCCGCAATTCACCTTCGAGATACGCTGCCAGCCGCTCGAGAAAGCCGTCCGTGAGCTGGTCGGCGTCCGCGCCAACGACCGTGATTCGGTCGAGGCCGGTCGCGTCGTAGTCGCCTTGCATGACGACCGAAAACAGTTCCCGCGGGGTGACCGGCTCGCCGGCCTCGAGTCGCGAGACGACACCCGACAGTGAGGACTCGACCGTCGTCTCGACGTCGAACGTGAGATCGACCGAGACGCTCACGTCGTGATCGGTCGCCGCGAGGTACTCCTCGGAGCTTCGGACAGCGGGCTCGAGAACGTCCTCGAAGCCGACGCCGTGGGTCTCGAGGCCGAGATAGGTGAAGGCGATCATCGCCCGAAGTCCGTCGAGGAACTTCTCGTCGGTCGCCGTCCGCTCGAACACCTGCCGGCGGTCTTTCTCCGGAAGCGTATGCAACAGCAGATCGAAATCGAGTGCCGCTGCGTGGATCCGTTGACGGATTCGTGCCTCCGCGTTTCGTTTCGACTGTTCGTGGCTCATCTCGCGTTCGCCGAGCAAGTAAGCGCGGTCTGCGGGAGTGAGCACGCCGCGTTCACGATCGATATCGGTGTTCATAATCGGAAATCGATTATAGCGTATCGGTTTCCATCCGAAACGCTATGAAGGCCCCGATCCGAGAGGCGACTAGTGATCGAGCGTGAGTGACACATGAGCGGTTCTATCGCGACCCGATACGCGGAGACGATCACGGCACATAGTCGCCTCGTGATCGTCCTCGTCGTGCTTCTCACCGGCGTCGTTGCAGCCGGCGCGGCGATGGGGTCGCCCGAAGCAGGGGAAATCGGCCAGTTCGAGACTGACTCCGCAGAGACTGCCGCACTCGAGGAGATCGAAGCGACCTACGGTACTGACGACGCGATCGTCTCACAGCTCGTCGTCCGCGACGAGGGCGGCGACGTGCTCACGCGTGACTCGTTGCTCGAGGGCCTGTATCTCCAACGGGACGTCCGCGACGACGCCGATCTGAACGCGACGCTCGGGGAGCGTGGATTCGTCGGCCTCGAGAACGTCGTCGCGACGGCTGCCGTCTACGAAGACCGGGCGGCTGCTGCCGACGGGCCGCCGGATACCAGTGCACCCACGCTCGACGAACAGATTGCAGCCCTCGAATCGCGCTCGGACGCGGAGGTCGAGGCGCTGCTGGCCGACGTGCTCGACCCCGACGCCGACCGAGGCGGGCAGGGTCCACAGGAGCAGGGTGCTGACCCCTACGAGTTCCTCCCGAGCGACTACGAACCGGGCGCGACCGATGCCGACGCGCGCATTACGTTCCTGTTCCAGGTCGACGAGAGCGGCCCAAACGAGGACCCACAGGCTGCCTACGATGCACAGGTCGAAATCGACGAGCGCGTCGATGATCGGTTCGCCGACGCGTTCCTCTTCGGGCAGGGCGTCACTGACGAGGCGTCGGCGAACGCCGTCGGCGATAGCTTCGCGATCATCACCCCCGTCGCGCTCGTCCTCATCCTCGTCGTTCTCGGCGTTACCTATCGCGACGTCGTCGACGTCGTGCTCGGGTTCGTCGGGATCGCCGTCGTGATGGCGTGGGTCGCCGGCATTCTCGGCTGGCTCGAGATACCGACGAGTCAACTCCTCATCGCCGTTCCCTTCCTGCTGATCGGACTGGGGATCGACTACTCGCTGCACGTCGTCATGCGCTATCGGGAGGCGAGAGCGGGTTCCAACGAGCACGCGGCGACCGAAGACGTACCCCAGCGCGCAAACGGCGGCTCGTACGGGCCACGCGGCGGGATGCGTGTCGGACTCGCGAGCGTCGTCCTCGCGCTCGCTGCGGCGACGGTGTCGACCGCCGTCGGCTTCCTTTCAAATGTCATCAGCCCGCTGCCGGCGATTCAGGACTTCGCCGTGTTGAGCGCCGGCGGCATCGTCGCAACGTTCGTCGCCTTCGCAGCACTCGTCCCGGCGCTCAAGGTCGAACTCGACGACGTTCTCGAGGGCCGCTTCGGTCGTGACCGAGCGCTCCCGCCGTTCGGGATGGGGACCGGGGTCGTCAACCGCGTGCTGTCGGGGCTTGTCGGGCTGGTCCAGCGGGCACCGACCGTGGTCGTCCTCGTCGCCCTCGTCCTCGCCGCTGGCGGGGCCTACGGCGCGACCGACATCGATACGGAGTTCAACCGGGCCGATTTCCTCCCCGAAGACGCGCCGGAGTGGGCGAAATCGCTGCCTGGCCCCCTCGCTCCGGACACGTACACGATCAGTGACGAGGCGGCCTACCTCGGCGAGCACTTCGCTGGACGCGGCGAGGGCAGCCAAACGCAGGTACTGATACGCGGAGCCGTGACCGATCCGGAGACGCTCGCAGCGATCGAGCGCGCGAGCACTGCGGTCGACGACGAGGGCACGATCGTCGTCCGAGCGGACGGACGGGCCGCAATCGAGGGCCCGCCGTCGGTCATCCACGAGCTAGCAGCTACTAACGAAACCGTCGCAGCCGCCCTCGAGCAGCGAGATACTGACGGCGACGGGCTGCCCGACGAGGACGTCGCCGGCTTCTACGACGTGCTCTTCGATGTCGCGCCGGAGCGTGCTGGGGAGGTCCTCTACCGAACCGACAGCGGAGAGTACGAGTCGGCCCGCCTGCTCGTGACCGTTCAGGGTGACGCCGCCGCCCAGCCCGTCGCTGACGGCACGCGAGCGCTGGCGACCGCCATCGAAGCGAACGGCCCCGCGAGTACGATCGCGACGGGCGGACCTGTCACGACCGCGGTGATCCAGGATGCGCTGCTCGAGACGCTGGTTCAAGCGTTCGCCGTCACGCTGGTGGTCATTTTCGGCTTCCTGACGCTGCTCTACTGGGCTCGTCACGGAACGCTCACGCTCGGGACGGTCACGCTCGCACCCGTCGTTGCCGCGCTCGCGTGGCTGCTCGGTGCGATGGCGGCCCTCGGCTTGCCCTTTAACAGCGAGACGGCGGTCATCACGAGCCTCGCGATCGGTCTGGGGGTCGACTACAGCATCCACGTCGGGGAGCGGTTCGTTGCCGAACGCAACGAGCGGGATTCACTCGATGAGGCCCTTGCAGCGACGATCACCGGCACCGGCGGCGCCTTACTCGGCAGTGCGGCGACGACAGCGGCTGGCTTCGGTGTCCTCGCGCTGGCGCTTGCGCCACCCCTCCAGCGGTTCGGGCTGGTCACGGGTCTAAGTATCATCTTCGCGTTCGTCGCCTGTCTCACTGTCTTGCCCTGCCTGCTCGTGCTTCGGGAACGACTGCTCGAGCGAGTCGCTTGAGCCGACCATCCCCGTGACCGTCGCGGCGGGCGCTCCTCACTCCGGGGATGACTTCGGAATCAGAAGCGCCGAAGTAGCGTGAGTGGCTAGGTTCGAGTATGATGACCGACGGCGACCGACTCGAGGGGGCCGATCGACTGTGAGTTTCCTGTCACGGCTGCGGGCGCGCGTTCGTTCCCGGTTCGATGACTGGCGCTGGTGGTACGCGCTGCGCGTCGGCAGTGCGCCGAACTGTGCCGTCTGCGGGAACGAGGCGGCGTGGATCGCCACGTCGGAGAACGAACCGCGCTGCTTTCAGCACATCCCGGCAGAGGGGGAGGAGGCGATCCGCGATGTCCGGCCCGAGGATTGTTTTACCGACTGGGACGAGCCCACAAGCGAATAGCGTAGTCGGTTTGCGACACGACACCGGTGTAAACACCCGTCAGGCGTCAGAGTCGGAGTGGGCTCGTACCCACAGTTCGCCGATCCGGGAGAGTCTGGTCCGATAGGACTTGCCGTGTTCCTCGCGTTCGATGTATCCTTTGCCGCCGGGACCCAGCCGATCGACGTTGTAGATGACTTTCGACCGGAAGCTGTCGGTGTACTCCTCGTTGAGCTCGCGCGCCAGCG
Source organism: Natrinema sp. HArc-T2 (assembly GCF_041821085.1). NCBI lineage: Archaea > Methanobacteriati > Methanobacteriota > Halobacteria > Halobacteriales > Natrialbaceae > Natrinema > Natrinema sp. HArc-T2. The sequence goes on along the minus strand of NZ_JBGUAZ010000004.1, from coordinate 81,164 downwards.
ATTCGGCGAGCTCCGAGACGGAGTCGAACTCGCCGCCTTCGCCGAGTTTGTACAGGATCAGTTCCTCGAAGGGCTTGACGTTCGAGAAGGAGGCGACCGGCAACTCGACGATGTGCTTGCCGTCGATTTCCTTTGCGCCGATAGTCGTCCCCCGCTCGTCGAACTCGGCCAATAGATCGCGCGCGCTCTCGAGGCGGTCCGCGATCCGATCGTCTTCGATCCCGTCGCCGTCCTCGCGGAGGTCCTCGAGTAAGGCGATCTGTTCGCGCAGTTCCTCGGCGAGTTCGGTCTCTAAGTACTTCTCGGGGGCGGTATAGTAGGTATGAATCCCTTCGCGGTCTTCCTCGCGTTCGACCATCAGCGAGTGGGCAGCGTTGGCGAAGGCAAAGCTGACGGTCCGGGGCATCGCAGCGACGTTGACCCAGACCTCGTTGCCGGCATCGAGTTCCGCTGTAATGAGTTCGTAGGCCTGCTCGAAGGCCTCGTCGTAGTCGTAGACGTCCTCTAAGACGAACCGCTCGGTTTCGGCTCCCAGCAGGTTCCGAAAGTCCGTCTCGAGTTTCTTCGAGAGGTGTCGAGAGTATTCGACGTTGGCCTCGCTGCCGACGGCCCCCTCGAGCAAAATGACGCTGTCGACGTCGATCTGATCGCGCACGAGCGGCGCGATCAGCCGGTCGTAGTCGAACCCGACCGGGACGATGTGGGTTTGCATATGCGGTACGGAGGGGCTGTGGTTATAAAAACCACCAGAATCTACGCCGTTCGATGTCTCATCGTCAGGGTCACTGGTTGGACGCAGTCTGAATGTGAATTAGCCGATTATTCGGCTATTATATCACTCCCATCACCCGTTTCAAACACAACAGTACTGGAATTACTGATACTGACAGTCGAGACCTTCGACTCTGATTCCCTCTCTGAGGCTATGGGTTGCGATGAAATTGTCCCTAACAACCCTATAGCGATAGGGTCAGCCACACCGCTTCGAGTATGAACGATTGGCAGCGACGGTCATTCCTCGCTAGTAGTGCAGCGCTCGCGGCCGGTGGGATTTTCGCCACTTCAGCGAGTGGAGAAGAACGGGATGCCGAGCCGTCGAATCCGGTCACCGATTCAACGGGCTGGTCGTCGTATCGAGGGAACGCAGCGAACACGGCATCCGTCGAGACGGCTGCGAGCTCGGAACTAGACACGTTCGCCTGGAAGTACGAGGAAACCGGTGACCTCGCTGCCGCCAACGGAAGGGCGTACCTGAGAACTGACGACGGAGCAGTGCACGCCCTCGATGCAGGAACGGGGGACCTCGAGTGGAAACGGGAGGATCTCAACGTCGACGGAACGCCCGCGGTTGCCAACGAGACGGTCTACGTCACCGGAGAGCGGTTGGTCGCGCTCGACGGCACAGCCGGCGAGGTGGTCTGGGAAGTCGAGTTCGACAGTAGCGAGTCGGTGACGCAGCCGACAGTCGCACACGAGACGGTTTATGTCGTTGCCAATGGATCGCTCTACGCGATCGACGCACACGATGGGTCGGTGAACTGGAAGTACGATTCAATCGAAATAGCTGCTTACCAGGGAATGGCAATGGACTCGGAACTAGAAGAACGGTCGTTCGATTCGATATCCGCCGCCGTCGCAAACGAAACCGTATACGCCCATACCTCACCGGAGGCGCTCGTCGCACTCGAGGCAACGACAGGAATCAAGCTCTGGACCGCAGATTTTCCCAAAGGTGGGGGTGGAGAACCGATCGTTGCGACGGAGGAGACGATCTATGTGAAGAATCTCGAAATAGGACACCGTGTGACGGTCTCCGTGACCGAGTACGAAGGTGATGCCGAACGACTCCTCGGTCACGACGGCGAGGTGCCGACACGAACGACTGGGGACGCCCCGTTCGCAACGTCGAACGAGGTGCGGCTCTCCCGCCCACGGATAAGCGAGCCGCTCGGTGCCTGGGACTACGAACGCGGCGAGTACCGCTGGAAATACGATGTGTTCTCGGGGATCTTCGCCTTCCGCGCCCCGGTTATCGCTGGAGAGACGGCCATCGTCTCCTACCATCCACCCTCGGCGGCCGAAACCGACGAGGCGAAGAAGTTCTTCGAGGAGTTCGGGAGTGAACCAGCGATTCTCGGGCTCGATCTGACGGACGGATCAAAGAAGTGGGTGATCCCGTACGAAGGCGCTGGAGACGTCAGCGTCCACCGAAATAGCTACGAGCCCCCCTACGTCGTCAGTGACGATGCACTCTATCTCACCACCAGCGATGGACTGTTCGCCATTCGTTCGTCCCAAGATGAGACCACCCACGAGTCCCGCGACGGCGAATCGAGCGGTGACACAGAAGACGGCGAGACCGAGACGGACGATCGGGAACGCACTGGCGACGATTCGGACCAGAACGAACCCAGCATAGAAACTGAGCCGGATACCGGTTCAACCGACACCGAAAGCGTTGGCGACGCTCAGCCCAGTCAGGACGACGTCAACGAAACAAACGAGAGTGATGTCAACAGTGATGCCAACGCCGATGACGTTCCCGGCTTCACCGGTGGTGCGAGCGTCGTCGGCGGTACGCTCGGTCTCGAGTGGCTTCGTCGTCGAGCACCCAGGGACGAAACGGACGAGTAAGTGAGGAATCGTCGTTGCCGCGCTACTCGATGAGCGGCATGACGATACCGAACACGAACGGCGAGGCGAAGCCGATCGCGAAGCCGATGATCGTCAGCGCGAAAAACAGCGTGTTCTCCCACTGGGGAAGCGATCCGAACATCGCGTGGCCGACGAGCTCGCTGCCCGTCCCGACGACGAACAGGGCGAGCCCGAGGAGGAAGCCGGTCTTTGCCAGCTCCGGGTAGTCGTGGCCGCTATAGTGTGCCATAGCGACGCATCGATGGTCGGCCACCTAATCGTTTCGACAGCAGCGCGGTCAGTCCTCCGTCGCCTCGAGTTTGAGGCCCCGAAACAGGTCGACGATCGCCTCCCGGTCGCGGGCCGGATTGATATCGAGGGCGGCCTCGAGAGTGGCTGGTTCGTCGGGCGCCTCGAGGGGCACCAGCCCGCCGGCCATGACGTACGTGTCGGCGGCAGGCCAGATAGCGACGTGGGCTTCGGCGTCGATCGTTGCAGCCTCATCGTCGCCGTCGTCGTTGTCAGCTGCCGCGTCGTCGATCGGATAGGCAGCCTCGAAAACGGTGAGATGGCCGACGGTGCCGTCCGGGCGGTCGATATGTTCGCTTGCGCGTTCGTCGCCGACGAGGATCCCGTCGTCTTCGATCGTCTCGACGAACCCGTTGCGTGCTTTCGGGGCGGCCATTCCGAGCGCATCGCTCGGAGAGAGTCCCATCGTCGACAGCGGTGGGTCGAGTTCCAGTTCGATGAGAAACAGCGATCGGGCCGGAATGGACCCATCTGTGTGGAGTTGCTCGAGTGCGTCGGCGGTCGGCTGGTGTTCGAAGACGGTCGTCTCGGCGGTGATCGTCATGAGCGCGAGCCGTCGGTTCTCGGTCTGCGTGCCGAGTTGGCGCCAGTCGTCGGCGACCGCAGGTGGGAGATCGATCGTCATGGTCGCCGGCTATGCAATCGGGACCGTTCAGGGTGGCGATTCGACTCGGTCATACGGACTCCTCTCAGTCAGTGCCGGCGCACCCGCGACCCGTCCTGCGGGTGCGCCGGTAACCAGTGATAGCAGACCGTATCAGTCGGCACCGAGGCCGTCGAAGTAGATCGCGCGTTGTTCGTCGGCTGCCGGCGAGGTGACCAGCGAGACGGCGATGGTGATGAGGAGGCCAAGCCCCATCCCGACGAGGCCGGCCGACCAGCCCGCGTAGGACCCCGGCACAGCGGCGACGAAGAGACTCGCCATGTAAAAGCCCTGGCTCGCGAGGATGCCGGCGGTGATCCCGGCGCGCGTAACCTTGCGCCAGTAGAGGGCAAGCAACACCGGTAGTGCGAGCTGGGCGAAGCCGCTGAAGGCGGCGTTGCCGAGGTCGAACAGCGTCGCCGGCTGAAACAGACTGGCGAAGAAGGCGGCAGTCGCAAAGACCACGACGCCGCCGCGGGCCAGCAGCCCTTCTCGGCTGTCGGAGAGAGTTCGGTCGACGAACGGTCGATAGAGATCCCGCGTGAAATACGACGACCCCGATAGCAACATCGAGTCCGAGGAGGACATCATCGCGGCCATCGCCCCGGCGATGACCAGCGCGGCGAACCAGGTCGGGGTGTACGCATCGAGGATCAGTGGCAGGACGTTCGCTCCCTCGGGAATCGAGACCTCGAGGCCGGCGGCCCACGCCCCGAGCATGAACGAGGGGACGAACAGCAGCACACAGAGGATCGGCCAGAGGGCAAAGGAGCGCTTGAGCACGGCCTTCGAGCCCGCGGCGAAGAAGCGCTGGTTGACCTGCGGGAACATCGCGACGCCGAAGCCGATCGTGATCGCTGTCGAGAGAATCCACTGGGGCGTGTAGTATCCGCTGCCAAGCGAGAGGTAGCCGGCGGTGTCGGGCGTTGACGCGAGTGCTGCGGTCGCTGCGCCGGGGCCGCCGACGGCTGCGAGCACCCACAGCAGCGCGACCCAGGTGGTCACGAGCATGAACGCACCCTGGAGCGTGTCGGTCCAGGCGACCCCGCGCATGCCGGCGGCGACGACGTAGAGGATCATGAACACCGTGATCAGGCCCGCACCCAGTTCGTAGGACACTACGCCGTCGGTGAGCGCCTCGAGTGCCGTACCAGCGCCGACCTGCTGGAGCATGACGTAGGGGAACAGCCAGAGCAGGCTGACGCCGGCGACGAGCCCGCGGAGCCACCGTGATCCGAAGCGGTCGCCGAGCATCTCGCCGAGGGTGACGTAGCCGTACTGCTGGCCGAGCAACCACTGCTTGTAGCCGATCACGTACCAGAGGATGGCGAAGATGATGCCGTCCATCAGCCCCATGACGAGGATCCACTCGGGCCCCTGTGCGTAGGCGATGTTCGGGCCGGCGAAGAAGGTAAACGCCGACAGCAGCGTCGCGAACGTCGTAAACAGCAACACGACTGTGCCGAGCGTGCGACTCGCGAGATAGAAGTCCTCGGCGGTGCGGTCGGTCAGGCGATAGGCGACCAGCCCGACCGCGAGCGCAAGCAGGAGGTAGCCGACGATGATCGCCAATTGTAGTGTGACCGCCCTCATGGCGACTCACCGCCGGTTCGTGGCTCTCGAGCCCGACCGGGACCGCCCAGTCGCTCGCCACCGTCATCGTCGCCCGCCGATTCGATGCCGATCCCCCAGGCACGCTGGGCGAAGAGCCAGAAGATGATCGACGCCACGCCCATCCAGCCGACGTGCCACCAGAGCCACACTGGCAGCCCGGCGACGACGGTCGCCGATCCCCACAGGAACCACGGCACCGTGAGTCCGGCGAGGACGACCGCGACCGCGATCCAGAATCCCAGTTCGTTCCGGTGCATATGTGATCGTCCCGCTCGATATGGGTAGTTCTTTCTGTTCGAACTCCGCTATCGAAGAGATTTGTTCATCGATACGCCGTCGTCGGCTCGCCGATTCGAGAAATCGGTGATCGAAACGAGTCACACTGATCGCACAGTTTGCGGCTCTCGCTCACGGTGCTCGCTCCGACCCACGCTCCAGTCGTATGATCAGGGACCGTGACGATCAGTTGCGACGATAGCTACAATCGATATTTCATCGAGGAAAAAACGTATATGGGTCTGCCAGTGAGTACGAATCGATTGTATGGCCCGGCTGTTCCCCTTTCGCTCCGAGACGACGACCGAGGAGGGCCAGCCTCGCGTCGTCGATCTCGAGGGTGAGGACGCCGATGCGGTCTTCAGCGCCCTCTCCTCGACGACGGCTCGGCAAATCTACGCACGCCTCGACGAGGAACCCGGAACGCCGAGTGACATCGCCGACGCGATCGATTCCTCCATCCAGAACGTCCGGTATCACTTAGAAAACCTCGAGGACGCCGGGCTCGTCGCGGTCGTCGACACCTGGTACTCCTCGCGGGGCAACGAGATGAGCGTCTATGCGACGACGGACGGGCCGCTGATCGTCACCAGCGACGAGTCGCGGGCAGCGAAACTCAAAGCGGCACTCTCGCGGTTTCTCGGCGGGATCGGCGCGCTCGCAGGGGGGAGTTTGCTGGTGCAGTACACACTGACACGCTGGCTCGCGCCGACTGGAGCGACCGGCGAGTCACAATCGGGTGACCCGGATGGCGGGGGCCAGTCGACAGGCTCGGACCACGATACGAGCACCTCGACCGATGGCGGCGACATCGGAATTACCGACGTGAACGGAAGCGACGGATCCAGTAACGGGGCGAGTTCGGATGCGGCGAGCGCGTCGGATTCGGCACTGGACGCCGGCAGCGAAGCGGCGAAAAACGCGAGCGACGGCGGGGACGCGGTGGCGGAGGCGGTGTTTGCAACTGTCCCGCCTGGCCTCCTCTTCTTCCTCGGCGGGCTCGTCGTGTTGCTCGCGGTCGTGCTGTACTGGTACTGGTATCGACCGGCGTACTGATACGGACTCCTGTCAGTCAGTGCCGGTGGGACCGCAGGACGGTCGCGGTCCCACCGGGACATCGGTACAAGAGACCGTATGAGCGAATGGCGCCACACATCCTCCGACAGACCCGATTCACCGACCGTCTCCAACTGGCCGGCAGCGTCGGCGAGAGGAAGATACCGTGTCGCGCTCCATGACTGGTGGCCATCAGTAACACCGAACTGATGACAGTCCACTCGCCCGCACACGGTATCCAGAGGTCAACAGCTATTTGCCCCCCACGAACCAAATCATATATAAACCGGTCTCTGGACGCGATTCCCGCGTCACCGCGCCCCTCCCGGGGACAGATCTCCAATGGAAGATACGTCGAAATACCTCATTCACGCGGACGTTACGGCTGACGGGGTCGTCGAGCGGAGCGACGTCGTCGGCGCAATCTTCGGGCAGACCGAAGGGCTGCTCGGCGACGAACTCGACCTCCGCGACCTCCGGCAGTCTGGCAAAGTCGGTCGTATCGATGTCGAAATCTCGAGCACTGGCGGTCAGTCCCACGGTCAAGTCACTATCGCGACGGGCCTCGATAAGGTCGAAACCGCCACGCTTGCGGCCTCGCTCGAGACGATCACGCGCGTCGGTCCCTGCCGAGCCGATCTCGAGGTCCGCAAGATCGAGGACGTGCGCGCTGCGAAACGCAAGGAAGTGGTCGATCGCGCGAAGGAACTCCTCCGAACGGGCTTCGACGACTCGATTATGTCCTCCGACGAGATCTTAGCGGAGGTCCGCCAGCACGTCCGCGTCGAGGATATCACCGAGTACGAGGGCCTGCCCGCCGGCCCACGGGTCACCGACAGTGACGCCATCATCGTCGTCGAAGGCCGAGCCGACGTCCTCACCCTACTCAAGTACGGCATCAAAAACGCCATCGCGGTCGAAGGGACGAGCGTCCCCGACGCCGTGGCCGAACTCACCCGTCATCGTACGGTTACGGCCTTCCTCGACGGCGACCGCGGCGGCGACCTCATCCTCGAGGAGCTCGCCCAGGTCGGTGACATCGATTACGTCGCGTTCGCTCCCGCCGACAGCTCCGTCGAGGAACTCGACCATCACGAAGTGTTCGCTGCCCTCCGGAACAAGGTCCCCTACGAGACAGTTGCGGAGTTAAACGAGCCTCGAGAAGCCGTCGCCGCCACCGACGGCAGCACGACGCCGGCACCGCCACCGACCGGCGACACGACCGCGCCACCGACGACGGAGTCCGACCGGACAGATACCCACGACTCAGCCACAGAGCCGGACGCAGCCACCGACGCACGTGACGAGGCCAGGGCGACAGCGGCGAGTCAGCCACAGCCGGACACCGCCGACGTGGTGGCCGGTTCGGAACCGGCACAGTCCGACGACGCGACCGCTGCCGAATCAGACGCTGACCGCGGCCCTGAAACGATCTACGGACACGCGACCGAGATCGTACGGGCGAACTCCGATCGTGTTCGGTTTCTCGACGCCGACGCCACGCCGATCGACGAAGCCGACGCGAGCGACGCCTACGAGGCACTCGACGCGCTCGAGGCGGTGCCGACGACGATCGTCCTCGACGAAATCCTCGATCAGCGCCTGCTCGATCTGGCAGCCGACCGTGGCGTCGACCGGATCATCGCACGCTCGCTCGGACAGTTCACGAAACGACCGACCGACGTTCGGGTCCACGCGATCGACGATGTCGCCGAGCAGCGCCCGGACGGGGAATGACAGCAGGGTTCACCGTTCGCCTGGTCCGAGCCGTTCATATGCTGTCGGTCCTGAGCGACGACTATGACGCCCCCAGCATATGTCGCAGTCGCACTCCTCGGCGCCTGGGTCTGGATGATGTTCTGGGCGACAACAACCGACAACACGCCGGACTCACAGTCCGCAACTCGGGTCGATCCTGTCGACGATCGATTCGGCTCCTCCGAGACGACACCCTCGGAGACTACGTTCCACACTGCAGACGACTGAGACGGGCTGCTGTCACGACTTCCCGGTGCATCCGCCGCCAGTCCTGCGGTCTCACCGGCACTGACTGACAGGAGTCCGTATGAAACGGGCTGTTGTCACTGTCCCGGCGCATCCAGCACCATGTGTGATACGCGCTGAGACGAGAGTCGATCACAGCCGCCCTGCTGGACTCTCCTATGTTTTGCTCCGTCCAGACGCAGCGCCACCGTCGCTGACGAGGGGCCGTTATACCGGTCGCCGACTCTCAGAAACGATACTGTCGCGTCTCCGTCTCTGGGCGATCGATGTCGCCGTCAGCCGAAGACGGCACCGGTCAACACCAGCAGGGCACTGACGAGCGCACCCGACAGCGTCGCGAGGAAATTCACGCCCTGATTGCCGAGTACCGATCCCTCGAGCGTCGCGCCGAGCAGGCTATCGACGGTCATTCCGGCGATCCCTGCGGCAAGGATGATCGCCGCGCCGGCGGCACCCACTTCGGGGAACAGCCCGGTAGCGATGGCGGCGACGATGGCTGCGCCGGCGATACCGGCGAGTTCACCCTGCCAGGTGACGCCGCCGTCAGTGCCGGGAGCGACCGGCTGGAGGGTCGTGATCAGTCGCGGTCGGTCGAAGACGCTCCCGATCTCGCTCGAGAGAGTGTCGCTCATCGCGGTGGCGATCGAGCCGGTAAAGGCGAATAAGAAGAGCTCGGGTTCGTGGGGGAGCAAGCCGGCGTCGCTGGCGGCATAGCCGAGGACGGCGACGAGTGCGACCGCGGCGTTGCCGAGGACGTTGCCGCTTCCACGGGCGCCGTTGTTGTCCTCGGCGACGCCGAGTTCCGTCTTTTCCTCGTAGCGGAACTTCGTCGAGAGGCCGCCGATGGCGAAAAAGGAGACGAGGACGGCAAACCAGCCGTAGCCGCCGAGGACGGTCGTCAGCAAGACGAGCAAGACGCCGGTGAGCATCCCCGCAATGGAAGCGGTCTCGAGGGCATAGGACGTATAGCCGAGTACGACGGTGACTGCAAGCGCGATGAGGAGTTCCGTCGGGCCGATGGTCGGCTCGAGTTCCGCAAGCAGCCACAGCAAGAGCCCGACCGAGAGGACGACGATGGGGTCGTCGGAGCGCAACAGAACGTCACGCAACAGCGCGGCGAGAAACGCACCGCTGGCCGCCAGAAAGACCATGAGCGGCAGCGCCGAGACGACGGCCTCGCCCGCCAGCGAGCGAGTGATGGCCTGGCCGGCGACGGCTGCGGCGGCTGCCGTCAGACAGAAGCCGACGACGCGGACGACGGGGCTGTCGGTTCGCAGCCTGATGAGTTGCTCGCCGAGGTTGCCGTAGCCGACGAGCAGGATCGTTCCGACGAAGATGGCGACCGGCATCGATGCGGCGGTCGCCATGAGTCCGAGCGCGACTGCCGCGAGGACGAACGTGATGAGTCCGTAGAGCCGCGAATCCTCGTAATCGCCCGGGTAGGCAAGTAGGTCGAACAGCGGGCCGTCGGTGATAACGTAGGCACCCAACAGGACGGCGCCGGCGATCGCAGCTCCGACGCGCGGGCTAGCGAGCGGAACGACAAGCGACAGCGTACAGAGGGCTGCGAACACGCCAGCTTGCCGAACGGGTGCCGTCACGATATCGGTCCCTTTCTGTGGCGATTACTTCAAGGTTCGTGAACCTGCTCCGGATCGGTTTTTGCCGTCCTTAGCGTCTCTTTCGCCAGATCAGAGCTGTCGGTTCGCTGTCCGCCGAAACCCGTAACCCGTATGATACCAGCAACGAAAGCACGGGTGTGGGACTGTACGAACGGTATCTGGCCTTTCGAATCCGCCGCCACGACGGCGACCCGCCGGATCACATCGCGCTCGTGATCACCGAGCGCGATCTGTTAGAGCGAGGTGCCTACGAGACGCTCACCGATTTCTTCGAGTGGGCCGTCGAATACGCCTCGCAGGTGACCGTCTACGTCAGCGTCCTCGACGCGGCGGCGGTGCCGGCTTTGCAACGTGAACTCGAGCGGATCGACGCACCGCGGCCCGTCGCCGTCCGCGGACCCGACGACAAGGCACGCGCCGATGCGCCGATCCGGATCGGGATCGGCCTCGGCGGAAAACACGAGTTCACCAGCGCCGTCCGAACCCTCGCCGAGCGCGTCGACGCAGGCAGCCTCGAGCCCGACGAGATCGATGACGAGGATGTCGAAGACCATCTCGTCTTTCCCTCCGAGCCGGATCTGGTGATCAAAACCGGCGCAGAGCGCCTCTCGGATTTTATGATCTGGCAGTCGGTCTATTCGGAGCTGTACTTTACCGACGTCAACTGGCGGGACTTTCGCAAACGGGACTTCCTGCGGGCAGTGCGCGAGTACTGTAATCGGTCGCGGCGGTTCGGCCGCTGATCTAGTCTGCGATCTGGCTGCTCGAGTCGCCAGTCTCGAACTCGCCGGCGTCGGGCCGTTCGCTCGAGGGCAGCGAGTCGCGGAACCGGTCGACGATCGCGCGCGCTTCGGCGAGTTCTGGTTCGCTGACGGCCCCGAGTAAGGCCAGCGCACGCCGGGCACGAGTGCGCCGCCAGGACTCCTGGCGGTGTTCATAGGTTCGGATCCCCCGAAGGAAGTCCGTCTTCGAGAACTCCGGCCAGTAGGGCGTACAGAAGAAAACCGCGGCCTCGTTGCCGTTGGCGTGCCAGGGGAGAAAATTCGACGTGCGCTCGTCGCCGCCGGTTCGGATGATCAGGTCGACGTCACGCACCGGGCGGTCGTAGAGTCGCTGTTCGATGTCCCCGACGTCGATCTCGTCGGGCGAGAGTTCGCCCGCATCGACGGCTTCGGCGACGCCGCGGACGGCCTCGAGGAGCTCTGCACGACCGCCGTAGGCCAGCGCGATGTTGAGGACGAACTCGTCGTAGTCGTTGGTTCGGTCCTCGGCGTAGGCGACGGCCTCACGAACCCGCTTGGGGAGCCGGTCGACATCGCCGAGGGCGCGGATGTGGACGTCGTTGTCGTGGACGCGGTCGGCGTCGGCGAACTCGCGGAGTTTCGATTCGAGGAGGTCGAACAACGCCTCTCGCTCGTCGGGCGGGCGCTCGAAGTTCTCCGTCGAGAACGCATACAGCGTCAACTCCTCGACGCCGATATCCTGACACCACTCGAGGACGCGTTCGGTCGTCTTCGCACCGGCGCGGTGGCCCTCGTGGGCGTCGCCGCCTCGCTTTCGGGCATACCGTCGATTGCCGTCTTGGATCACCGCAACGTGGGTTGGCGCGCCGGATATCTCACGTGAAAGCAGCCGTTCGTAGGCCGCATCGACGCGTCCGCGGAGCCACCGCTTCATTATCCGTGGAAAAGTCACCGGTGCCTATGTGTCTTGTGTGTTGCTCGTTGTCAATCCAGCAGACACGATTCGCCCTCGGATTCGAGCGTCGAGGGGCAGAAAAACGCCCGTCGAATAACGGCTCTTACTGCCATCGGAACCGTGACGGCTATCAGTCCGGCGCTGCTCGAGTGAGCTAATGGCAGACTCGAACTCCAACGTTCTCGACGAGGATCTCTATCAGCGGACCAAAGCGCTGCTCGAGCCCGGCGAGATCGAACTCAACGGCGCGATCGTCCACACCGACTACGACGGCCAAGACGACGTCCAGATGATGCAGGCGACGATCGACGTCGGCGACATTATCGCCGAGCACGCAGGCCACGACCCGAAAGACTGCTACGTCTACTCGGGCAACGACGACACCGACTTCTCCTCGAACCAGCATCAGGGACTGACCCTCGAAGACGAGGAGTTCGTCTGGGAGTGTCAGCAACTGCTGCGCGAGGGTAGCTTCGACATCGTCATCTACTACGAGGCTAGCGCCGACCACGAGGCGATCCTCGAGGACATCCGTGACCTGGGCTTCGACGTGACCGGCGTCGAAGGCGATCGGACGGACTGAGACGGTCTGCTGTCCCGATATACCGGTGGGACCGCAGGACGGTCGCGGTCCCACCGGCACTGACTGACAGGAGTCCGTCTGAGACGGGTGCCCGTCACTGTCCGTAATCGTACGACAACGAGACGGTTTCCGTGGCGTCTTCTGACCGGAGTTTGCCGTCCATCGTGAGCTGGAAACTCTTGCTTCGCAGTGCATCGACCGCTGCCGATCTGCTATCGACGTATTCGATGATGAGCTCCAGCGTCGTCTTCGCCGTTTCTCCCGGCTCGAGCGTGTTCAGTGTCGGCTCTGCTGTGACGACCAAATAGCCGTTAATCGCGACATCGAATTCACCCGACGGGGACGGAATTTCCACGTCCGCCGGGTTTGTGAACTCGAGAATAACGGGAAGTGTGGCGCTTTGGACACCGAGATCTGGCTGTCGAACGTCGAAGATCGAAATCTCGAGTTGGTCGATCGGCGGCTTCGACGACTCGGTTCCCGTGGTCCCTGATCCCCCAGTACAGCCTGCGAGTGTCGCGATCGCAGCCAGCGATGCCCCACTGACCAGTTGACGGCGTTTCATACCAGAAACTCTTACTTTCTTACAATAAAGGTTAGGTGTCGTATAGCACGGGTAGAGATAGTAGAGTCGACGCTGGTACGACAGGTAACGAATCAGCCAGAGTGAGCGCGTTGTCACCGTTCCAATCCGCTTATACTCCGCGGGCCGTGAGTATCATCTATGACCACGGACGTCGATCTCACGGAGCGCGAACGGGCGGTCGTCAACGCCTTTCAGGGCGGCTTTCCTGTCGTGGAACGACCGTTCGAGCCTGCTGCGGCTGCCATGCGCGAGAACGGGATCGACATCGACGCGGCGGGGCTGCTCGAGACGATTCGTGACTTGGATGATCGCGGCGTCCTCTCGCGGTTCGGCCCGCTCGTCAACGCCCAGGAGATCGGCGGCGCGGCGACGCTGGTCGCCATGCACGCCCCCGAAGACCACTTCGACGAGGTCGTCGAGGCCGTCAACGCCCACCGCGAGGTAGCTCACAACTACGAGCGCGAGCATCCACACCTGAACGTCTGGTTCGTCGTCAGCGTCGCCGACGAGGACCGCGTCGAGGAGGTGTTAGCCGAGATCGAAGCTGAGACGGGCCAGGAGACGTACAACCTGCCGAAACAACGCGAGTTCCGCGTCGAAGCCAAGTTCTACGTCGACGGCCCACTCGACGGCGACGGGGACATCGCGGCAGCCGGGATCGACCTATCCGAGCGCGGCCCCGACGTCGAACCGACCGACGACGCGACGTTGTCGCCAGCCGAACGCGACCTCGTCCTCGAGATCCAAGGCGGCGTCCCGCTGACCGAAACACCGTATGCGGACGTGGCTGACGCGATCGGCCAGGAGGCCGACTGGGTGCTCGAGACCATCAAACGATTCGAGCGTGAGGGCAAGATCCGCCGGATCGGCGTCGTGCCCAACCACTACGCGCTGGGCTATACGGAAAACGGGATGACGGTCTGGAACGTCCCCGACGAGGTCGTCCCCGAGGTCGGCCCCGAAGTCGCTGCGCTGCCGTTCGTCACGCACTGTTATCGGCGACCGCGTCACGAGGGCGTTTGGCCGTACAACTTCTTCGCGATGACCCACGGCCGCAGCGAGGACGAAAGCCAGCAGCGTATCGAACAGGTCCGCGAGACCATGAGCGAGTACTGGGACGTCTCCGAGGACGACTGGGACTCCCTGTTTTCGACACAGATCTTGAAGAAAACCGGGATTCGACTGGACGAACGCGCCGACGCGAACACCAGAGCGCAGTAACGCCCTGCGGTAGCAACGTTTCCTCCATGATTCCACTCTTACACGACTTCACCGACACGACGGTGCTCGTCTTCGGCGGCGGCCACGTGGGTGCACGGAAAGCCCGGCGGTTCGACCGTGAAGCGCACGTGATCGTCGTCAGTCCGACCTTTGCCGACCGGGAGTTCGGCGGAGCCGAACTCGTGCGGGCCGCACCCGACCCGGACGAGATTCCGGGTTGGCTCGAGCGGACGACTCCCGCACTGGTCGTCGCCGCGACGGACGACGACACGATCAACGATGCCATCGCCGACGCGGCCCGCGAACGGGGCACGCTCGTCAATCGTGCGGACCGGTCGGGAGAGCGCGACTCCGGTAGCGTCGTCGTTCCCGCGACCGTCCGCGAGGATCCCGTCGTCGTCTCGGTCGCGACCGGCGGGCAAGCACCCGCACTGAGCAAGTATCTCCGCCAGGAACTCGAGGAAACGCTTTCCGGAGCCGGCGAGATGGCGCAGGTCTGTGCGGAGGTGCGCGAAGAACTCAAATCCCGGGACGTGGCGGTCGACCGACGGCAGCAGATCGTCACCGACGTCGTTAATTCTCCAGATGTTTGGACAGCTTTACGTACAGGTACTTCCAACAGTCCCCAAGTGATCGAGGACGTGCTCGCCGAGAATCTGTCTACTGGGGGTGATCGGTCGTGATCTCGACCGGCGTCGTCACCGCAGCGCGTGTCACACACCGGTGTGGGACCGTCGACCAGCTCGCCGCTGCCAGCCCCGAGAGTCAGACGACCGCTGTGACGGAGTTGTTGACTGTGCCCGACATCGAAGAGGCGTACGTTCTGTCGACGTGTAACCGCGTCGAGGCATACGTCGTCGGACCGGACCACGTCGTCGGCCGAGCCGCTCTCTCTGAGTTTTTCGCTGGCGTCGAGGACGACGCCGTCGTCACGACCGACCACAACGAGAGCTTACGCCATCTCCTGCGTGTCGCCGCTGGCCTCGAGTCGGTAATCATCGGCGAAGACCAGATTATCGGGCAGGTTCGGACCGCCTACGAGGACGCCCGCGACGCCGGCGGGATCGGCTCGATGCTCGAGGCCGCCGTCACGAAGGCGATCCACGTCGGCGAACGCGCCCGGACCGAGACCGCGATCAACGAGGGCGTCGTCTCGCTTGGCTCGGCTGCGACGCGACGGGCCGCCCGCGAGATCGATCTCGAGGGGGCGACTGCGCTGGTCGTCGGCGCTGGCGAGATGGGACAGCTCGCCGCTCGGAGTCTCACGGCCGCTGGCATCGACGAACTCGTCGTCGCTAACCGGACCGTCTCACGCGCAACCCCTCTCGTCAGCGATGTCGACGACGAAACCGACACCACGGTCGTCTCGCTCGAGGACCTAGAGCGGGTCGCAACCCGCGCGGATGTCGTCGTCGCGGCGACCGGCAGCGACGAGCCAGTCGTTGAACCCCACCATCTCGAGGGGAAGGAGGATTCACAGGTGATCGTCGATCTCGGCCAGCCCCGCGACGTCGCGCCGGAGACCGACGCGTTACCTGCGGTGCAGGTGTTCGATCTGGACGACCTCGAGTCGATCACCGCCGAGACACACGATCAACGAGCCGACGCCGCCGAGGAGGTCGAGACGATGATCGACCACGAGTTCGAGTTGCTCATCGAGCAGTACAAGCGCGCCCGCGCCGACGAGGCCATCGCTGCGATGTACGAGTCCGCCGAACGGATCAAAGAACAGGAGGTCGAAACGGCGCTCTCACGGTTAGGCGACGAGGTGTCCGCAGAGCAACGCGAGATCGTCGAGGCGATGGCCGACTCGCTGGTCAACCAGTTGCTCGCACCGCCGACCAAGAGCCTGCGCGAGGCAGCCGCAGAGGACGACTGGAGTACTATCCACACCGCACTCCAGCTCTTTAACCCGGAGTTCGGCGCGACTGATGGACCGATCGCACCGCCTTCGATGACAGCCACGGTAAACAGCGACGCGAGCATCGGCGCGACCGACGACGACTGATTCGACGCGGTGGCCGCGCTGCTCGCACTCGAGACGTATTGTGACGAATTCTCGACCAGTTGACCGAGAGCGCGGCGTCACTCGGCAGCCGATATCATCGTTTTCGGCTGCCGAACAGGGACGCGTTAGCGCTGCGGTGCGCCGTATTCGACGTGAACCGTCGGGACGCTCGCCGAGTCGGGCGCCTGGTCGCCGTTCCAGTCGACGAGTCGGACGTTTGCCATCTCGCCGGAAAAGCGAAAGCGCTGGACGCCGACATCGATCGATCCCTCGGCGACACCGCCCGAAACGACGGTTCCTTCGGCCACCGGATCGGTCGCTAGCATCTCGAGGTCGCCGTCGACGGCGACTTCGTAGTTCGAGGGGACGCCACGACCGACGATCGTCACGAGGTTCGGCAGCTGCGTGTCGGTTGATTTCGAGTCAGTTCCGTTTTGTACCGGCGTATCGCGTGCCATGCTCCGATAACCCGGGTATCTCATCATAAGCTTTCCTGTCGAGAAAATGGTAACAATCCGTGAATACGAACACGCGTTATATGACGCGTCACGGGCGGGTGAACGGCAGTTCCGGCACAATCGCAAGACGGTCGTGGGTGTGCCAGGACACGGTTACCGCCGACCGTCCTCATGACGATTGCTGTGAGTCTTTCTCACCGCAACTGCCGACCACTGTGCGATTGCGTCGGAACACAGTCGCAGTCGCCTGTCTCAGTAAAGGTCGTCGAACGACTGGACGCGATAGTCGCCGAGGACACACCGACCACGGCGCTCGTGGCCGACCCGTTCGACGTGGATCGCGTCGAGCCCGGCGTTCCAGGCCGCGCCGACGTCGTTTGCGCCGTCGCCTGCGAGCACGCCCTGATGGCCGTTGTGGGCAACGCCAAGTTCGGTCATGACGCGCTTGACGGGACCGGGATCGGGTTTCCAGCCTGTCTCCTCGGTACAGCACAGTTGCGCATCGAACCAATCGCGGATTCCGACGTGATCCAACACGGGTTCACAGAGGAATTCCTGACAGTGGGTAACCAGCCCCACTGGTGCGTCGAGGTCGGCGACAAACGCAGCGTCGTCGTGGAGGTACGTCTGTTCGGCCCGCACCAGCGGATCCTCCTCTTCGTGGAACGCGTCCCAGAACTCGCGGGAGTCGACGCCCCACTCCTCGAGCTGGCGGTCCCGGGAGCCGGTCAACCCGTTCCAGAGGATGTCGGCTTCTCGGTCGGTGAACGTACGGCCCAGCCGGTCGCCGACCCGGTCGAACACCTCCCGCGTGTACGACCACTCGACATCGACGAGGGTGCCATCGAGGTCGAGTAGCCAGAAGTCATAGTCCGGTTCAGCGGCCATTCGGACACAACTGTACGGGAGTCTCGAGTAAATGCTTGTCGGCGTCAGGTTGACCGATGGCCGAGCAGTCGCCTGACTTGCCGACGGCGAACGGGCCGGCTGTTTCACACGCGACGGATTACGTGGTAGAGACACTCTGGCAACAAACGGTCGCCGCTCGCAGGGTCGGCGTCTCGGTCGGTCCGATCGGACGAATTAGAGGTCGATGCCGCCGTTGACGTCGATAACTTCGCCGGTGATGTATCCTGCCTCTTCGCTGGCGAGATACCGGACGAGCCCGGCGATATCGCTCGCGTCGGCGAATCGGTCCAGCGGGATATCCTCGCGGATCTCCGCTTGCACGTCGTCCGGGATTGCCTCGACCATCTCGGTCCGCGTAAAGCCGGGGGCGATACAGTTGGCGGTCGACCCTGACGGTGCCAACTCGAGTGCAAGCGAGCGAATAAAGCCAAAGAGGCCGCTTTTCGCCGCCGCGTAGTTCGCCTGTCCGACGTTCCCTTGCTTTCCGACGACACTCGAGATGGCGATGAGACGACCGTCATCAGCGGTTTGAATGTCGTCGTAGAAGGCGTGCGTACAGTTGAACGCCCCGTTGAGCGAGACGTCGATCGCGCGGTGCCACTCCTCGGGAGTCATGTCGGCAAAGAGCCGGTCCTGCGTAATCCCGGCGTTGTTGACGAGGACGTCGATCTCGCCGAGTTCGTCGTGGACACCCTCACGCATGACGGCGACATCGTCACGGTCGGTGACGTCGGCCTGAACCGGATACCCCTCACCGTCGCCGTCGGTGGCAGAAATCGTCTCGGCGACCTCGTGGGCGGCCGCGTCCGACGAGCGATAGTTGACGACGACGGTCGCACCGTAGCGCCCGAGTTCGCACGCGATGCTGCGTCCGATTCCTCGCGACGCGCCGGTCACCAGACACGTACGGTCCGAAAGTGGCTGCCGGGACGGCAGTTCCAAGCCGCTCGTCTGCTCGAGCATTTGTGCCGTCATCGTGATCCCTCCAGCAGGGCCCGCTGATCCGTTTGAGTCCCGTTCGGGGATGTCTCCGACGCATGCCGTTCGACAGTCGTGAGCCACCCGTCGACGGTATAGGTCCGCTTGCCGTCGTCTTGATCGGATTTCGTGCATGGAACGACGCCTTGTACAGTCTCGTCAGCGTTGCCAGCGTCGTCGGCATCGTAGAAGGCAAGCGCCACCAGCGGGACCCGAATCGTCTCGCTCGGGTCATCGATCCCAAACGGTGAGAGGTCGATCTGCTGTCGACAGAAGCCCGGCTCGAGCGAATAGCCGTGCTCGGTCGCCCACTCGTCGAACTCGGCGACGAGTTCCTCCCGCGTCGGCTGGTCTGTCTCGCCGATCGCATGTTCAGCCGGCCACTGGGAGACCTGCACGTCGGCGATGGCGTCGGTTTCCGCGAGCGTCTGCAGCCGCTCGAGCAGCGCGGTGAGCCGTTCGGAAACCGCAGCTGGCACGCTCGAGCGAACGTAACAGTCGACCCGAACGTCACCCTCCAGCTCGGCTTCGAGAGCCGGGACGGCAGTGTTATTGGCAGACATAGCACTCCCCCGTTCGCTGAATGAGATCTTGCGCGGCGAGCGATTCGAGAACGGCAAAGAGTGTGAGCTTGGGCAGCCCGAGCAACTGCTCGAGATCGGCTGCTTTCGCCTCACCGGTGACCAAAAGCGAGAGATAGACGAGTTTCGCCTGTGGTGATGTGAGCTGGTCTGGAACTGCAAGTTGGTGTTCGCCCGTGGACATCATCGAAGACGCCCACAAGCAGTTATATAAAAGTAGATAGAAGCGTGTTACCAACACCCATTATAATCAACCATGTGTGATTTATTCTCAAGTAATATTGGTGGGTGGTCGTCTGTGGCCGTGTCGAGCGGAGCCACAAGCGGCGCTTTCTGCGCCGTTGATGCGTTCTGTGTCGCTATCTCAAATCCAATGAGCAGGTGACAGGATTCACGACAGTGTAACCGGACGGGACCCGATAGAATCGCACACCCGTTGCCAACAGCAGCCCGTATTAGTCCTGCTCGTCGTCCGTATCAGTTACTCGAATGCTCGAGCCGAGATATTTCGAGATGACCTCCGAGACGGTGTCGGCCTTGAACGGCTCGAGATCGGTCGCGATTTCCGCTTTTAGGGCGTCGAAATACGCCTGATCGGTCTGGAGTTCCTGAAACTCGACCGCGTGGACGGTTCGTTCGGGGACACCGAGCCACTCTGCGGCGAGGTGGCGAGCGTAGTCCTCGTCGCCGACCTCACCACGCCACAGCGTGTCTCGGAAAAACAGCCAGCCCTCGGTGCCTGGCTCCGGCGCTTCGCGAAAGAGCGTGACCGTCGTCTCGGCACTGCTGGGCGCTATGGAGACGTCTTCGCGAGCGGGCTCGAGACGAACTCGGACACGGAAGGCGTAGCGGGCGTCCATTGTTGTGGGTAGCGGTCCGTTTCAGACGGACTCCCGTCAATCAGTGCCGGTGGGACCGCGACAGTCCTGCGGTCCCACCGACAAACAGTGACAGCAGCCCGTATCAGTCGTTGTGCTCGGACTCGATCAGTTCCGCCATTTCGATGTCGTCGTCGGTGATGCCGCCTGCCTCGTGGGAGGTCAGCCGGATCTCGACGCCGGAGTAGCGGATGATAATCTCGGGGTGGTGAAACTGTGCTTCGGCGATCTCGCCGACCATCTGGGCGAAGTTGACGCCGCGGAGGTAGTCGTCGAACTCGTAGACCCGGACGATTTCGTCGTCCTCGCGCTCCCATTCCTCGGGGAGTTGGTCGTCGATCTCCGCATCTGAAAGTAGATCAGCCATATGGGGCCGAACGCAAGCCACCCAAATAATGATTGTCCCGTGTTCCCATTCGGTCGTCAGCTCGCGATTCGCGCCCGTCACGACCGATCGGCAGCCGACCGACATCAGTTGGGTCGTGATTCCTCGCCAGCGGGCTGGAGTTCGGCATCGACCAGCGTCTCGTAGGCGCGGCGGAACCGCTCGGACAGCGCCTGATGTGAGATACCCAGTTCGCCGGCCAGTTCCTCCATCGACACACCGCGGGGAATCTCGAAGTAGCCGTGCTCGAGGGCAACCTCGAGGGCCTCTTGCTGTTCGGGCGTCAGTCGCGTCTCGTGGCCGTCGGCATCGGTCACGTCCGTGATCCGCTGGAGATCGGCGTTGATCCCCCGCTCGACCAGCCGATCGTAGGTGTCACAAAGCTGATCACGGGTTCGGTAGCGAACCGTCACCTGCCACCAGCCGTCGCTGGCGCGTGCCTCGAGGAGTGAGCCGCCGTCTGCTAGCACCTCGTCCCAGAGGCGATTCGATCCCGTCTCGTCGGCAAAGGTCACGTCGTACAGCAGCCGCGAGTCCGTTTCGACCAGTAACTCGGCGAGCTCGACCGAGGGATCGGCTGCGAACGCAGCATCGACCGTCTCACGATCGACACCGGTCACCCACAGCGATGGCCGCGTTTTCGATACCGAAGACTCGAGTTCGAACGTCGCCTCCGGTGCGCGCTCGAACGTGGTCGCAAGCGCTGTCTCCGTCGCCGCAAGCCGGAGGTCAGCTATCGTCGACATCATACGTCGTACACCACCATCGCGTAAAAATCGCTGTTGCGGTGAGCCTGACTGTCGGGTGCGGTGATAGTCCAGTACCGATCGGGTCGCCAAGCAATCGCCCGAGTGAGACCACCGCTCGATACGGACTCCGATCAGTCAGTGCCGGTGGGCCCGCGACCGCCCTGCGGTCGGACCGGGGACATCGTGACAACAGACCGTATGAGAGGCACCCGTCCACTGCTGCCCATGGTACTATCGGGTGGTCGAGTGTGGCCCCCGTATGCGGTATCTGGAAATTACGGTTCCGGAGGGGAAACGACGGGCCGTTCTCGATATCCTCGAGGACGAAGGGGTCGATTACGTCGTCAGCGACGAAACCAGCGGTCGGGAGTACACCGCTGTCGTCCGATTTCCGATCCCGACACAGGCCGTCGAGCCGCTCCTCGACCGGCTCAAGCGAACCGGTGTCGGCGACGAGTCCCGTGTCGTCGTGATCGACGCCGAGACGGTCCTCTCGGAGGGGTTCGCGACGCTGCAGGAACGGTACAGCTACGGCGGACAGACCAGTGCGCGCACCTCGAGACAGGTTCTGCGGACGAAAGCCGACGAACTCACGCCCCCGTTTCCGATCTACGCCGCGATGCTATTGATCAGTGCTGTCGTCGCGACTGCTGGCCTGCTAGCCGATTCGCCGGCAGTCGTGATCGGTGCGATGGTCATCGCGCCGCTGCTCGGCCCCGCGCTCGCGGCCAATATCGGCATCGTCACCGGCGACGATCGGCTCACATCGACCGGCTTTCGCTACCAGCTCGTCGGTGTCGCGCTGGTAGTCGCCGCCTCGATCGCGCTCGCAGTGCTTGCCCGACTGGCCGGCCTCGAGCCCGCGGGGGTCGACATCGTCGTCGCTACGGAACTCGAGGAGCGGGTCGCGCCGAACCTGTTTTCGCTGGCGGTCGCGCTGGGTGCCGGGATCGCCGGCATCCTGAGTCTCACCCGGGGCTTTTCCGAAGCCATCGTCGGCGTCATGATCGCCGCAGCACTCATTCCGCCCTCCGCTGCGGTCGGGATCACGGTCGCCTGGGGGATGTCGGGCGCGGCGACCGGTGCTGCCGTCCTCGTGATCGTCAACCTCCTGTCGGTCAATCTGGCCGCACTGGCGACGCTGTGGGTCGCCGGCTACCGCCCACAGGGGCTGTTCGAGGTCTCACCTACACGAACCCCGACCTACACCTACGCGGCGATCTTCGGGGTCGGGTTGCTGGTGCTAGCTGTGCCACTCGCCAGCGTCACCCTGCTCGACTTTCATACGACCGAACTCGAGTCGGCCACCGAAGCGGAGGTCGAGGATGTTCTCACGGACCCCCGATACGAGGAATTCGAGATCGAAGACATCGTGATCGAACTCGACGGCAACTATCCGATTCAGTCGGTCGACAGGGTCATCGTCACGGTCTCGAGTCAGAACCCAGGTCCGGAACCGGGACTCGCCGACCACCTCTACAGGGAGATCAGTCCCCACACTGACGATCCGATCGTCGTCGAGGTCCAGTACGTCGTCGCCGAACAGCGGGGGCGTACCGAGCAGGGAGACACTGCCAACGGGCAGGAAACCGACGTTCAGGATGGGCCGCTTCGGGTTTCGCGTGACATCTGAATACGGCCCCGTCTCGAGGGCCGTGAGCCTGACAGCGGGCCACCCGCTCAGCGTCCGGGGAGCACCGCCTTGAGGTGGTCGAGCGAGAGCAGCGACGTCGGCCGGTCCATGTGGACGCCGATCTCACCCGATAGCGCCCCCAATCCGAGCCGCTGGACCGGCTCGGGCAGCGAGTAGGCACGCCGAATCCAGTGACCGAGTTGCTGTTCGCGCTCGAGATCCTCGCGCCAGGCGCGTTCGTAGGCCGCGAGCGTAGTCGGTTGGTCGGGGTCGATCTCACGGGCGGCGTGGTCGGCGCTGGTCATGCCGTAGAGAATGCCGCCGCCGGTGAAGGGCTTGGTCTGGGCGGCCGCGTCGCCGATCAGGAAGGCACGCCGGGAGGTCACCCGGTCCGGTGGGCCGATTGGGATCGCGCCCGAACACCGATGGGAGACATCGACCTCGTAGCCGTCGATCAGGTCCTCGAAGTGTTTGGTCACCTGTACGCCCGGCGGGGCTGCCAGTCCGTACTCGACACCGGCCTCGCCGCGAGGAATCCGCCACGCGAAAAACGTCGGCGGCGTCAGATGCACGTCGACGAAATCCTGGTGGTCGTCCTCCTCCGAAAAGGCGAGCACGCCGTGGAGGAACTCGTCGGGCTGGGGAAGGCCGAGTTCGTCCCGCACTCGCGAGCGCGGCCCGTCACAGCCGGCGACCAGCTTCGCCTCGAACTCGACGACGCCGTCGGGGCCGTTCGCGACGATCTCGACGCGATCGTGGTGTTCGGTGACGCTGGTGACGGTATGGTCCTCACGGACGTCCGCACCCGCCTCCCGAGCGACGTCAGCGAGGTGGCGATCCAGCCCGACGCGGTCGATAACGTTCGAGGCGACCTCCTGTTTGTAAAACGGGTAGGCGTCACTTCGGGGGCCACCGACGTGAAAGCGTGCGCCGTAGATTTTGTTTTGAAACAGCGCCTCCCGAGCGCCTGCCCCCGTGAACTCCCAGATATCGGTACTCACGTGGCCCGAACAGGCCAGTGGCTCGCCAATTTGTCCTTTCTCGAGGGCGAGCACGTCGTAGCCGTCCTCGGCAGCCCGGCGGGCAAACCGCGCGCCCGGCGGCCCCACGCCAACGACGACGAAATCGTACATATCCGCCACGTTTCCGGCGCAGCCTAAATAGCTTCTCGAGATGGCCGTGACATCGTCCGTGCGGCTTACCCAGGTCCGACCCCGTGCGCCGTCCGGTAACAGTATACCCTTTATGCGACGGGTTCCTATCAGGGGGTATGAGCGATGGAGCGCCACAGGACGACGCTGCGGCGGCGTTCACCAGCCGGGCCGAGGCGGCCCACGGCGAGTCGATCCGGCAGCTCGTCGCGTTCGGGGATGCCGTCCGCGGCGACGACCGCGGCGTCCACACCGAGGTCGAGATACTGGTCGTGCTCGAGGACGACGATCCGGAAACCGAACGCGCCCTCGAGGCCGAAGCCGAGACCGTCGGGATAGAGCACGGCGTCGTCATCTCGGTGTACGTGTTGCCCGCCGAGCGGATCGACGCGAACGCGGACCACCCATTCGTCCGGACGGCGCTCGAGGAAGGGCGAGCGTATGTGTAGGGCCGTTGCCACCATTCCGGCACCGCGTCGGTCTCGAGCGAGTCGTGGAGGGACGAGCGACCGATGCGAGTGACGCTGCTAGGAACCGGCGATACGACCGGCACGCCGACCGTCGGCTGTGACTGTGACACCTGCACAGCGGCACGCGAACGCGACCTCGAGCGCACGCGGTTCTCGGTCCACATCGAAAACGAGCGCGTCGACGAGTCGCTGCTGATCGACTTCAGCCCCGACTTTCGCTACCAGTTCCTCCGCGACGACGTGTCGTTGCCTGACGCCGCCGTGATCACGCACGTCCACTTTGATCATCTCGACGGGCTGGGCAACGTGTTCCGCGTGCTCGACTCGCTCGAGGTATATGCAGCCGACGAGACCGATCCCAAGACCGGCAAGAGCGTCGCCGAGACCGTCGACGACGACTACCACTACCTCGACCCGCTGACCGTGGTCCCGACGACGCCGCTCGAGCCGGTCTCGGTCTGTGGGCTCGAGGTGACGCTGGTTCCGGTCGACCACCCGCCGCTGGTCTGTTACGGACTCCGCGTCGAGGACCCCGTGACGGGAGCGGCGCTGTCGATCACGGGCGATACGAGCTACGACATCCCCGAGACGTCCCGCGAGGTACTGGCCGATCCCGACCTGTTGCTGGCCGACGGGATCGTCCCCGCCGACCTCTGTGAGTACCATCCGATCGGCGGTCGCCACGAGGATGCCGAAGGGACTCCCCGGACGTTCGGGACCAAACACATGACGCGTGAGGGTGCCCTCGCGATGGCCGAGGAGCTGAACGCCGACCGCACGCGGCTCGTCCACCTCGCCCACTACTATCCTGCCGACGAGGCATTCGAGGAGCCACTGGCTGTCGACGGCGAGGAGTACGTCTTGTAAGGGCCTGATACGTGCTGTGCGCTGGCGGGTGCGGCTCTCATCCGAACCGGTCGAGCCCGGCCTGTCGTCGACGGGTCCCGTCTGGATCGGCTTCCCACGCCGTCTCTCGGTCACGTTCGGCCTCGAGATCGACCGCAGGGGCCGTTGCCTGTTCGTAGCCCGGACACGAGGGGCCACACTCCGCCGCGGCGTCGACGATTCGGTCTGCCCACCCACAGTACGGCAGCGTCGCACCGTCGATGTCGGTCGGCTGGCAGGCCTCACACGCGGGAAATCCGTACGTTCGCCAGCCCTTGCCGTAGGCACGTTCGGCGAGCCGCCGGCGCGCTCGTGCCTTCGCCTCGGGGGCCACGACCTCGATCTCGGTGCGACCGGGATGGGTCTCGAGGGGCTCGATTCCGGGCTCGTCGACCGGCAGTGACGCCGGCTCGCGGATCACCTCAATCTCGAGTGTCCCGTTCGCGTCGTCGCGATGGACCCGCCAGACGCCGACTTCGTCGGGGAGGCGGTGCAGATGGGCGCGGGTCACGTAGCTCTCGGTCGCGAGCACGACCGCGTCGACGACGGCGAGGCTGGCGTCCGTTCGCAGTTGGGCCTCGAGGTCGCCCGGCCGGTCCAGATCGGGTTTGTTCTCGATGCCGACGAGCCGGCCGTACCATTCGGGATACCGAGTGGTCTGGCGGACGTACTCGCGATTGGCAGCCGCACTGGCGGTGTGATCGCGTTCGAAGAAGTCGAGTTCGAGCGCCCGGTCGACGGCACGTCGCGCCCGCTCGGGGTGACAGTCGAACGCGTCTTTCCAGTAGCGGGCCCGGCCGGTGCCGACCGCCGAGGCGATGGCCGCGTCGGGGATCGACTCGCTCGTGATCGCGACGCGCTCGTCGAACGCGGGGCCGGGCTCGACGCAGACGATATCGAGGATGCGGCCGCCGGGTTCGGCGACGCTCGCGCCGAGCTGGCGGGCGAGGATTCCCTCTCGGCGTGACTCGAGGTGGGCACAGAGCTCGAGTTCGAACGCGAACTCGGACACAGGTCCGATACGGGGTGGCCGCGAAAAAGGCCGTCGGGGACGACGACTCGTGAGTGGCGTCTGTGAACTGGACTCGAGGCGCCACGAGCGGCGGAGTCGAAAGCATAGCTCGCAACCTTTATCAAGCGCACAGCGGAATCACTACCTAAGATTACTCATCGTCTTATGGTAGGAAATCGACAACCGGAGGTGAACATCGGGCTCGTCGGCCACGTCGACCACGGCAAGACGACGCTGGTGCAAGCCCTCAGCGGCTCGTGGACGGACCAGCACTCAGAGGAGATGAAACGCGGCATCTCCATTCGACTCGGCTACGCCGACGCCACGTTCCGTCACTGTGAGGGACTGGACGAACCCGAATGTTACACCGTCGAAGAGGAGTGTCCGGACGGCTCGGAAAGCGAGCCGCTTCGGACCGTCTCGTTCGTCGACGCCCCGGGTCACGAGACCCTGATGGCGACGATGCTCTCGGGTGCCTCGCTGATGGACGGCGCGGTGTTGGTCGTCAGCGCCAACGAGCCCGTCCCCCAGCCCCAGACCGAAGAGCACCTGATGGCGCTCGACATCATCGGCATCGACAACATCGTCATCGCTCAGAACAAGGTCGATCTCGTCGACGCCGATACGGCCCGGGACAACTACGAACAGATCAAGGAGTTCGTCGCAGGCACGGTCGCCGAAGACGCCCCGATCGTCCCCGTCTCCGCGGGCCAGGAGGTCAACCTCGACCTGCTCATCCAGGCGATCGAAGAGGAGATCCCCACCCCTGACCGGGATCCCGACGCCGACCCACGGATGCACGTCGCCCGCAGTTTCGACATCAACAAACCCGGAACGACCGCACAGGACCTCTCTGGTGGCGTCCTCGGCGGCAGCTTAGTGCAGGGCGAACTCGAGGTCGGCGACGAGATCGAGATCCGCCCCGGTCGCGAGGTCGAGGAGGGCGGCCAGACCGAATACGTCCCGATCGAGACGACGATCCGCTCGCTGCAGGCTGGCGGCGAAACGGTCGACACGGTCACGCCGGGCGGGCTGCTCGGCGTCGGAACCGGACTCGATCCCTCGTTTACCAAGGGTGACGCGCTGGCAGGCCGTATGGCCGGGCCACCGGGCACGCTCCCGCCGACGTGGGAGCAGTTCACCATGGAAGTCGACCTGCTCGAGCGGGTCGTCGGCGCCGAGAGTGGCGAGACGGTCGACGAGATCAGCACCGGCGAACCGCTGATGATGACCGTCGGTACGGCAACGACCGTCGGCGCCGTCACCAGCGCCCGCGAAGGCGAGTGCGAGGTCAACCTCAAACGGCCCGTCGCCGCCGATCCCGGGACGAAAATCGCGATCAACCGCCGTATCGGTGCGCGCTGGCGGCTGATCGGACTGGGAACGCTGACGGACTGAGATGAGCGATCGGACGCAGGTCGCCCTCGATACGAGCGCGTTGATGATGCCGGTCGAACTCGACGTTCGGTTGTTCGACGAACTCGAGCGGCTCTTAGACGCCTACGAGCCGACGATCCCACAGGCCGTCCTCGAAGAACTCCGTCGCCTCTCCGAGAAAGGCGGTCAGGAGGGAACAGCCGCAAACGTGGGTCACGACCTGGCGACCGAACGCTGTCTCGCCGTCGACACGGAGGCATCGTACGCTGACGACGCGCTGGTCGAACTCGCCCGCGAGGGCGTCGTCGACTACGTCGTCACGAACGACCGCCCGCTGCGCGACCGGGTGCTCGAAGTGGGCAGACCGGTAATTGCATTACGCGGGAGAAACAAGTTAGCGATCACTCAACCATAGATGTACAAACGGGTTAGATTGAAGGATACGGTAGAAGTACCGCCGGAAGAGCTCGGCGACGTGTCGCCGGGGTTGGTCAAGCGACTGCTCCAGGACAAACTCGAGGGACGGATGGACGAAGAAGTCGGGAGCGTCGTCTCCGTCACCGAGGTCCTCGACATCGGTGAGGGGGCAGTGCTCCCGAACCGGCCGGGCGTCTACTACGAAGCAGAGTTCGACGCGGTGACGTTCGATCCAGAGATGCAGGAAGTCGTCGACGGCACCGTCGTCGAAGTCGTCGAATTCGGCGCCTTCGTCGGCATCGGTCCCGTCGACGGGCTGCTCCACGTCTCCCAGATCAGCGACGAGTATCTGGCGTTCGACGCCGAGAACCAGCGGCTTTCCTCGAACGAGTCCGACCGCGCGCTCGGCGTCGACGACGCCGTCCGAGCTCGCATCGTTACCAAAAGCATCGACGAGCGCAACCCGCGTGACTCGAAGATCGGGCTCACCGCGAAACAGCCCGGCCTCGGCAAACACGAGTGGCTCGAAGAGGAACGCAAGAAACGCGAAGCGACCGCAGGTGAATAACCATGGCATCGAACCGCCTCGTCTGTCGCGAGTGCCACCGGGTCAACGAACCGGACAACGAGACCTGTGAGGCCTGCAACTCCTCGTCGCTGACCGAAGACTGGGCGGGATACGTCATCATCGCCCACCCCGAAGAAAGCGAGATCGCGACGGAGATGCAGATCACCGAACCAGGTGCGTACGCGCTGAAAGTCCGCTAACAGCCGTGACTCGCGACGAGACAGCCGACGAGACGCCCGCCGACGAACAGCTACTTGTCCTGCCTGACGACCTCCGCCACGAACTCAAAGCGCCGCTGGGTCCGATCGAGACCGACGCCGAGCGACTGCTCGAGGCCGTCGACGGCCCCCTCATCGCCGTCGGCGACGTCGTCACCTACCACCTCCTGCAGGCGGGTCGCCAGCCCGACGTGGCGCTCGTCGATGGGCGGACGAAACGCGAGGCCGTCGACGAGGAAATCCGCGAGGCGGTCACGACCGGCGCGAGCCTCGAGGTGCCCAATCCACCCGCCGAACTCGCCGCCCCGGTCATCCGAGCGCTTCGGCGTGCGCTCGCGGCGGACGACCCGACGACGATCCTGGTCGACGGCGAGGAGGATCTGGTCGCGCTGCCCGCCATCGTCGCTGCGCCCGAGGGCGCAAGCGTCGTCTACGGCCAACCCGACGAGGGGATGGTCCACGTCAAAGTGACCGACGACCACCGACAGGAAATGCGCGACCTGCTCGAGCGTTTCGAGGGCGATACCGAGCGATTTTGGAAGTTGCTCGAGGACGCAGAATCGAACGGCGAGTAAGACGACGGTTGCTGTCGGACAGCGGGTTTTCTCTCAATTCGGTCAGACAGTGCAGTTACTCCGCGTCGGAAAATACAGAACCCGCGAGCTACTGCTGGGCCGACCGCCCGTCAGTGATCGTGACTGTGGTCGTGATCGTGCGAGTGGCCACCGTCGCTGGCCGCGTCGCCCAGGTCGCCGCCACCGGCGACGAGCGCGTCGTGATCGCCGCCCATCATATCCATGTTCTTCAAGGTGTCGCGCTCCTCGAACTCCTCGACGGCGTCGAGGAGGTCTTCCTGGGTCAGCGTCGTGCGGTCTTCGGTCAGCGCCTCGAGGACGGCTTCCCGAAGGACCATCCGGAGGTCGCTGCCGGTCAGTCCCTGCGTGACTTCGGCGATAAGCTGCGGATCGAACTCCTCGATATCCATCGTGCGGGTGATAACGTCGAGGATGTCCGCTCGCATGCCGCGGTCGGGCTTGGGGAAGTTGATAATCTCGTCGAAGCGCCGCCAGGCGGCGTCGTCGAGCTGGTCCGGATGGTTCGTCGCGCCGATGAGCAAGACGTCGTCCTCGATCAGCGAGATGTTGTCGATGCTTTTGAGCAGGGTGTTGACCGCACGTTTGAGTGCGGCGTGTTCGTCGCTGCGGCGGGTCTTGGCGACGAAGTCGAACTCGTCGATAAACAGGATACACG
Source organism: Natrinema sp. HArc-T2 (assembly GCF_041821085.1). Lineage (NCBI taxonomy): Archaea > Methanobacteriati > Methanobacteriota > Halobacteria > Halobacteriales > Natrialbaceae > Natrinema > Natrinema sp. HArc-T2. The sequence continues at coordinate 50,990 of NZ_JBGUAZ010000004.1, read as the reverse complement.
GCGAGAGCCGTTTGGCGACCTCGAAGGTTTTGTCGACGTTTTTGGCCGTCTCGCCGAGATACTGCGAGGTGATCATCGAGAGCTTGACCTCGACGAACGGCAGGTCCATGTCCTGGGCCAGCGCCTGGGCGGTCGAGGTCTTACCCGTCCCTGGCGGTCCGACGAACAACAGCTTCCCGATCTCGCGCAGGCCGATGTTCGCGAGGTACTCGCGGTGTTCGATCGCCTTCGAGATCTTGTCGAGTTCGTTCTCCTGGTCCTTCGTGAGAACGAGATCGTCGAGTGAGGTCTCGACCTCTTCTGGCGCGCGCACTTCGACGAGATCGAGCATCTCCTCGTCGTCGTCCTCGTCGAAGTACTGGTTGAGCAATCCGTCGATCCAGACGCGGTCGGCCTGAATCGGTCGGTTGCGTTCGCGGGCCTCCTCGTGGCTGATGTCGAAGTCGTAGTCGTCGTGGCGTTCGAAGTACTTCGTGAGCGTCGGGTTCTCGAGCAGCCGGTCCTCGTCGACGCGCTCGGCGAACCACTCTTCGGCCATCTCCTGTTGGGCGAGGGTGATCGTGCCGGAGAACTCATCGCGTTCGGTAAACATCAGGTCAGCGATGGCTTCCCACGGGCGGTCGACACCGGTCGCCTCGCGCGCGGTCGTGGTCGTTACCGACAGCGGGCGACTGATCCCGGCGGGTTTGCGGTTGCTCCCGCTCTCCCCACCGTCACTTTCGTCGTCGACACCGCCGGTCCAGTATACGCGGCGGAACGACGGCGGGAGATCGTTCTCGTCTAACGTCCGGTCGTCCGAATACACGCTCGTCGTGAGCAGGAACTCCACGACATCGAGCGCCGCATTACTCATTCGGTCACCGTACTCACTACACATTCTTAACAGCGTCGTCATGCGTCGCGTCTGCGATGGCGTTTCACTCACGGAGACCGGTCACGATGGCGGATCGCCCGGGAAAACGGCATAACCGTTTTCGTCCATCGGCTCACAGTCCCCTGTATGAACGTGTTGCTGGGTCTCGGCGGAAGCGACGAGTCGGTGAAGACGCTTCGACGGACCATCGACCGCACGAAAGAGGTCGGCGACGACTTGACAGTCGTTATCGTCGACAAGCCCGAGTCGAAACGCTCGCAAGACGAAACGCACGACTTGGCTGTCGAGCACCTCGAGGGAGCGGGCCTCGGCGACGCCACAGTCGAAACGCTCGAGGGCGATCCCGGAAGCGCGCTCGTCGATTACGCCGAGCAAGGCGAGTTCGACGAGCTGGTTATCGGCGGCGGGACGCTGAGCCCGATGGGGAAGATCCAGCTCGGGCCGATCACGGAGTTCGTCCTGCTAAACGCCCCGACGACAGTCAAACTGGTGCGATAACGATGGTTGGATCGCGTCAGTATCCAGACGAGCCGTCCGGTCCGTTCCCCTCACCGCCGACGACGGTCGAGGATCGGGACGGACGGTCGATCGAGATCCGCGCACCGGCGGCGTTCGCCGCCGACGCGCTTGACGATGTCGTCGAGATGTACGTCGAGTTCGATCCCACCGATCGGGCACAGGGGATTCCGCCGACCGGCGAGGATCGCATCCGCAACTGGCTCGAGACGATCGCCGAGGACAGTGTCACCGTCGTCGCCTCCCACGACGGCGACGCCATCGGCCATGCGATGCTCGTCCCCGACAGCGACGATCCGGCGGCGATCGAGGAGAAAAGCGGCATCGAGTGGGAACTGGCGATCTTCGTCCTGCAGGCCTACCAGCAGGCCGGTATCGGGACGGTCCTGCTCGAGAACTTGCTGGGCCACGCCAGCGACCTCGGCATCAGACGCGTGTGGTTGACCGTCGAACGCTGGAACAATCCGGCGATCGCCCTCTACGAACGGGTCGGCTTCGAGTCGACCGGGACCGAGAGCTTCGAACAGGAGATGGCGATCCTGCTCGGCGACGACTGAGACGGGCTGCTGTCCCGTTTTCGGTGGACCCGCCAGCCAGTCGCGGCCCCGTCGCACCCACTGCCGGAGATCCGTCTGACGCTGGTGGCCGGGCGGACGGCTCGAGCGCTGCGAGAGCCGTCTAACCCGGGGGAGGGAAGGTACTCTACCGAGATCCTCCGCGAGCGAGGCCGTAGGCCGAGCGAGCGGCCTTTTTGGTCGAGATTTTTGCGTCACCGCGGGACCAAAGGTCCCGCGAGCCGTGCGAACGGGCGCGTAGTGCACGTGAGCAGAGAGCGGTGAACGCAGTGAACCCGAACGGAAAAAGGTCGGTTCCGATCGATGATCTTTTGAGCGACCGCCGTCTTCCGTCGGGCATGGCAAGTTTCACTGTCGTTGTCGGCGATCCCGACTCGGGGATGGCCTATCAGCTCGAGGCAGAGGACCAGGACGCAAACCGCTTTAGCGGCAAGTCGATCGGCGACGAAGTCGACGGCGGTGCGGTCGGCCTCGATGGCTACACGCTCGAGATCACCGGCGGCTCCGACGAGGCAGGGCGCCCGCTCAACGGCGAGGTCGCCGGGCCGAACCTGCAGGAAGTGCTGATGACCGGCCGACAGACCGGCTACCACCCCGAGCGTGACGGCGAGCGACGCCGCATCACGGTTCGTGGCCGTGAAGTTTCCGACGCCGTCGTCCAGATCAACGCCTCGATCACCGAGCGCGGTAGCGCCGACGTCGACGACCTCCTCGGCGAGGACGAGGACGACGAGTAACTCGCGCCGATTCACTCGTTTCATTTTCAATGGCTGACCGAATTGCGAGCGATCATCCATCAGTGGAAACGGTCCGGTCGACGTGTACGGAGACGGCAACCGGCGTCAAACTCGCGGTGCCGGCCGACGACCGTGATGCGTTTCCGGTCGACGAAGTCGTCCGGGTCGTCCTCGATGGCGAGGAACTGTTCGCACACGTCCAGCGAGCGCTGACTGGCGACGAACTCTCGATTCCGGGCGTCTACGAGACGCCGGACGCGGCCCGCGATCCGAGCGGCGCGACCGACCGACTCACCGCGTGGACCGACGACCACGACGTCTCTACGGGCGGCTCGGTGCTGATCGACGTCGTCGAGCCCGACTTTCTCTACGGGCTTCGCGCACCCGGCGAGACGAGCTACTACGACGCTCGAGAGCCACCAAGCGACTCCCTGAGCGAGATCGCGAAAGATCTCGAGGACCAGTAGGCTCGAGCACTCGCGCCGTCGATTCGGCGCTCGCATCACAACGGACGAATACCGCCCTTTTTCCACCTCGAGTGCCAACCAGCGGGCATGAGTGACCAACGCGAGGAGTTTCTGGCCGGCCAGCGGCCTGACGATGTCGCGCTCTTTCTGGCGGACGCGTACGTCTCCGACGACCGACTCGAGCAGTTCGGCGAGCGCGTCGACGACGGGACGCTGATCGTCATCGACGGTGAGCGGGGACGCAACGCCTTCAAAGCGGCGACCGGCACCGGCGCGATGGAGTTCGCCAAGTCCGCAATGAGTACCGAAGGCGAGATCGACGACGATCTCGCGGGCGGGCAGTGTCCGGACGACGGTGCCGACGCCGACGGCGAGCACGCAGTGCAGTACGTCTTCGCGTTCGCCGAGGAACAAAACGAGTCCGTCGGCGGTATCTACGCCAACGGTGACGTGGTCCACGCCTACGCACAGTGTACGTGTGGGACGGCGTTTTCCGATCGGTGGAACGCCTCCGACACGGCAGATTCGTAACTCGGTCGTCGGTTGCAGTCGACGCCGGACCGATCGTGTATCCGGTGTTCAGACTGGCAACTGTCGGGCGACAGCTTTTGTCACAGCATCACATAGAACCCACCGATGAGTGCGACCGAAACCCCGTCCGAGACCGGTCGCGGGTTCGGTCTCTCGAGTCGCGAAGCGCGCGTGATCGGCGGCGCGAGCGCCCTGATGGCGCTCAATGTGCTGTTGATGTACGTCCTTGTGGCGACGCCGCTCGCGGCGGTCAACGACTACTTGTTCTCGATCCCGATCGTCGGCGTGATCGCCTACGGCGCGGCGATCATTGCCGGCCAGCTGGTCGCCGAACGGGGTGTCGAAAGCGGTGACACGGGGATCGCGTTCGTCGGGATGGTAATTCTACAGTTGGCCTTCGGGGTCTTCGGGGCCGGTGTGCTTCGGTTCGCGCCTCGAGAGTCTCAGTTTGCGATCCTCGTCGTGACAGCGGGTATCGTCGCTGTGATCACTGCCGTCATCGCGGCCTACGTCTACGCCCGATCGAAGACGTTCGAACACTGGGGGACCTATGCCAACTACGCGTTCATCGGCGGTCTCGTCGCGATCCTGATCGGGACGTTCGTTGCGCCGGTGTTGCTCGCCGGCTTCGTCCTCATCTTCCTCGGCTTTCTACTCCGCCTGGGCTGGGAAATCTGGAAGGTACGCGATCAGCGGAACGCATCAGTGGCCCTACAGACGATCGGCGTCTACATCGCCGTCGCTGGCGTCTTCGTCCACGTTCTGCAGTTGGTGATGCGGTACGCCGCGTCGCGACAGTAACAGATGGAGACAGTTACGCGTCGGCGTCAGCGTCTTCTGCCGTGTCTTCGGCTGCGTCTGCTTCCGCGACGACGTCACGGAACGCATCGAGGATGACCCGCTTCGTCACGGCCCCGCGGGTCGTCCAGTGGTTCGCGTAGTCGAGCATGTCGTCGTAGATGTCGGGTTTACAGCCCGCGGCCTTGGGGTGGCCACCGCCGTTTACCTTCCCTGCGACCTCGTGGCAGCGGTCGAACTCGTCGGTGCCCCGGATCGAGGCCGAGCCGGCGGGTTTGACGATCACGGAGGCGTCGGCACCCTGCTCGCGCATCGCTTCGGCGACCTCGTTCTGCGAACAGCGGCCGTAGGTGATCCCGACCGTGTAACCGCCGATCTCGCGAAGCTCCGCCCGACCGACTGCCTGCTCGATCAGCGCCTCCTTCTCGACGCGGCGCTCGGCGATGTACTCTTGGACCCAGTCGGGCAGGTCGACGCCGTACTCGCGGACGACCTCGACGTATTCTGCGGGATCGGTCCAGTAGGCGTAGTCCGCCAGATCGTCACTGCGCGGGTCCTCGCGAAGCCAGAGGTCGTGATCCCGGGTGACTGCCGCCAGTTCCTCGTACATCAGGTTGAAGTCGTACTCGAGCGAGCGATAGACGACGTCGGCGCTACACTCCTCGTCGGAGTCACCGACGACGAGGTCGACGCCGGCGTCCCGAACTGCCTGTGCGACGTCGTCACCCCACTGGTGGTGGTCGTACCACGCGATGCTGTCTGCGGTCTCGAGGGCCGCGTCGAGTTCGTCCTCGACGTATTCGTATCGATCGGGTGCGAGGTCACAGACGAAGATGTCGATCCCCTCGTCGCCGTACTCGGCGACGCGGGCCAGCGCGTCCTCGACGTCGTGGGGACTGGCGGGGATCAACGCGACGGAATGGGGCGTCGGCTCGAACTCCTCGAGCGGTTCGTCGTCGGAAGCGTCATCATCATCGTCAGCGTCGGCCTCGTCAGCGTCCGGTTCCGGTACGTTCTGGATGTCGTCGTAAGCCTCGCGAAGCAGTGCAACGCAGGCCAGTCCGTCCGCGTCCGGGTCCGCGATGACCGCGACCTCGGCCCCCTCGAGGGCGGCTTCGGTCTGCTGCGCTTCGAGATCTTCCTCGAGCGTGTCGGGCAGGAAAAAGCCGGTCCCCGGCAGCACGGATTTGCGCGCGAGCGGCAGATCGCCGCTCTCGATGAGTTCGTCGTACATGGTAGCTGCTGGGTGTCCTGTCGGGAAGTAACCGCCGGTCTCGGGTGTCACCGAGGGAGTGTGAAACGTCGATCGCCGCGTGTCAGCGTCGATCAGGAGTCAGCAGTCGACTCGTCGTCGCCATCGGCCTCGGGATCGAGTTGTCGCACGGTCAGGACCGGAACGGGTGACGTCCGGACGATGCGCTCGGCGACGCTGCCGAGCAGCAGCCGGTTCTCGCCGTGGCGACCGCGGGTGCCAGTCGCGATCACGTCGGCGTCGACCTCGCGGGCGTACGCACAGATCTCGGCAGCGGGCCGGCCCTCGCGGACCGCGGTCATCACCTCCCGGTCGGCGCGCTCCTCGACGGTGCCGAGAGCGGCGTCGGCAGTCGTCTCGAGGGCGGTACGGAACTCGTCTTGGAGTTGCTCCGGCGAGGCGTCGACCTCGCTGGCGTCGATGACCGACAGGGCGTGGATGTCGGCATCAAAGCGGTTTGCAAGATCGAGTGCGACGTCGACGGCCCGTTTGACGCTGTCGGAGCCGTCAGTAGCGACCACGACCGTATCGAACATAGCGACGACTTACGCACCCGGTCGCTTAAACGTCCCCGTTGGGGCAGGGGAGACGGACGGCTGGTTCGCGAACACACAGCAGGCACAGCGTGGGGTGGCTTTTTTGCCACGGAACACTCACTGCCCTGTATGGATGCCAGCGAGCCGTTTACCGTCGACACCGTCCTCGCGCCGGTCGACGGCAGCGACGAGTCAGTCACCGCAGTCGAGTACGCCATCGCCGTCGCCGACCGCTACGATGCGTCCGTCCACGCTCTGTTCGTCCTCGGACGCGGCGTCGTCTACGGGCTCGATAACGGCACCGTCGACGAGGACGATATCGCCGAGACGACACAGGGGTTTTTCGACGACGCCCGTGCGCTCGCCGCCGATGCTGACGTGTCGCTTGCGACCTCCGTCGACGACGGCTTCTCGAAACTGCGGAAGATGCGCCATCCTGGCAACGTCGTCCTCGACACCGCCGATTCGATCGACGCCGACTTCATCGTCCTCCCCAGAGAACCCGTGACCGGCGCCGAGGTGGAGGTCCTCGAGGATGCCGCCGAGTACGTCCTCTCGTACGCGAGCCAGCCCGTTCTCTCGGTGTAGCTCGCGTCAGACGGACGCCCGGCAGTGGGCGCCCGGGGCGGGGCCGCGACCGACCGGCGGACCCACGCGACAGCGGGACACCAGCCCGTCGCAGTGCCTTTCGATAGCAGTTCCGCTCGAACAGTCAAGTACGTGGACTCCGTACGTCGATATGTGTTCATCGATCCCGAGCGGCTCGAGACGCGCCTGTCTGAGGAGTTCGGCGGCACGATCGGCCAGTCGCGGGTCGTCGTCCGACAGGCCGTCGATCTCGCGGATTCAAGCCAGTACGAGACCGACGTTGGAACGACGCTAACCAACGATCTCGTCATCGACGAGCTGTCGGACGCCCCCGACGGCACGCCAGCGGAGCGATGGAACTGGTGGATCGGCTCGCTCGAGCTCGCATACGGCGACTACGGACGGTTTGGGATCAGAACGTATCGGAAATAGCGGGTAGAGAGGAAGGATAACACCGATTGTCTTCCACGGCATAGGGCCGAGTAATGAGTGACCTGTCGCGACCGGTCTGGCCGGCGTATCCGCTTTCGGCGCTGGTCGCCGGCCTCGGCCACTGTTATCTCGGACGGTGGAAACGCGGCGCGATCTGGTTCGGCTGCTATGTGCTCGCGCTCGCGTTTCTGAGTGCCCGCTCGCTGCCGGGTGCGCTCGATCCGGACGAGCCGTTCGTCGTGACGGCACTGCAGTTCGACGCGGTGAGCTACGTCGATGTGGCCGTGCCGCTTGCGATCGTCCTCGTCTGTCTGCTCGATGTCTATCTCATCGGATTGACCGAGCGAACTGCTGCCCTGACGGCCAGTGCGGACGACCGTCGCTCGAACAGTTCCTGACTGCGTCGTCTACACGCCTGATCTGGGACGCCGACGCTCAGCCTCGAGTTCTGTGAGCTCTGCGTCCGGAACCAATGGAGGCAAACCGATCGAGGCCCAACTCGGTCGTCATGGACGTCCAGTTGCTAGGTGGCGCACGAGAGATTGGTCGGAGCGCGATTTGTATCGACGACACGCTCGTGCTCGATTTTGGGATGGATTCGGGAAACCCGCCGGCGTTTCCGATCGGCGACGTCGAGCCCGAGGCCGTCGTCGTCAGCCACGGCCACCTCGACCACGTCGGCTCCGTCCCGACGCTCCTGTCGGGCGACGCGCGCCCCTCGATTCACTGGACGCCGCCGACGTATGACCTCACGATGGTGCTGGCCCGCGACACGCTGAAACTCCACGGTGGGAGCTACGACTGTCCGTTTACCGAGGCGGAACTCGCACGCGTCGCGGAAGTCTCGGAGACCCACGGCTACCGCGACCCCTTCGAAGTCGCGGGCTACGAGATTACGTTCTTCGACGCCGGCCATGTGCCGGGCAGTGCGCACGTCCTCGTCGACGACGGTGACACCCGCCTGCTCTATACCGGCGACTTTCACACCGACGAACAGCGATTGCTCGACGGCACCACCGCCCGGCCCGAAGCCGACGCCGTCCTCTGTGAGAGCACGTACTCGGACGTCACGCGACCGCCACGCGAACAGATCGAACGCGAGTTTGCCGAGAGTCTGCGGACCACGATCTGGGAGGGTGGCACCGTCGTCGTGCCCGCGTTTGGCATCGGTCGCACCCAGGAGGTGCTCTGTCTCTGCGAGGAATACGACCTCGAGTGTTACGTCGACGGGATGGGCAAACGCGTCACGGAACTCTTCCTTCGGGACGAAAACCGGGACTTCCTGCGCGACCCTGGCCTCCTGCGCCGGGCGAAAGGCAACGCCCGGTTCGTCGACGGTCGCGACGGCCAACGCAGGCGGATCGCGGAACAAAACACCGTGATCGTCACCACCAGCGGGATGCTCCACGGCGGGCCCGCGATGACCTACGTGCCCGCGATCCGCACACACCCGACGAACAAGATCGCCATGACCGGCTACCAAGTCGAGGGGACACCTGGTCGCGACCTCCTCGAGACCGGCAGCGCCGAACTCGACGGTCGCGTGATGCGGGTCAGCGCACAGGTCGAGCAATATGATTTCTCTGCGCACGCGGATCGCGCGGGGCTTCAGTCGTTCATCGAGTCCTACACCGACACCCCGATCCTGGTCAACCACGGCGATCGCTGCGAGGCGTTCGCCGCGGAACTGCGCGCGGACGGCTACGACGCGACGGCGCCCGAATTGGGCGAGCGACTCACTGTCTGAGTAGACAGCGCGATCCGACCCGTCCGTCGATCCGGCACGTTCAACGGTCAGGATTTTCCCTCGAGTCGTGGTCTTCGTCCGCGTGACTGACTCCAATCCGAACGGCGGCCCCGAGACGGCCCCCGACCTCGACGACCTCGACCTGAGCGAGGCCGAGCAAGCGTCGCTTCACGACCTCCAGTTGAGTATCGAGCACGTCCACCGGGCCTACGGGACGTTGCTCGAGTTTCACCACCAACTCGGCCACGCAATGGACCGACTGGGCGACGCCGAGGACAGTCTTCGCGAAGCCGGCCACGAGGCGTGGGCGAACGACCTCCGCGACGACCATCTCCCGGCGGGCGCGATCAGCGACCAGTGGACGTTCGAACTCGTCGAGGAGTTCTCCGACGAGTTCCTCGATGACGTCGATGCCTTCGAACGCGAGGTCAGAGACGAACTAGCGGACGGCATCGATCACGTCACCGAACGCCAGCAGAAGCGCCAGTTGCGCGAACGCGCCGCTGACGTCGATCGCGACTAGTCGCCCAGTCACAGGTGGCCTTCGCATGGTTTAAGCCTGCGCTGCCTGCATATCGACACAATGAGCGACGAGAGTCAGGAACTCGGGATCACCGAGTCGAAATCGCACAAGCCCGGCGAGTGGTACGCCGAGGTCGTCCAGAAGGCCGGCCTCGCGGACTACGCGCCGATGGGCGGATTCATCGTTACGAAGCCCCGCGGCTACGCCCTCTGGGAGGCCATCCAGGATGCCCTCGACGGCTGGTTCAAAGAGACCGGCGTCGACAACGTCTACTTCCCGATGTTCATCCCCGAGAGCTTCCTCGAGCGGGAAAAGGACATCGTCGAAGGATTCGACCCCGAAGTCGCGTGGGTGACCCAGGGCGGTCACGACGAACTCGAGGAGCGCCTCGCCGTCCGACCAACCAGTGAGTCGATCATCGCGCCGTTCATGGCCGACTGGACCCGCAGCCACCGCGACCTGCCGATGCGGCTCAACCAGTGGTGTTCGGTCGTCCGGTGGGAGGCCACTGAGACCAAGCCCTTCTTCCGGACGAAGGAGTTCATGTGGCAGGAAGGCCACACCGCCCACGCGAGCGACGAAGGTGCGTGGGAGGAGGTCTGGACCCGGCTGGGCCAGTACGAAAAGGTCTATGAGGACGTGCTCGCGATTCCGGTCCTGCGCGGGAAAAAGCCCGAACACGACAAGTTCCCCGGTGCGGATACCACGACGACCGTCGAGGCGCTGATGCCCGACGGCAAGTCCGTTCAGGGCGCGACCAGCCACAACCTCGGCCAGAGCTTCGCCGAGGCGTTCGACATCACGTTCGCCGACGAAAACGAGGACGAACAGACGGCCTACACCACCTCGTGGGGCCTCTCCTGGCGTGCACTCGGCGCGCTCATCATGACCCACTCCGACGATCAGGGGCTCGTGCTCCCGCCGACGGTCGCACCCACCCAGGTCGTCATTGTCCCCATCTGGCAGGAAGACACCAAAGACGACGTCCTCGAGTACTCCGAGAACATCGCCGCCGACCTCGAAGAAGCCGGCTTCCGCGTCGAACTCGACGACCGCGACGAGCGCAACCCCGGCTTCAAGTTCAACGAACACGAACTCAACGGGGTTCCGCTGCGACTCGAGATCGGCCCCTACGAGGTCGAAGACGAGGAGGTCACACTGGTCCACCGCCCGGACAACGAGGAAACCGTCGAGGATCGCGCCGAGATCGTCGACGCCGTCGACACGCATCTCGAGGAGATCTACGACAAACTCTACGAGGCGGCCGCGGAGAACCTGGACGAAAACGTCCGCGAGGCCCACAGTCCGGAGGACATTCTCGGGACGATCGGCAAACACGGCGGCTACGTGAAGACGCCGTGGTGTGGCGACGAAGCCTGCGAGGAGGCTATCAAAGAGAAGATCGCCGCCGAGATCGTCATGCAGCCGCTGACCGACGAGGGCGGGACGACAGCGGGTGAGGTCCCCGAACCCGAGGTCGACGAGTGTGGCGTCTGTGGCGATCCCGCAGACGAAATCGCGTACTTCGCGAAGTCGTACTGATCGGGCCCCAGTTTCGGGTGTCCCAACTGCGGAGTTTCGAGTCGTAGCTTGTCGGTTTTCGAGACCGAGTTGAGGGGCTGATACGGTCTGCTGTAACGAGTTACCGGTGCAACCGCGACCGTCCTGCGGTTGCACCGGAAATGACTGACAGTAGCGTCAGCGTTCGCTGTCGGTACTCGAGCCGACACCACCCCAAAACAACACATCAGTGACAGCTCCGGTCGTAATCACTGCGGGGCGGCCCCGACTGATCATGTGTTTCGTTGTCATTCGGACCTAAGTCTTTAGCCCCATATTGCTTACCGGGGGCGAATGACTAGATTTGTGTGGTGTTCACTCTGGTGGGTGAACACTACGTGCCTCTGACACAGTAACCCCGCTGCCGGAAACATCGCTTTCCGGAGGGGGTTCGAGCGGACGATTCTCGCGTGACGGCTTCGACGGGTAGTTCGGAGTGTCTCCAGCCGTGGCCATGCCAGTCGACCGTGACTTCTACACGCACGTCATCTCTATAAGGTGGCTACAATCACCTTATATTAATTTATATGTGTATATAATACACTTAGTCATAATGGATTAGCCTCTTATAGCTGATGACGCTACGACTGTGTATGTCACAGCCACATCTCGCGCCATCGACTGGGCGTTCCCAGGGGCTCGCCGACCCCATGGACGCGCGGTCGAACTGCGGCGTCGGCGTCGTCATGGACCTCGACGGAGACGGCGGCCACGACGTCGTCGCCGACGGCCTCGAGTTGCTTCGAAATCTCGAACATCGCGGCACGACCGGTGCGGAGAAAAACACCGGCGACGGGGCCGGTATCATGCTCCAGACGCCCGATTCGTTCTTCCGGGCCGTTCTCGAGGCTGAGCTTCCGGATACCTACGCCGTCGGCTCGCTCTTTCTCCCACAGGACGAGACAGCCCGCGAGGCGCTCATCTCGCTCGTCGAGGAGACCTTCGATACCTACGATCTCTCGGTTCTCGAGTGGCGAGATGTCCCGACGAACAACGACGACCTCGGGAAGACTGCCGTTGACTCCGAGCCGGACGTCTGGCAGGTCGTCGTCTCACCCGAGGACGACATCTCCGGTGACGACTTCGACCGCCGACTCTACGTCGCTCGACGGGCTCTCGAGAACGAAGTCGAAACGGCCGATATCGAGAACAAAGAGCGCTTCTACGTCGTTTCTCTCGATTCGGATACCGTTGTCTACAAGGGACTGCTGAAAGGCGAGCAGGTTCCGTCTTACTACCCCGACCTGACCGACGAACGGATGGACTCGACGTTCGCGATGGTCCACGAGCGGTTCTCGACGAACACGCTCGGCGCCTGGCACCTCGCCCATCCCTACCGGAACATCATCCACAACGGCGAGTTCAACACCATTCAGGGTAACATCAACTGGATGCGCGCTCGCGAGACCGACCTCGAGAGCGACGTGCTCGAGGATCTCGAGGCGGTCAAGCCGATAATCGACGACCCCGACCAATCGGACACCGCGAGCGTCGACAACGCGCTCGAACTGCTGATGCAGGACGGCCGGGACTTAGAGCACGCGCTGCGGATGCTCGTTCCCGAGGCTTGGCGCGGCGACGACTCGATGGACGCAGACCGCAAGGACTGGTACGACTTCCACGCCTCGCTCGTCGAGCCGTGGGACGGCCCCGCACTCGTCGCAGCGACCGACGGCGAACGCGTCGGTGCCGTGCTCGATCGTAACGGGCTGCGACCCTGCCGGTACGACGTGACTACCGACAACCGCCTGATCATGGCCAGCGAGGCCGGCGCACTCGAGACCGGGCCGTCGGAGATCGAAGAGCGCGGCCGCCTCAAGCCCGGCCAGCTGTTCCTCGCCGACCCGAACGAGGGACGCGTCATCCCCGACGAGGAGGTCTTCGAGGACTTGACTGACGACCGTTACGGCGAATGGGTCGCTCAGGAACAGGTCCACCTCGACGACATCCAGCGCACGGACGACCGCACGCCCCGGGAGGCCGTCGACGGCCTGCGCGACCACCAGGCCGCCTTCGGCTACACCCACGACGAACTCGAGAACCTGATCGAGCCGATGATGAAGAAGGGGAAAGACCCCGTCGGCTCGATGGGTGACGACACGCCGCTATCCGTTTTGACGGAGTTCAACCGCCCGCTGTTCTCCTACTTCAAACAGCTGTTCGCCCAGGTCACGAACCCGCCGCTCGACTACATCCGCGAGGAACTGGTCACCTCGATGGAGTCGCGGCTGGGCTTCCAGCGCAACCTCCTCGACGAGTCGCCCGCACACGCTCGCCAGCTCGTGCTCGACTCGCCAATTCTCACTGACGCCGAACTCGCGTCCATCCGCGACTGCTCGGCCAACGACATTACGGCCGCGACGATCGACATCACCTACGAGCCTGCGAGCGAGGACCTCGGCGACGACCTCGAGGCGGCGATCGAACGCGTCCGCGCGGACACGGTCGATGCCATCCAGGACGGCCACGACGTGATCGTCCTCTCGGACCGGGGCGTCGACGCGGATCGGCTCGCGATCCCAAGTCTGCTGGCGACCGGCGCGGTCCATCACCATCTCGTGCGCAACGGCCTTCGAAACCACGTCGGCCTCGTCGTCGAGTCCGCCGATCCGCGCACCGTCCACCACTTCGCGACGCTGGTCGGGTACGGTGCTGGCGCGGTCAACCCGTACCTGGCCTACCAGACGATCGAGGACATCACCGCCGGTCCCGACGGCGCTGCCACCGAAACGGCGATCGACGCCTACGTTGGCGCGCTTGAGGACGGCCTGCTGAAGATCATGGCCAAGATGGGGATCTCGACGGTCGAGAGCTACCAGGGTGCGCAGATCTTCGAGGCCGTCGGTCTCGACTCCGACCTCGTCGCGGAGTACTTCGAGGGCACCGAAAACCGCACCGAAGGGATCGGCCTCGCCGAGATCGAGGAAGACCTCCGCGAGCGACACGCGACCGCGTTCGACGACGGCGACGAAGCCGACCTCGACCGCCACGGCGAGTTCGAACACCGCTCGGAGGGAATCCACCACCAGTGGAACCCACAGACCGTCGGCGCGCTCCAGCAGGCCGTCCGCTCGAACGACTACGAGCGCTACGGTGACTTCGCCGACCAGATCAACGACCAGCAACAGAACCTCCAGACCCTGCGCGGGCTCCTCGAGTTCGATTCCGACCGGGACCCGGTGCCAATCGAAGACGTCGAGCCGATCAAGGACATCGTCCAGCGGTTCTCGACCGCCGCGATGAGTCTCGGGAGCCTGTCTCCGGAGGCCCACGAGAACAACTCGATCGCGATGAACCGCATCGGCGGCAAGTCCAACTCGGGCGAGGGCGGCGAGCCGCCGGAACGCTTCGGCACCGAAAAGGAGTGCAACGTCAAGCAGGTGGCTTCGGGTCGCTTCGGGGTTACGTCGACGTACCTCTCGAGTGCCGACGAGCTCCAGATCAAGATGGCCCAGGGCTCCAAGCCCGGTGAGGGCGGCCACCTCCCCGGCGAGAAGGTCAACGAGATGATCGCCCACGTCCGCAAGTCGACGCCGGGCGTCGGGCTCATCTCGCCGCCGCCACTGCACGACATCTACTCGATCGAAGACCTCAAACAGCTGATCTTCGACCTCAAAGCAGCGAACGAGGAAGCCGACATCAACGTCAAACTCGTCTCCGAGGCCGGCATCGGTACGGTTGCAGCCGGCGTCGCGAAGGCAAACGCCGACGTGGTCCACATCTCGGGCCACTCCGGCGGGACGGGTGCGTCGCCGCGCACCTCGATCAAGAACGCCGGTCTGCCCTGGGAACTCGGGCTGGCCGAAGCCAACCAGATGCTCTGTCAGACCGGGCTGCGCGACCGCATCCGTGTCTCGGCCGACGGCGGCATGAAGACCGGCCGCGACGTGGCCGTCGCCGCCCTGCTGGGTGCCGAGGAGTACGTCTTCGGGACTGCCAGCCTCGTGACCTCGGGCTGTGTGATGGCCCGGCAGTGTCACAACAACACCTGCCCGGTCGGCGTCGCCACCCAGCGCGAAGACCTGCGCAAGCGCTTCCCCGGCGAACCCGAACACGTCATCAATTACATGACCTTCATCGCGCAGGAACTGCGCGAACTCATGGCCGACCTCGGCTTCGAGACGCTCGACGAGATGATCGGACACGTCGACGTGCTCGCACAGCGCGACGACGTCGACCACCCGAAGGCCCGCAACGTCGATCTCTCGGCGGTGCTGGCCGACCCCGGCAGCGAGGTCCGCCGGAAGCTCCGCGAACAGGACCACGAACTCGAGGACCAACTCGATCGCGACTTCATCGAGGCGGCAGCTGACGCCATCGAGGACCAAGAGCCGGTCGCCCTCGAGACCGAAGTCACGAACGTCGACCGCACTGTCGGCGCGATGCTCTCGAACCGGATCACCGACCGCTACGGCGAACCCGGCCTCCCCGAGGACACGATTACCGTCGATCTCGAGGGGACAGCCGGCCAGAGCTTCGGCGCGTTCCTGGCAAGCGGCGTCTCGATGCATCTCGACGGCAGCGCAAACGACTACGTCGGCAAGGGCCTCTCGGGTGGCAAACTGACGATCCGCACGCCCGAGACCGCCGCCTACGATCCGACCGAGAACGTCGCGATCGGCAACGTCGCACTCTACGGCGCGACCGACGGCCAACTGTACGTCAACGGCGTCGCTGGCGAGCGCTTCGCAGTGCGCAACTCCGGCGCGAAGGCCGTCGTCGAGGGCGTCGGCGACCACGGCTGTGAGTACATGACCGGCGGCGTCGTCGCCGTCCTCGGCGACACCGGGACGAACTTCGCGGCCGGTATGTCCGGGGGCGTCGCCTACGTCTACGATCCCGACGACGAGTTCAAGGCGAAGGCCAACACCGGCATGGTCTCGCTGCACGACGACTTAGAGGAAAAAGACGAGCAGATGCTGCGACGACTGGTCGAAAACCACGTCGCCTATACCGGCTCCGAGCGCGGGCAACAGCTACTCGACGAGTGGGAGCGCACGCTCGAGGCGTTCGTGAAGGTCATGCCCGAAGCCTACGCGGAGGCCATCTCCGAGCAGGGATCGGACGACGTCCGCAACGAACTGCCCGGTGTCCCCGAGGCAGACCTCGCGGCCGAGTCGGCCAGTTTCGCGGCGAGCGACGACTAAGCGTGTGGGATCGAGTTACCGACCGAGCGTGTGGAACTCGTCGTTCGGGCGCATCTCCGCGAACATCGCCATCCGATTGCTGAGGTTGTAGAAGGCGGTGACGGCCCCGATGTCCCAGATCGCTTCCTCGCTGAAGCCAGCCTCGCGCAGCGCCTCGAGATCCGCGGGTTCGACCTCGGTCGGGCGCTCGGTGAGTTTGACGGCGACGTCGAGCATCGTCCGGTGGGCCTCGTTGATGTCTGCGGTTCGATAGTTCGCGATCAACTGGTCTGCAAGCGTCGGATCATCGCCGTAGAGACGGACGAGCGCGCCGTGGGAGACGTTGCAGTAGTAACAGTGATTGACGCCAGAGACGGCGACGACGATCATCTCGATCTCCTCGCGCGCTAAGGCAGTGTCCTCGACGAGCGCGTCGTGATACTCGAAGAAGGCCCGGAAGTGAGATGGTTTGTACGCGAACGCCGAGAACACGTTCGGCGTGAAGCCGGCGCTCTCGGTTTCCTCCGAGATCCGCTCCTGAAGGTCCGCAGGGAGGTCCTCGAATTCGGGAACCGGGAATCGGTCCATCGCGTCGTCGTCGAGGGTCGGGTCGGTACTGGTCTCGGAATCCGTATCGGTCATAGGTGTCGATTCACACGCATCAGTAATAACTCGCGGGTCCGATTCTCACCGTTTCCCATCGATGACACCGCCAGCGTCGACTGTCGCCTCACGGACGGTCTCGGCGTCCGGCGTGGCGAGCAAGTGCCCCGCGCAGTCACAGTCCGAGGCCCCAAAGTCGTCGACCGGCGTGCCCGGTAACTGCGTGGCCAGTTCACACTCCCGATCGGCGTCCGGGAAGGTGATCGCGGTCTCGAGGGTCGTTGCCGACTGGCCGAGCAGGTAGTCGATATGCCAGTGGCGGGTGTCGCGCTCGCCCGCGGCGAGTTCGCGGTGGCGATCGACGCGACTGAAGCCGCCGGGGCCGAACGCGCTGCCGATGTAGGCATACGTGCCGGCCTCGAACGTGCGCTCGCCGAGCGCACCAACATCGACACTCATCGTCTGGGGGACAGCAATCACGAGGACGTACGTGCCGCTCATACGGAGCGGTCGGTAGAGCGCCGGCAAAAACGGGTGTGATTTCGCTTCACTTGCAGCGGCGGAGACACCAGTGACAGGGGTCCGTATCAGAGCCGGTCGGGCTGTGACCGCTCGTTTCCGAGATCGTACCCCTGCTGTGTGCCCGCGTTCGGACTGGACGCGAACAGCCCGCGGGCCGGTTCGTGATCGTACGAAATCCACTGGGGGAGAAACTGGGCACCGATCAACTTCCGGATGGCGAGCTGTTTGCGTCGCGTGTTCGACGGGCGTTGATCCGTCAATCGAAGGTCGATGATCCCATCGAACACGTACTCGGACTCGGGGCTATCCTCGTCGGCCGTCGACGCGGCGGCGATGATCGGGACGAACCGCGCTTTACACACCGTCGCACGGATCTCTTCGACGAAGTCGTGGACCTGTCTATCCTGAAAGATCCGCTCGAGTTCGTCCAGCGAGTCGATCGTAACCAGCCCGGTCTCGCTCATCTCGAGGTCGTCGAGCGCGCCGGTCAGGCTGTGGGTCACCTCGCGGCGGTCGCTCGGGTCACGTACCTCGACGATCGCGTCTGCAGCCGCCTCGCCGATGAACGTCGGCCACTCGGTGCGCTGTTCGCTGAACCCGTCTCGGTCGTCGAGGCGGTGCGTATAGCAGTCGATGAGCCGCAGCCGGTCGTTCTCGAGTGCCGGCAGGACGTTCCAGCCGTTCTGATAGAAGCGCTCGAGCGTCGCCGTCGGCGGATTGGCGAGCGAGACGACGACGGCGGGCTCGCCACGTTCGAGGGCGCGCCAGACGAGTTCGATCCCGAGTTCGGCCCGGCTGGTTCCCTCGTCGCCCGCGAGCAGGAGAAACGAGTCGGCGGGGATGCCGTTGGGAACGAGCGAGTCGATCGGTTCGACCCCCGTCACGACCCGCTTGTAGGCCTCTGGCTCAGGCAGCGTCGCGCCGTCGGCAGCGGCCTCGCGGCAAGCGATCGAACAGTAGCGGCCATCCTCGCTCGCCACGGGCTCGTTTGGAATCGGATAGTGACAGTGGTCGCACTCGAGTGGATACTCGGCTGTGGGTTCCGTCCAGCGTTGGTCAGACATCTCGACGCGCCCTACCACGGACGAGTCAAAAGAACCCCTCCCTGTCGGTCACTGCGCTGATACGGACTCTCGTTAGCGGCGCAGCATGTCGACGGCCCGCTCGAGAAATCGCAGAAACGAGCCGGTCGGTGTCCCGGGCATGTAGACGGGAACGTCGGGGTCATCCATCGGAACACCGGTAATCGGATCTCTGGGTTCGGAGTCGCTCATACGACTGTTTCGAGCCGACGCTATTTACGTATGACCAAATCCAACTCGAGGATAGAAAATAAATAATCGTTATTGACAAACTCACGCATGGCGTCGAGCGACATGGGCTACCGAAGGCTGTCGCCTGAACAGCCCTGAGACCGTGATCGATGCTCCGCGCGCGGAATCCCACGGCTTTAGCCGTGTGGCGGCCATTACGGCCACACATGGACAGTGCACTCGTCATCGGCGGCACCCGCTTTATTGGCCGCCACCTCGTCGACGACCTGCTCGCACACGACTACGACGTCACCCTGTTTACCCGGGGCACCCACACGAACCCGTTCGCGGACGACGACCGCGTCGACCACATCGAGGGGGACCGGACGAACGATACGGCCCTCGAGGCAGCGGCGACGACCGTCGACCCTGACGCCGTCTTCGACTGCGTCGCCTACCAGCCGAAAGACGTCCGCAGCGCGACCACCATCTTCGCGGACTGTGCGGCCTACGTCTACGTCTCGAGCGGCGCGGCCTACGGTCGCGAGGAGATTCCCAAGCGAGAAGCCGAGACGCCACTCGAGTCCTGTACAGCCGAGCAGGCCACCGACGACAGCTTCGAGACCTACGGCAACCGCAAAGCCGAGGGCGACCGCGCGGTCTTCGCAGCGGCCGACGACGGCGTCCGCGCGATGGCGGTTCGACCGCCGATCGTCTACGGCCCCCACGACTACACCGAGCGCCTGGACTGGTGGATCGACCGTGTCAATCGCTTCGATCGGGTCGTGGTCCCCGGCGACGGGACGAACATCTGGCATCGCGTCTACGTCGAAGACGTCGCCAGCGCCATGCGGCTCGTCGCGGAAGACGGTGTGGCCGGCGAAGCCTACAACGTCGGCGACCGCCGCCTCGTCACGCTCGAGGAGCTGGTCGATCTGATCGCCGACTGTCTCGAGACCGAATCGAGATCGTCCACGCCGGTCCCCGCGAACTCGCCGCTGGCGACCTCGCCCTCGACGACTACCCGCTCTATCGGACGTATCCACACGTCCTCTCGACGGCGAAACTCGCTGCGCTGGGCTGGGAGTCGACGCCGCTCGAAGAGGCGATGGAGCGGACGGTCGCGGACCACATAGAGAGCGACCGGGATGGCGACGACAACGGGCCGGCTCGAGCGACCGAAGAGCGCGTGTTGGGGATTCTCGAAACGCTTTGACCACCTCTCGGATCGATCCGTGTCGTGTGATGTGGGATCGGCGCCGACTGGTTTTCCAGAGCGACTGTGGTTCGACCGTCTTCAGGAAGCGAATGGGGACGAGCTGCAGCGATGTGCGAATATGCACCCCGTTGATATATTCAAACATGTGAACCCGAACGACTTCACTGAGCCATCGGCCAGTATGAGGTGATCAGTGGCTCGTTCGGATACGCACCGATCGCGTGGGACCGAGGTTTCGCGTTTGGTTGTACGGAACGGGCCACGAACGCTGTCAGGTACTCCTCATCCGATGACGCATCCTGACGCATCTACTGAGAGCGACACGAGAGGAAGTGTGGCGACTCGAGCGATCTGCAAAGCGATATCAGACGCTCGAGTGGCCATCTGTTTGGGAGAAGCACACGCGGCATACTTCACGGTCGACTCTCAGCCGATCACTGAGACGACAGAGAGACACTACTGGAAACGATGAACCGAAGAAATTTCATTACGACTGCTGCAGCGGGCACTGGAATCGTCGTCGCTGGCTGTGTCGGTGAGACGACCGAAGAGTCCGAGCCGGAAGCGGACGACACGACCGACTCCGGGACAGACAACCAGACGGCCGATGAGGTCGATCCTGAGCCAGAATCTGAACCTGACCCTGAACCCGAGCCGATGTTCGTCGGGACCGAAATCGAGGAACTGGTTCCCGACTTCACACAGGAGAACCCGACTCACGACGACCTGGTCCGTGACGACGAGCTCAACGAGAACTTCGACGCCATCTTCATCACCGAGAACGAGCAGGTGGCGGTGATGGTCGACATCGAACTCGAGTCGTCCATCGCGGCTGCCGAGGATCGGATGCAGAACAGGCGGGACCGGGTTGGCGAGTATCACGATTTCACCGTCGAGGGAGCTGACGATGCCTTCTGGTACGAGGAGCCGGATAACGCTCGGACGTACGTCCGTCTATCCAACGGTGTTGGCGAAGTCGTAGCAGGACGGATGAGCGGCTCCGAAATGGTCCCGGACGTAAACCGGTCACAGGAGTACGCGATCGCGTTGGTCGAGCACTGGCAGACCATTTAGACCAAGACCACTGAGGCGAACGCGGAGCCGACCCACTGTTCGCCATCCCGATCTGCCGACCGCTCCATCGACGTGTGTCGACCCGGAGCGGAGTGCGAACCTCACTGACTAAATATTTCCATAAGAAAGGATCGGTATGTTCGAGAAGTCGACGTGGATCCGCCTCCCGCGAAACGTCGTCGTCGGCCACGGCGTTCGTAGCGAGGTTCTCGACGTAGTCGACGACCTCCACTTACAGGGGCGACCGCTGTTCGTCACGAGTCCGACGCCCCGCGAGGTCGCCGCGGATCCGATCGCAGCCGATTTCGAGGCCGCCGGCATCGAGCCCGCGATGGTGACGATCGAGAAAGCGACGTTCGACGCCGTCGAGCGAGTTATCGATGTCGCCGAGGCAGAGGACGTCTCCTATCTCGTCGGCATCGGCGGCGGCAAGGCCATCGATATCGCGAAATTGGCCAGCTATCACCTCAATATGGGCTTTTGCTCCGTGCCGACCGCTGCGAGTCACGACGGGATCGTCAGTAATCGCGGGTCGGTCCCGAACGGCGATTCCCGCCATAGCGTCGCCGCCGAGCCGCCGCTTGCGGTCGTCGCCGACACCGGAATCCTCGCGGACGCGCCGTGGGAGCTGACGACCGCCGGCTGTGCCGACATCATCTCGAACTACACCGCGGTGATGGACTGGCGACTCGCCAACCGACTGCAAGACGTGGAGTTCTCAGAGTACGCCGCTGCGCTCTCCGAGATGACCGCCGAAATCCTCGTGGGCAACGCGGATCTCATCCGACCGGGGCTCGAGGAGTCGGCCTGGGTCGTCACCAAGGCGCTGATGTCCTCTGGTGTCGCGATGAGTATCGCCGGCTCCTCGCGACCAGCGAGCGGGGCCGAACACCTCTTTTCCCACCAGCTCGACCGGCTGGCACCCGGTGCGGCACTCCACGGCCACCAGGTCGGCGTCGGCTCGATCATGACGGCCTACCTCCATCAGGGCGAGGACGGGCTCTGGCGGGACATTCGTGACGCGCTCGCGAGCATCGACGCGCCGACGACGGCTGCCGAACTCGGCATCGACGACGAGACGATCATCGAGGCGCTGACGACCTGCCACGAGATCCGTGATCGCTATACGATCCTCGGCAACGGGATGAACGAGCGGGCGGCTCGAGACGTGGCGAAAAAGACGGGCGTCATTGCCTGAGACGGTTTGCTGTAACGAGTTCCCGGTGCAACCGCAGGCAGTCGCGGTTGCATCGTCACTGACTGATAGGAGACCGTCTGAGACGGGTTGCTGTCACTGGGTACCGGCTCAGCCCATGGAGGGTGCGGGTGTGCCGGCACTGACCGACAGGAATTCGTCTGATTGCTGCCCTGACGGCAGTGGTGACGGCATCGCTTAGCCCAGATCGACGCGTTCGAACTGCCAGATGCCGAGCGCGAGCGGGACGACGAGCCACCCGAGCAGGATGACGAGCATCGTCTCGCCCTGCAGGAACCACGGTAGCTCCTGTGGAATGCTGTTGAACCCGTCGGGGAACGCCAATCCGGTGGCGTTGACGTACGCCGCCGTCGGACTGACCACCGACTGGACGAACATGATCTGGTTCGCGGAGATCTCGAGGCCTGCGAGATCGTTGGCCACGTAGTCGATGGCGAGTTGCAGTGGGCCGAGAACGTTCAACACGTTAGTGAGGAAGAAAAAGGCGATCGAGCCCCCCATCGCACGCGACCGGGAGGCTGTCGCTGCGGAGATGCCGATCGCGACGGCGACGTAGGTCAGCGCGTACAGGATCGTCAGCGCCGTCATGATTCCGAAGACGTCCAGTTTGGGGTCGGGGTACCACAGCAGTGTCAGTGCGCCACCGATCAGGAACGCGACGATGATCGACGCGCTGACAACGGTCGTTCGCGTGAGGAATTTCCCGAGGACGACGTCACGTCTCGCGTTCGGGATCGACAGCATGTATTTGATCGCGCCGGACTCGCGTTCGCCGGCGATCGCAAGATATGCCGTCACCAGCGCGATCAGTGGGATGAACATCGCCCCGACGGCGGTCAGGTTCCAGAGCGCATTCAGGATGTTCGGGTCCGACCGCCCGTCCTGTGCGACGAATACCAAAAGCGCCATGAAGACGATATACAACGCGCCGACGAACCAGACGAGTTTGGCTCGGCGCACGTCGAGAAAGTCCTTTTTTGCGACGGCGAGCGTGCTCATGCCGACACCTCCTGTGGTTCCGGCGCGTTGGCCGTCTGCTCGCCGCTGTTCGTGTACGTGTTGAACAACTGCTCGAGCGAAACGTCTTCGGAAACGATATCCTGAACGGTCGTCGCGCCGGCGACGTGGCGAACCACGTCGACCTTGACCGACGGCTCGGCACAGGTGGCCATGATCGTCGTTCCCTCGGTCGTGACCGATCGGACACCCTCGAGCGACTCGAGGCCGAGTTCATCGGGCACGCGGTCGACCTCGAGCGTGATCGGCGCGCCGAGATCCAACTCGCCCTGGAGGGCGTCTAACGTGCCGGTCGCGACCAGTCGCCCCTCGTTCATGATCCCGATACGGTCACAGACCGCCTCGACCTCGCCGAGGATGTGACTCGAGAAGAAGACGGTGGTGCCGCTTTCGGCCTCCTCGCGGATGATCTCGCGCATCTCTTGCATCCCTGCCGGGTCGAGTCCAGAGGAGGGTTCGTCGAGGAGCAACAGGTCGGGATCGCCGACCAGCGCCATGCCGAAGCCGAGCCGCTGGGTCATCCCTTTCGAGTAGTCGCCGGCGGGGCGGTCACCGTCGACCGTCGAGAGGCCGACCCGCTCCAAGAGGGCGTCGGGGTCGTCGTCAGTGCCTTTCGTGTCGATGACCCACTCGAGGTGTTCGCGTGCGGTGAGTCGGTCGTAGACGCTTGCCCCTTCGGGGAGGACGCCGATCCGGTGGCGAATCTCGTCGGCGTCGTCCTGTGCGTCGAGTCCGAGGACCGTTGCGCTTCCCTCAGTCGGTCGGACGAAATCGAGCAACATGTTGATCGTCGTCGATTTCCCGGCGCCGTTCGGGCCGAGAAAGCCGAACACTTCGCCGTCCTCGACGGTCAGGTCGAGGCTGTCGACTGCGAGGACCGACTCGCCGTACCGTTTGGTCAGCGAGGTCGTTTCGATAGCGGGCATGACCGAGGCTCTCTCGCGAGTTCATGTATATCCTTTGAACCTATCCATTGAGCGAACAGA
Organism: Natrinema sp. HArc-T2; assembly: GCF_041821085.1. Classification (NCBI taxonomy): domain Archaea; kingdom Methanobacteriati; phylum Methanobacteriota; class Halobacteria; order Halobacteriales; family Natrialbaceae; genus Natrinema; species Natrinema sp. HArc-T2. The sequence goes on along the minus strand of NZ_JBGUAZ010000004.1, from coordinate 26,838 downwards.
CGGACTCTCCGAACGATTAGACGTGCTCGTCGAGGAAGTCGGCGATTTCCGAATAGGCCTCGATACGATTGTCGAGTTTCGAGAAGCCGTGGCCTTCGTCCTCGAAGATCTGTTTCCGGACGGGCACGCCGTGTTCGCGGACCTCCTCGACGATCTGCTCGGCTTCGCCGACCGGCACGCGGGGATCGTTCTCGCCGTGGAGGACGAACAGCGGCGCTTCGATCTGCTCGACGTTGTTGATCGGTGAGATTTCCTCGAGAAAGTCGCGATCCTCGGCGAGCGAGCCGTATTCGGCCTCGCGGAGTTCCCGTCGCCAGTCGCCCGTGTTCTCGAGGAACGTGACGAAGTTGGCGATGCCGACGACATCGATGCCGGCAGCCCAGAGGTCGGGATACTCGGTCAGCGCGGCAAGCACCATGAATCCGCCGTAGGAGCCACCCTTGGCAGCGATCCGGTCGGGGTCGATCGCGGGATGGTCCTGCAGCCACTCGACACAGGCCTCGATGTCCGCGACCGAATCCATCCGCTTTTCCACGTCGTCGAGCGCGGCGTAGTCGGCTCCATAGCCCGACGAGCCGCGCACGTTCGGCTCGAAGTAGGCGTAGCCCCGATCGAGGAAGTACTGTTTGACACTCGAGAAGGAGGGTCGACGCTGGCTCTCGGGGCCGCCGTGGATGTCGACGATGACCGGCGTCTGGCCGTCTTCGTGATCGTCGGGTAGGGACAGGAAACCGGGTACCTCCAACTCGTCGAAACTCTCGACGTGGACGAGATTGGATTCGTCGAACGTCTCGCGGGGGATACCTGCGGTCGGGGCGCTCGTCCACCGGTCGACCGCGCCGGTTTCAATATCGACGACGAAGACGTTCGTGTTGACCGTGTCCCCGGAGGTCGACAGCGCGAACCGTTCGGCGTCGGGATCGAAGCTCACGCCGCCGGCAACCCCGCCCGGCAGGTCCGGTTCGGGGAACGCGTCGTAGGCAGTGGGCTCGTCGGCGTCGAACTCGCCGACCGTCAACTCGGTGTAGCCCTCGACGTTGCGCGAGCAGACGAACCGCCCCGTCTCGTCGTCCAGCGCGATGCCGTCGACGTTCCAGCCGTCCCCATCGATGACGGTTTCGAGGTCACACGTCTCGAGGTCGAGATAGGCCAGATACAGCGTGTCGGCCTCGCCCTCGTCGGTCACGAGATAGATCCCCTCGCCGTCAGGGGCCCAGCTCGCACTCCCATAGCGCACGTCGCCCTCGTGTGGCGTCAGGTGCTCGAGGCCGGGCTCGTCGGCCTCGAGGTCGAGCACGTAGAGGTCCTGATCGAAGTTGGAGTAGGCCTGCGAGACGAGCAGTCGGGAATCATCGGGACTCCAGCCGGCGAGCGAGAGCCAGCCGTCACCCTCGTAGACGAGTTCCGCGTCATCGCCGGTCTCGTCTCGACCTTGGACGTAAATGTCGAAGACGGACTCGTCGCGGCGATTCGAGGTGAAGGCAACGCGCTCGCCGTCGTGGCTCCAGCCGCCCCACCGGTGTTTGGCCTCGGGCATCGCCGTTACGTTCTCAATCATCCCTGTCTCGGCGTCGAGTCTGAAGAGCTGGGCGCGCTCGTTGCCGCCTTCGTCCATGCCGAAGAGCAGCTCCGGTCGCTCGGGCGACCACGAGGCGAAGGTCACCCGCTCGTCGTAGAAGGTCCGCTGTTCGGGCCAGCCGCGGGGGTTCTCGAGGGTCCAGACCTGCGAGGTCCCGGTCGTGTCCATCAGGAAGGAGAGTCGCTCGCCGTCGGGTCCGAACGAAGTCCCGTAGGCGCTGCGGATATTGAGGTATCGCTCGATGTCGTAGGATCCCATGCCAGAGCCCTACGGACTCGAGTCGGTAGTCATTTCGGTCGCGGCAGCCTCGCGCCGGAGCTCGGCGTCCCGCTTGCCCTCTCGAGACTACGCTCTCAAGGCCGAACACAGCGCGTTCAGCCGGGTGTGACCGTCCAATCGAGTGAAAGAAGTGATTTTATAGCCCGGGACTGCGTGGCGGTCGACTATGCGACTCGCGTTCGTCTCGTTCGAAACGGCTCACCACCGCGACAGCGAGACGAACCAGCGGTTTCGGACGATCCTCGAACTCCTCGCTCAACGAGGCCACGACGTCCACTGGTACTGTGCCGATTTCTGGACCGATCAAGGGGCAACCCTCGAGCGCGAGGGGATCACCTACCACGCGGTTGTCGACGGGCTGGACGCCCGCCACTCGTTTCTCGTCCGGTTGCCGTTCGTGCTCGCGGCTGCGAATCCAGACGTGATCCACACAAGCGCACAGCCACCGAGTCAGGTGCTCGCGGCTCGTGTCGGAGCGGTGCTTGCACGGACACCGCTGGTCCTCGAGTGGTACGGCGACGACGGCATCCCCGAGACGCGCTGGACGCAGCTCGCGGCTGACCGACCCGATCGGATCGTCACGCCGTCGGAACTCGTCGCGACGTGGGCCCAAGAGATCGGTGCCGATGGTGGCATCATCGAAACCGCTCCGAACCCGATCGACTGCGAGCGGGTTCGGGACGTCGATCCGGGCGAGGACGTCGACGTGATCTATGCACGCCGTCTCGATGAGGGAGCCAACCTCGAGAGCCTCCTGCTGGGGCTTGCCGAACTTCGCGATCGCGACTGGCAGGCGACTGTCGTCGGCGACGGACCAGAACGAGAGCGCTACGAGACTCTCGCGAGCGACCTCCGGATCGACGATCGCGTGACGTTCGTCGGCGACCTCGAACTCGACGAGCGGATCGCAGCTTACCGTGGCGCACATGTCTTTGCCCAGACGGCTGAACACTGTGTCTTCCCTACGGAGATGCTGTGGGCGATCGCCGCTGGCTGTGTCGGAATCGTCGAATACCACGCGAACTCGAGTGCCCACGAACTGGTCGAGGGCTGGGATCGGGGCTTTCGGACGACCAGCGAGGACGAACTGGCCGAAGCCATCCTCGCAGCAGGCGACCTCGAACACCGCGAGTATGATGATCGGTTCGCCGACTACGACCGATCGGCAGTGGCCGACCAGTATCTCGAGCAGTACCGGACGCTTCAGGAAGACCACGGCCTCCTCTAAGCGCCGGCGATCGCGTCTGATGTGCGGTGTGCCGGCATCGGAGATACCTATATGTCTACTCGAAAGAAAGTTCGACTATGAACGACACCTGTGAGTTCTGTCGAATCATCGCTGGCGACCAGCCGGCACACGTCCTCTACGAGGACGACCGGACCATCGCCTTTCTCGATCGAAATCCAGCCGTGACGGGGCACACGCTCGTTGCGCCGCAGGTCCACGAGGGCGCGATCCTGACGAGCGACGAGCCGGGCTCGGCGACCGTCTTCGAGACGGCGCGAACCGTCGCCGACGCACTGCAGGCGACCCTCGAGCCCGACGGGTTCAGTGTCTTTCATACCAGCGGGTCGCTGGTCGGCACCGTCGACCACGCGCACGTTCACCTCGTGCCCCGGTTTGCAGACGACGACGTGTCGCTGTCGCTGTCCCGTACTCGGCTCGATCCCGACGAGGCGGCTGCACTGACGGAACAGGTTCATAAAATCCTCTGAGGGCCCTCGACGGATGACAAACGTGCGGCCTAGAGATCGAACTTCGCGGCTGCCGTCTCCATATCCTTGTCACCACGTCCCGAGAGATTCACGAGGATCGTGTCGTGCTCGTCGGCTTCGGCCAGTTCGATCGCGCGGGCGATCGCGTGGCTGGACTCGAGGGCCGGAATGATCCCCTCGGTTTCGCTCAGTTCGCGGAACGCAGCCAGCGCTTCCTCGTCGGTGACGCCCGTGTACTCACAGCGACCGATGGCCCGATACATGGCGTGTTCGGGACCAGCACCGGGGTAGTCCAGTCCCGCCGAGACGGAGTGGACCTCGACGTCGTCGTCGATGACGCGCGTTTTCATCCCGTGGAGGACCTCGTCTTTCCCTTCCGCGAGCGGTGCAGCGTGTCGTGTCGAATCGGTCCCTTTCCCGCCACCTTCGGCACCGTAGAACGCGACCTCGTCGTCGTTACGGAAGGCATGAAAGAGGCCGATCGCGTTCGACCCGCCGCCGACACAAGCGACCGCGGCGTCGGGTAACTCGCCGGTGCGCTCGAGGATCTGCTCGCGGGCTTCCTCGCCGATGACCGACTGGAAGTCCCGCACCATCCGCGGGAACGGATCAGGGCCGACGACGCTGCCCACCAGATAGTGGGTGTCCTCGACGTTTTCGGCGAAGTCCTCGAGCGCGGCGTCGACGGCGTCGGCCAGACCTGCGTTCCCGCGGGTGACCTCGTTGACCTCCGCGCCCATCAGTCGCATCCGGAAGACGTTCATCTCCTGGCGCTCGATGTCCTTTTTCCCCATGTAGATCTCGGTCTTGAGGCCCAACAGTGCCCCGACCATCGCCGTCGCGGTGCCGTGCTGACCGGCCCCGGTCTCGGCGATCAGGCGCTTGCGGCCTGCCTTTTTCGCGAGCAGGGCCTGCCCGAGCGCGTTGTTGACCTTGTGTGCACCGCCGTGGAGCAGGTCCTCGCGCTTGAGATAGATCTCGGCACCGTAGCGCTCGCTTAAGTTCCGCGCGTAGTACAGCGGACTCGGGCGACCGGCGAACTCCTCGAGCAAGCCGCGCAGTTCCGACTGAAACTCGTCGCTCGCGGCAACGTCGTCGTAGGCCGCCGCCAGTTGTTCGAGCGGCTCTTTGAGCGGCTCTGGAACGTATCGCCCACCGTACCCTTCGAACTCTCCGTTGGACATATGCCGGTCCATTGCGCGCTCACCGTCAAGTAAGTTCCGTGGCGTCGACGGCGGCGCTTTCGTCTCGAGACAGTGTCTCGATCCGTTTCGAAGCCGTTAGCAAGTATTGCCGCTAGTGGCGACGACGATCTGTCGCGTGGAGTGGCTGACCAGCAACGGTGCTCGCATCAGAGCAGGACGAGCAGGAGCAACAGCGAGAGGCTGCTTGCGACGAGCAACGACAGCAGGACGACGAACGCGGGTACCAGCCCCGTCTGGCGGAGCTCACCGAGTTGGATCTCCGTCCCGAGACCGACGAACGCCAGCAGGAACAGCCAGTTGTACGCGTGCTCGAGCGAGGTCTGCTGGGCCGTCGAGAAGACACCGAGACTCGAGACCGCAGCAAGTGCGAGAAAACCAACGACGAACTTCGGAAACTCCGCCCAGAGAGTTCGTACGGACGGCGTGTTGCCGTCGCCGGACCGGGCGTAGTAGCTCGCGTACGCGAGCACGACGACGCCGATCAGGGCGTTGCGCGAGAGCTTCGTCATCGTCGCCCACTGGCCGGCCAGCTCGGAGTGGGCAAAGCCGACCGCCACGACCGGTCCCGTCGAAAACATGCTGACGCCGGCCCAGACCCCGAAGACCGTACTCGAGAGATCCAGCAGGTCGCCGACGAGCGGATAGACGGCGATCGTTATCGCGTCGAACAGCAGCACTGTCGCCGCGGCGTAGGCGACCTGTGTTTCCCGTGCACGGACGGCACCGGCGACCGCGACGACCGCAGAGACGCCACAGATACTTGCCCCGGCTGCAAGCAGCGAGCCGAGTCGTTCGGCCAGTCCGAAGACGTTTCGCGCGAGGAGTTCGACGACGACCAGCGTGACGGCCGCGACGGCGATCATGACGAGGAAGACGCGACCGCCGAGCTCGAGCAGGGTCGCAGTCGAGATCGACGCACCCATCAGGACGATCCCGGCGCTCAACCACAGCTTGTGCGTCGCGATGCCTGGCTCGAGGCCGTCCGGAACGTCGGTGACGTTGGCGACGACAGCCCCGAGCGCGATGGCGACGAGCAGGTGGTTGACGCCAGCAGTGCTGGCGAGCGACCGTGCGAGAACGGCACCGAGACAGAGGGCGACGAATCCCGGGAGCAGCCGACGACTGTTCATCTCGTCACCACGGAATCTGCAGGTTGAGACCACTGACGACCCCAATGATCATCGCTCCGATCACGACGCTCTTCCAGTCGCGGTCGAGCGTCGACCACCAGCTACTGACGACACCAGTCTGTGACGATCGGTCGGTCGACATCTATCCGAGGGAGCGACAGCACGGCAGTTAACAGTTATTCATTCTGTCCCAGATACCAGTGATTGTTGCTGGTATCGATGATGGCTCATCGGTCTCGTCGACGCTCCCGTCGTGGCTACGGAAACCGTTTATGTATCCCGTCGTCCGTACCGTAGGACATGTCTCGAGGGATCGGCTGGTTCGACTCGTTTCGTGCGGTCGCCCCCGACTGGAGTGTCGTGCTTCTCGGGCTGGTGACCCAGCTCGGCGACGTGTGGTTTCTCGGCTTCCTCGTCGGCATCGTCTACTGGGCGGCAACGCCGGACCGCCGGGACGAGGCCGCGACCGTTCTCGGGGTGACGTTGGCCGGCCTCTCGTTGATCACGGGCCTGAAAGCGGTCTTCGCGCTCTCGCGGCCCGACCGGGTGCTCGTGGCAGTCGAGACGCTACCGGAGACGGTCCACCCGCTATACCGGGCCACCGCGACGGCAACCGGCTACGGCTTCCCGAGCGGTCACGCCCTGATGACGACGATCGTCTATCTGAGTCTGGCCGAATACCTCTCGGTGGGCACGCGCCGGCAGCGATACCTCGGTGCGGCGGGAATCGTCACCGCCGTCGGGTTCTCCCGCGTCGCACTCGGCGTTCACTACGTCGTCGACGTCGTGGCCGGCATCGTCGTCGGGATAGCGTTTCTGTTGCTCGCGGCCGAACTCTTCGACCGGTATCCGGACCACCGCGGCACGGTCGGATTCGCGCTCGCGGTCGCCATCGCTGCGCTCTCGCTCGTGCCGGCCCGGGCGGATCCCGACGCCGTCCTGTTGGTCGGGACGTCGCTGGGCGCGTTCGCCGGCTGGCAACTCGCCGCCCTCGTTCGCGACCTCGAGGCCGGTGCCGGGCCGATCCGAGCCAGTCGGCTGCTGACTGCCAGAGCGGTCGTCGCGGCCCTCGTCGTCGTCGCGCTCGCTGCCGTCTCGGTCTCGTACTGGGCCGTGCCAGTGATCGCTGGGAGCGGCCTCCTCGGAGTGGCCGCCGCCGCGTTCGTCACGGCACCGGTCCTGTATCGCTCGGATCACATCGGCGAACTCGTCCGGGGCTCGCCGACTCGGTCGCAGTAGCTCTGTTGTACCCGAAATCGACCGCCTTCGAGCCAGTAACGGACGATTTCCACGATTTCCGCCCTGCATACTCCGGGCTGATGACCTTCCCTGTCTGTCGTGGAGTACCCGTCTATGCCAGACGGAAACGGACGTGAGGACGAGCCACATAGGACCGTGCGGAACGTCGTTCTCGTGGTTCTCGATACGGCTCGAGCGAAAAGCGTCGACACGAAGCCGATGCCAACGCTGACGGGCTTGGCCGAGGCGGGAACCGCCTTCGAGAGCGCCTTTGCGACCGCGCCCTGGACGCTGCCCTCTCATGCATCGCTCTTCACCGGGACCTACCCTTCCGAGCACGGCACCCACGGCGGACACACCTATCTCAATGCTGACTTGCGAACGCTGCCCGAGGCGTTCGCCGACGCGGGATTCGAAACGATCGGTGTCTCGAACAACACCTGGATCACCGAGGAGTTCGGTTTCGACCGCGGGTTCGACGACCTTCGCAAGGGCTGGCAGTACATCCAGTCCGACGCCGACATGGGGGCCGTGGTTCGCGGTGAGAACCTCCGAGAGAAGCTCGTGGCGATGCGAAACCGACTTTTCGACGGCAACCCGCTGGTCAACACCGCCAACGTCCTCTACAGCGAGTTCGCACAGCCATCGGGCGACGACGGCGCTGCCCGGGCAACCGACTGGATCGCCGACTGGCTCGACGGTCGGGACGGCGACCGTCCGTTTTTCCTGTTCTGTAACTTCATCGAACCCCACGTCGAGTACGATCCACCACGGGAGCACGCCGAGCGATTCCTTCCCGACGGAGCCAGCTACGAGGACGCGACCGCGATCCGACAAGACCCCCGTGCCTACGACTGCGAGGAGTACGACCTCTCGGACCGCGAATTTGCCATGCTCCGCGGCCTCTATCGTGCGGAACTTGCCTACGTCGACCACCAACTCGGCCAGCTCCGGACCGCGCTCGAGGACGCCGGCGAGTGGGAAGACACCCTGTTCGTCGTCTGTGGCGACCACGGCGAGCACATCGGCGAGCACGGCTTTTTCGGCCACCAGTACAACCTCTACGACACGGTACTCAACGTCCCGCTCGTGTTCTGTGGCGGCCCCTTCGCCGACGGCGAGCGACGCCACGATCTCGTGCAACTGCTCGATCTGCCCGCGACGCTGCTCGAGACCGCTGGCGTCGACGACCCCGCACTGCGTGAGCAGTGGTCGAGCCGATCGCTTCACCCCAACTCGAGCGACGACGCTCGCGAGGCCGTCTTCGCCGAATACGTCGCCCCGCAGCCATCGATCGAGCGGCTCGAGGCTCGCTTCGGCGAGATTCCCGACCGCGTCCGAACGTTCGACCGACGGCTGCGGGCGGTCCGCACGAGCGAGTACAAATACGTCTGCGGCGACGACGGCTTCGAGCGGCTTCACCATCTCCAGGCCGAGCCGCTCGAGCACACTGATAGCAGCGACGACGACACCGAGCGAGCGCGCACGCTTCGCCGCCGACTCGAGGAACGGTTCGACCCGTTCGAGGCGGCCAGCGGATCGGACGACGGGGCGTCAGCAGACGTCGAGATCCGTGCGGGGACGAAAGACCGACTCGCGGAACTGGGCTATCTGTAACAGTCGTTGGGCCGTCACGCGTGCCTGCAGCACGCTTTTGCTTGGCAGCCGGATAGGGGCGCATGCTGCGGATCTGACCAATGGATACGTACGACGCGCCGTCCGTCGAGGGGTTCGTTCCGTTCTTTCGCCGCTACGCGCAGACGTGGATACACGCGGTCGCGGCGGCCTGCATGACTGCATTCGGGACGCTGACGATCGTCCATCGCGGGTTCGCCATCCTCGCGCTCGCGTCGTACGTTTTGCCGCCGATCGTGCTGTACCTGCGCGGACCGTCGACTGACCGTGCCGAGAGAGACACCACTACCGACCGAGCGGAGACGGTGGCGTCCGACGACGGGTCAACGGACGCGGGCACAGTGCCGCTCGAGCACGTCGAGTCCGAAGGCAGCACTGCCATCGAAGCCGACGACATCGCAGTCGACCGAGCGACCGAATCTGAGTCCCCCGAACGCTGGGCCGTCGTCGCGGTCCCCACCGAGGCGACGCTCCGGGACGTCTGTGTGACTGCGACGGGCGCGGTCTACGCGGTGGGTGAAGACGGCCTGGTTCTCGCTGGAAGAATCACTGACAGAGCCGACCGTGGCTGGGAAATCGCGCTCGAGGACGGACCGGATGCCGCGGAAGAGGACCTTCACGGTGTCGACGCCACGGCCGACGGAGCGGTCGTCTGGGTCGCCGGCGACAGCGGCGCGGTGGGCCGGCTCGAGGCGACGACCGGTCGCCACACCGATTACACGGCACCCGCGGAGATCACTGACAACTGGCTGGGGGTCGCCGTCGGCGGGCCGGCCGGCGACGAGACGGTCCTGTTGATCAACGGCTCCGGTGCAGTGCTCACGGGTCGCTATCGCGATGGCGACCTGTCTTGGAACGAGCCCGTTACGCCCGGCAGCGGCTCGAGTCTGAGCGGCGTTGCGCTCGCCGACGCGTCGGTCGGCTACTGCTGTGATACGAACGACGACGTTTTCGAGACGACCGACGGCGGCGACTCGTTTGCTCGCGTCGGGCCGGTGGGTGCCGACGGGACGCTCGAGAACCTCGCGACGCTGGGACGAGACGACTGTTTCGTGAGTGCCGACGACGGTGTCGTCCACCGCTACGACGGGGGAACGTGGACGCCCGAACGGGTCGGCGAGGAAGCGATCTGTGGGATCACGCGACGCGAGGGGGAGACGATCGTCTGCGATGCGGACGGGACGATCCACGAGCGGACAGCGATGGCAGCGTGGACGCGGGCCGACACGGTCGCATCCGAGTCGCTGCTCGCTGTCTCGGTCGACAACGAGGGCAACCGAGCAGTCGCGGTGGGTGAGAACGGGACCGTCGTCGAACGGCGATGACGGAGTTACCTGTGGCCGATCGTCAGATCGCCGTCGAAATCGACCACTGTTATTGCTGTCGAACGCGCAGCCACTAGCGTGAGCGATCGACGCGCGGGCGACGACCAGTTCGACCGCTGTCGGCTGTGTGGGGCTCCGCTCTCGCAGACTGCCGGCGAGCCCGTCTCGAGTGGCTTCTGTTCGATGGGCTGTCGCGATATCGCCGCCGAGTTCGGCGCGAGCGATGACGACGCGCCAGCCGAGCGCGGAGCTGATGCCCACGCCGAGTCTGGAACCGACAGGGAGCGCACAGCGACCGAACGAGCGACCGCAGACGATCCCGACACCGTCAGCACGTTCCTCCGGGTCGACGGCATGCACTCGGCGACCTGCGAGGCGTTCCTCGAGGCTGTCGCGGAAGACCACGAGGGCGTTCGCGAGGCCGAGGCGAGTTACGTCACCGAGACGGTCCGGGTCGGCCACGATCCGGATCGGGTCTCGGCGACCGAGCTCGAGGATGCGCTGAGCACGGTCGGCTACACGGCCTATCTGCGGGAGGAGGCGACCGCCGACGACGAGACCGGCGGGACGCGACGGTCACGAGAGATGTCCGGCATCCGGAAGCGCCGCGCGGAGGATATGCTCGAGATGCGGTACATCGTGGGGATCGTCTTCGGCTCGTTCCTCCTGTTGCCGTTCGTGGCCGTCTTCTACCCGATGTACCTGACCGAGTTTACCAACTGGGGCGCGATCTCGCACTTCGAGGGCGCGTTCACCGGGTTCAGCGGCCCGCTGTATCTGCCGCTGTTTCTGATCATGACCGGGGCGATCCTCTATCTGACCGGCGGCTATCTCCTCCGGGGCGCATACATTAGCCTCAAACTCCGGCGACCGACCACGGACCTGCTCGCGTCGCTGACGATCGTCAGCGCGTACGTCTTCAGCATCATCGTCTCCGGACTCGGGCGCAACGACATCTACTTCGACCTGACGATCGTCGTCGCGTCGGTCGTGATGGGCGCGACCTACTACGAGGCGACGGTCAAGCGCCGTGCGACCGACCGGCTGACCGATCTTACCGTCTCGCAGGTCGATACAGCCCGGTACTACGCCGACGACGGCTCGACGACGGAAATCTCCGTCGCCGACCTCGAGTCGGGTGATCGGGTCCTCGTCCGAGAGGGCGAGCGCATCCCCGTCGACGGGACCCTGGCAGAGGGCGAGTGTGCGGTCGACGAGGCCGTGGTTACCGGCGAGTCACTACCGGTGACGAAACGCGAGGGTGACCCGGTGGTCGGTGGCTCGATCGTCACGACCGACGCAGCGATCGTCGATGTCGGCGAGCGGACGACCAGCAGCATCGACCGGCTCATGCGAGTCGTCTGGAACGTCCAGAGCGCAGACCACGGTGTCACGCGCCGGGCCGATGAACTCGCGGCACGACTCGCGCCGATCGTCCTCGCGGTCCCGGTCGTCGTCGGCGCAGGGTCACTACTGCTCGGGGCGAGCGCACTGACGACCGCACTGGCCGCGCTCATGACTCTCATGGTCGTCAGCCCGTGGGCGCTCGGTTTCGCGACGCCGTACTCCGTCGCGACGAGTCTTGAGGAAGCCCTCGAGCGCGGCATCGTCGTCTTCGACGAGACGGTCTTCGAGCGCCTGCGTGCGGTCGACGTCGTCGTCTTCGACAAGACCGGGACGCTGACGACCGGCGAGATGTCGGTCCTCGAGGCCGACGCGCCCGATGACCTCTTGACTGCTGCTGCCGCGCTCGAGCAGCGTGCGGCCCATCCGGCGGCGACGGCGATCGCCGAGGCGTTCGACGGCGGAAATAGTGACGCCGATGGAAGCGACGCCGACGGTGCGGCTCGTACGGACGGCGGAACGGCGACGACTGGCGGGCTGACGGTAGAGGAGTTCCACACCCACGCCACCGGCGTCGAGGGACGCGTCGACGGGCGAACGGTGCTCGTCGGTCACCCCGACCTCTTCCGAGAGCGCGAGTGGACGATCGACGACGACCTCGCGGCGCGACTCGAGCGCACACGGGAAGCAGGCCACCTCCCGGTCGTCGTCGGGCGAGACGGGGCCGCGGAGGGGATCGTCGTCGTCGGCGACGAACCCCGCGAGACGTGGGACGAGACGGTCACGGCGCTGGACGACGCGGGGATCGACGTCGTCGTCCTGACCGGCGACGACGCAACGGCAGCCGACGTCTTCGACCGTCATCCCGGCGTCGATCACGTCTTCGCCGGCGTCTCGCCGGAGGGGAAGACGGCAGCCGTCGAGCGGATGAAAGTCGACAATCGAGTGGCGATGGTTGGCGACGGAACGAACGACGCGCCGGCGCTCGCCGCGGCCGATCTCGGGATCTCACTGGGCAGTGGCACGGCACTCGCCGCCGACGCGGCCGACGTTGCGATCGTCGACAACGACCTGGCTGCCGTCGATCAGGCATTTACACTGGCGCGGGCCGCACGGGACCGGCTCCGGCAGAACCTCGGCCTCGCGTTCGTCTACAACGCGATCGCCATCCCGCCAGCCGTCCTCGGCCTCGTGAACCCGCTGGTGACGACCGTCGCCGTCGTGGTCGGCGCGTCCCTTATCGCTGCCAACGCGGAACGGTCGCTGATCAACGACTAACGACAGTGAGCGGACGTTCGGCGCTGGTCGCTTGAGCGGTCCACTCCCCGAGTACGATTTGCCGTGCAGCGCCGCCAAGCGACGCGCTCACCTGTCGCGGGATTCTCGACGTGCCGGCGGCGTCGTCGAGAGATACGTCCCCAACCGATCGCGGTTGTTCGCGATCCACCGATACGCTTGCTCGCGGTACTGCTCGTAGTCCTCGAACTGCCGGAGGAACGTGACGACGTCGTCGACGGGGCCGCCGATGTCAGCGCGGAGGAGCGCTTCGTCGATCGCGGCCCCACAGGAGTAGACCGCGTCGTCGGTCACAAGATGTGCACACTCCTTGTAGTCGTCGGGCAGGCGCTCGCGTAACTCGTCGGTGAGGTCGCGAAAGCCGACGAGACGGATGTCCGACCGCGCCGCGAAGAACTCGGCCCACCACGTACAGAACCCACAGTCATCGTCGTAGACGAGGATTGCATCGGTCATACCTGTCGGAACGTACTCGAGACACAAAGACAGCCACGATACGGACCAAGCGGGGTGTCCCGACGGTCGGTAGCGGTCCGCGAGTGTCGGGGCAGGTCTGTCGTGCCAACCGTGGTTGTCACCGGATGCTCGGACCGCGCGTCGAGCCGGTGTCAGAACAATAATGAGCGCGCTGGCCAATGACGACGCATGAGTAGCGCGGCTGGGCCGCTGACGGAACCACAGGTGCTGGCCCACACCAAACGGCGGCTCTTCCCGGCCGACGAAGAGGCGACCGCGTACGCGGTCGCCGACACCCAGTTTGCGACGGCGGAGTGGCTCCCTGGGCAGCCGATCGAGCCCACGATCCGAGAACGGCTGGCCCCGTTCAACCACGTCCGAATCGGTGGCGGCTACCCGGATCTCGTCGGCGTACGCGCTCTCGAGTCCGACCTGCTGGCCGTCGACCGGCTCGGTGACGAGCCGCCGCTGATCGCCATCGAGGCGAAAGGCCACGCAAGCGGCGGCGTCGACACCCAGCGTGGGATCGTGCAAGCCTACGATCGGCTCCACGAGGCGAACGCAGCCTACCTCGCAGCCCCGGCGACCGCGATTTCCGAAACCGATCGGACGCTCGCACGGGAGTTGAACGTCGGCGTGCTCGGCGTCGATTCGGCTGGGGCTGTCGAGGCGCTCGAGGTGCCACGCGTCGTCGGCAATCGAACGACGAGCGAGGCGACGGCGCTGCGGTTTCAGGCGAGTACGCAGGGGGTCGCGGACGCGTCGTTCGGGTTGAACCACCCCAAGAACTACCTCGGCTATCCGCTGGCACACTACGCGGCTGGGGACACCGAGGCCCTGCTTTCGGAGTACAAGGTCGTGAGTGCCGTCACGGCGGCCCGGCGCGGGGCTGCGTTTCTGGGGCTGATCGAAGACGGCGTCGGTGTCGAGGATGTCGAGCTGACTTCGCTCGGCGAGGAAGTCGTCCGCTTTGCGAAGGCACGCTATGGGACCGTCGAGGCGGCGCTCGCGGCGTTCGAGGACTGGTATCGATCGCCGAAACGGTTCGTCGACCTCGCGCCGGCGTGGGGACGGCTGGCTCGACGGGTGGTCTTTGCGTATCCCGCGACCGAACTGCTGGTCACGGAGCTACAGACGATGTTCGAAGACGGGATCACGGAGCCGTCGCTGGTCGACACGGTCGAGTATCTGCACGAGCTTCATCCGTCCTTTACCGTCGAGTTGTTCATCCGGGGCGACGACGGCGTCCGAAGCCGGGTCCTGACCGACGACGGCACCCTGCGGCGCTCGGCGCTCGCGGACGGCACTGTTTACCACTCGCCGACGGTGTTCCAGCTGAAGGCGATGCTGTACCACACCGGGATTCTCGCCGAGCGTGGGGCAGAGCCCAGCCGGCTCGAGCCACTCGAGGATGTCTGGGCGCTTCGAGAACCCGTATGATGCTCGCCGGCTGCGGACGGGTCGGGCCAGCTATGGCGATTCGAACCCGTGCCGTTCGCGATGTGCAGCGAGGAATGTCGCGTGTGGCCGCTGTTCCTCGTTCGTGGGCAGCGTGAGTGACTCGTTCTCGAGTGACTCGAACTCCTCGTACCCCTCGAGATCGGGCCGATCGGCGACTAGGATCCGATAGTCGTCGGCCACCGCGAGCCAGCCGCTGTCGAACGCCCAGTGATGGAGCCGACAGAGGGCGAGCCCGTTTCGAACGGTATCACGCCCGTTCTCTCGTTTGGGATAGATGTGTGCAGCCTCGATATCGGTGGTGCCGTCGGGGGACTCACGGGCAGCCCCGCAGATGGCACACCGGGCGTCGTAGGCGGCTGCGACTGTCTTCGCGAACGAACTCGAGCGGACTCGCCGCTGGACCTCGGTGAACTCGTCTTCGTCGTCGGTCAGCGCTGGTTCGTCTTCCTCGATCTCCCCGGAAACAGACTCTGAGACCGTCTCGAACCGTTCCGGGTCGATCTCGAGGGTCTCCATGGTAAACTGATAGACCATCCGGTCGTCCCGAGCGACATACTCGGTGTCGACGATGTCGACCAGTCCTTCGTACCGGAGCGTATCGCTGTCTGCCGGCTGGTAAAAGAAGTACACCGGGATGGTCGAGCACGCTGACTGCTCGAGGAGCGCGCTGTTAGCACCGGTCAACTGTTGATCGCCTTTCTCGGGTACGCCTTCGCCGATGTATGTAAAGCGCTCACCGTCGATCTCATCGCCGTAAGGGCCGTCCTCGCGAGCTTTGACGATGATGTACGAGAGCTCTCCCTCGTCGTTCGTTCGCGGATTGATGCCCTTGATGTAGGAACCGAAGCTGGTGTCGAAGGCGTCCTCGAGGTCGGGCTGTGTGTACGACGCGCCCCGCTCGAGAACTGGATACGTCGAGGTCTGTCGCCGTGCCAGTTCCCGGCCGCTGTTCGTCAGCGAGTTCACGCCGTCGGAGCGTTCGACGTAGCCGAGACTCTGCAGCCAGCCCCGATGTTGGGCGGGGCCGGACGCGTCAGTCCAGTTGACCTCGGAATGGGCGGTCGCGATCGCCGTCCCTAACTCAGCGTCCGTCTTCGGACCATCGAGCAGCGCCTTGAGCATCGTCTCGAAGCCGCGGACGGTGTCCGAGAGCCGTTCGTAGAGCACCGCCGGATCGGTCTCCGAGAGCCACGCCATGCCACGCTGGGTGAGTCGAACGCGATCCGGATCGATCGCGAGGAGGCCGATTCCCTCGAGAAATGTCAGGCGACGTCGGATGCCGTCATCACTCGTCGCCCGTGTGTTCGATCGACACCACTCGAGGACTGCCGTTTCGGTCGGGTTCTCTGTGAGAACGAACGTGCAGAGTTGCTCGAGAACGGTCGTGTAGTTCCCCGCGCCGCCGAAAAACCGGACCGCGATGTTGCGCTTTTCTCGTCCCATCGATGACTGTCAATACTGCTGTCATTGTGCCGACGAGGGGATAAAACGAGCGGCAAGCGCGGTCGACTCGAGCCAGTGGGGACGGTTCGATCGGGAACTGTTCGTTCATATTGCCGGACAGCAGGGTTCTACCGATCGTACTCGAGATGTCGTTGCCAGCTGCTACTGGCGTCGAGGCACGATTAGGTGCTTACGGGCACTCATCGGGCAGTATCAGGTTCGGCTCGTGGGTCCCGACCGTCGCTAGACTCACACCACCGATTCAAGTGAACTGGGTAGCGACACACCACCGTTTCATGTGAACGGATCACACTGGTAGCTGGTTCGATCCGAGGCCATCCCCACCGGACACCACTATTGCATGTGAACACACGCCGACTCGAGGGGCGGAATCGATCTGACGACCGGATCGCACGTACTGCGCGACGGGTGCCACCACTCGTGCAAGTGAAACACGTGTCAGCACTGAGTCACGTGAACCGATTCGGACCCGGCGTGGTCCTGTGAGTCACGTCGTGCCGACCGGCGTTCACTCGCAAGGGTGGTGTGGGCGGACTCGCTCTGTGTGAGAGTGCGACCGATCGCTGCAGACTGGCTGCTGTGACAGGTGTCTGGCACACCCGCTGGGTGGTCGCGGACCCCCCGGTGCCCACGGAGCGGCGTCCGTCTCAGACGACGCCGTTCATCCGTGCGATGTCGCGGATCGTCTCGATCTCCGCGTCGAGATAGAGGACGTCGGCCATCGCGTCGACGGCGCTCGTAAACGGGACGTCGAGTTCGTAACTGTAGTAGTTGCCTCGAGACCCGCTGCGGTTTTCCTTTGCCGAGAGGATGCCGAGCATCCGGAGATCGGAGAGGTGGTTGTGCACCGATCGCTGGGCGAGCGAGTCGGTCCCCGCCGACTCACACAACGCCTCGTACTCCTGGTAGAGTTCCCGCGTTCGACAGGGCGTCGACTCCTTGGCGGCTTTCGAGACGACCGCCAGCAAGGCGAGGCGACCGTGGGTCGTCAGTTCCCGCATTCCCTCTTCGACGCGTTCCTGCTCGAGTTTCGAGCGTGCCTGATCGACGTGGTATTCCTGAATCTCCTCGTCGTCGTTGTTCTCCGCGACTTCCCCCGCCAGCCGGAGCAGATCAAGCGCCTGCCGGGCGCTCCCGCTGTCGCGTGCGGCGAGTGCTGCACAGAGGTTCAGGACGCCGTCGTCACAGCTGTCGTCCGCGATCGCAACCTCGGCCCGTGACTCGAGGATGTTCGTCAGTTCGGACGCCTCGTAGGGTGGAAACTGGAGTTCGCGCTCACAGAGCGTGTCCTGGACGCGGGGATCGAGCTGTTCGCGGAACTTGAAGTCGTTGCTGATGCCGATGAGACCGACTTTCGTCGCCTCGAGATAGCCATTTGAGCGTGCCCGCGGGAGTTCGTACAGCAGTTCGTCGCGGTCGCCGATCGAGTCGATCTCGTCTAAGACGATGACGACCGTGCCGCCGAGTGCCTCGAGTTCGCTGTAGAGTTTCTTGAAGACGGTCTGTTGGGGGTAGCCGGTCGTGCTGATCTCGGCACCGGCGGGTCGAAGCGTGTTGACCAGTTCGACGGCGACCTGATACGACGAGTTGAGCGTCTTGCAGTTGACACTGAGCACAGAGAGGTCGACGTCGTCGTATCTCGTGACGTCTTCCTGAAGGACGTCGAGGAGGTAGTCCGTGACGGCGGTCTTGCCGACGCCCGTATTTCCGTAGAGAAAGATGTTGTTCGGCTCCCAGCCGTCGATGATGGGCTGGAGCGCATCCATATACGCCTCGATCTCGTCGTCGCGCTCTTCGATCCGTTCGGGCTGGTACGACTCCCCCAGGGCGTCCTTGTTCCGGAAGATGTTCTGCTTCCGCTCGAACCGAGGCATATCCGTACCAAGCGACATACTCTATTTAAAGCCACTTGTTCATCTGATGCAAGTGAACTCACACACACCACTGTTTCATGTGAAGACTAGTCTAGTGAGGGTGCTAGAGTGAACAGTCCACGGTTTCGTCTAAAGCACTGACAGATAATAAGAATAATATATTCTGGATTATCAGGGTAAAATCGACCGTTACACGACCGTCAACTGCTCACGGCGTCTCATCGGGATCGCGTGGCTCGAGTCATCGGAGGGGCACACCTCCCCCCCCCTATCGCGTCCTGCAGCTTCACTTGCAACAGTGGTGTGTCTCTGTCGATAGCGGTTCGTGGTAGTCAGCTAATGATTACAGCGTCCAGTCAGAATCCGACGCGCTCGAGCGCTGTTGTGCTGCCCTCCACGATTACGTGTCGTCACAAAAACGGGGCGTAAGTGGAATTTAAACTACTACTAATACTTCCTGCTCGCTTCGCTGCGCGGGCAGTGTCAGCATAAATCGTAGGCCCGTCGGGCCTGCTCACCCCCGACATCTTGGTCCGGAACCAAGGACTCTGTCCACTGAGCTACGCGCCCTCGAGCACGACTAGCCACAACGGAAACATACTGGTTCCCGTTTTGGACACTGGCTGGGACTACGTATCTTACGTCGACGATTCGTGATCTGCAGCGACACCGCCCGAGCCGCCGCCTGAGCTGTCCGCGTCTACGAGCGAGACTGCGATGCCGTCGTTGCCGTCCGTAATGCGAACGGTGTGGCCGTGATAAGAAAACTCGAGGCTGGCAAAGCCGTCCGCGTCGGGCAAGGAATCGAGGAGATCGGGATCGATCGCGTCGTACAGCGGCTCGAGGGTGACCGGATCGGCGTCCTCGGCTTCGGCGACGCGCTCGACGACGGTCATACTAAGCGGGGTGTCGGTTCTGGAGGTGGGCGGCGGTGGCGATTTCATACCTCTAGGTCGGTGACCGAGAGTAAAGAGGATAGCTCAAGATTTCCGTGGCACGACGGTGGAGAAAACACGAGTCCACCATTGCAGCGTCGGCGCGGTGTCTCGCCCTTACAGTCGACCGTATGACTGGTGGGGTCCCCGGGTCGATTACTCCCGGCGCGGCACCTCGTGACGACCGAAACCATAGCGGAGTCGGTTCGCGAGTCGTCGCGAGAACCGGCCGTCGTCGGCCCGCGAGCCGAACCGTTCGGACAGCGCCGTGTAGATCAGCGGCAGGGGAACTTCCTGCTCGAGGCCCTCCTGGACGGTCCACGTACCGGTCGAGCCACCCTCGACGCGGTCGGCCACCGTCCCGAGGTCGGTGCCCTCCTCGCGGAAGGCCTCCTCACAGAGTTCGAGCAGCCACGAGCGGATCACCGCGCCGTTGTTCCAGACCGAGGCGACGTTCTCGAGGTCGAGGTCGAATCGACCCTCGTGGAGCAGCTCGAAGCCCTCGCCATAGGCCTGCATGAGCGCGTATTCGACGCCGTTGTGGATCATCTTGACGTAGTGGCCCGACCCGGCGGGACCCATCCGCTCGTGGCCATCGGGGCCGGTCGCGACGGCGTCGAAAACCGGCTCGAGTTCGTCGTAGGCCCACTGGGGGCCGCCGACCATCAGGGAGAAGCCGAGTTCGGCACCGGCGGGACCGCCGGAGGTGCCACAGTCGAGATACGCCGCGGGACAGGACTCGGCGCGGCGTACTGAATCCTCGAAGTAGGAGTTGCCGCCGTCGACGACGACGTCGTCGCTGTCGAGATGGTCTTCGAGTTCCTCGAGCGTGACGTCGACCGCCTCGCCGGCGGGAACCATCAGCCAGATGCGTTTCTCCGATCCGAGCTGGTCGACGAAGTCCTCGAGCGAGTCGGCGGGGTCGGCACCGGCGTCGGTTGCTGTTGCGACGGCCTCGTCATCGAGGTCGAAGGCGACGACTTCGTGGCCCGCCGCGAGGGTTCGGTCGACGACGATCTGTCCCATCCGTCCGAGTCCGATCAGGCCCAGTTGCATGGATTGGGGTCTGGTGGCCGCGGTGGTAGTGGTTGCGATTCGGGGCGGTGGACGGTCGTCGACGGTGCCGAGCGCAGCGCGGCTGCTCGTGGCGATCGCCGACTGTCCGAGAACGAAGCCTGTGACCGACCACCCAGAGATCGGTGTCGCCTACTGGATCGGCTCCTCGAGTCGGGCCCAGCCGATCGCATCGAGGACGACGATACGGTCGTTGTACCGGACGTAGACGCCGTTGTAGGCGTCGGTGTCGGACTCGTAGTAGGGAAGCGACTCGCGAATCCGGTCGACGATCGACCAGGCACCGTCGCGCTCGAGCGTGATGTGTTCCCATTCGTCGCGCGCGCCGTTGCGGACTGCTCGATCCAGTGCGCGTCGTGCACCGGGGATTTCGCCGAGCCGTCGTGCGGACGCGTCGACGACTGTCGCGTCGGCTGGGACCTCGGTCGGGCTGACGAGCCGGGCACCGAGGTCGGCCTTCGATCGCGACGCGGCGGTCCGTGAGCGCTCAGAACGGAGGACGTAGCCGGCCACGGCAGCCGTTCCCACTGCGAGAAGCGAGAAGACCATCTCTTTACCCCTGATCATTAGCCAGTATCTTACAGTAACTGACTAAGTATCTTTCGTAAGAACGTCCGCTGAGAAGTGTCAGCGCCGCGAATTCTACAGCAGCCGTGCGACGTTGGCCGAGAGCAGTCCCGCCACGACCAACAGTCCGACGGCCACGACGGCAGCAGCCCAGAACACCGGCATCGCCTCGCGTGCCGGCTCGCGAATCTTCTTTCCGGTGAGGCCGGCCTCGAAGCGCTTCGCGCCGATTTCGACGAGCGCAGTCAGAACCAGCCAGAGTCCGACCATCGCGAGCACCAGCCATCCGTTGATCGTTCCGAAGAGGCGATTGGCGGTGTAGGTGGTCCCTGCAAGGTGGCTCCCCGAGAGAAACAGGACGAGCGAACTCACTCGCGAGATAGTGGTGAGCCGCCCCGAGATGACCTCGAGCGGGCGGGTCGTGTTGAACGCGCCGTCGCGTGCCAGCGGTAAGACGACGGCGGCGACGAAACAGACGCTACCGGCCCAGAGTGCGGCAAATACCAGATGTGTCGTTCTGGCGGCGAGCTGGTCGACCATACTGGGCCGCTCGGCCAGCGCGCGTATCAGCGTTCCGACTTCGGCTCGCGAGACAGTCGTCGCACCTGATCGATCCTTCCGCGACCGGTCACTCGAGCCAGTCGGGCGTCCACGCGACGAGTCGCCGCCGAAGCAGCGCATAGCACAGCGAGACGGCCACACCACCGGCGATCACGGGGGTAAGCCAGCCGTCGAAGACGACCAGCGCCGGGATCGCGAGCGCGACGGCGACTGCGGCGTCTTCCGGCGCGCCGTCGTAGCGGATCCAGCGCCGCGGTCGAATCCACCGGCTGCGGACGTGATCGTACACGGCCCGCTCGGTACGGTCGTTCCAGGGGTCCATTTCTAGGCCACCACCGACCGCGTCGCTTGCGGCATGGACCCAGGCCGTGACGGCGAATGCGGCGACCGCGACGGTCAGACTCGAGGGGGTACTCGCTGCGACAGCAACCGCGGGAACAGCGACTGCGAGCCCGGCGACGGGAAAGTGAAGTGTCCGTCGATGAGCGAAGACGAGATCGAAATCGGGAGCAATGCCACCGAGGAGCGCGCCGACGGCGAGCGCGACCGTGAACTCGGGGAGGGCGTAGGCGAGCGGCGCGACGATCGCGAGGCCGGTAAACGCGTGGGTGGTCGCCATCATCGAGGCTCGCTCGAGGGTAGGTCGGGGACCGCCAAAACGGTATGCGAACCGGTAGACGAGGGGACGATGTCGGCAGCGCCAGTCGCCGGTCACTCGAGGTGCTCGCCCTGATAACTGCCGTCGTAGACATCCTCGTGGCCGGCCTCGGCGAAGACGAGCTGGGCGATTCTGGCACCGCGCTCGAGTTCGATGTCGTGGTGGACCTGCAACAGTCCCTCGCCGCGGCCCTCGTAGCCGGCATCCCACACCGCCGTATTGAGCATACAGGAGTTGCGCATGAGCGACGACCGCGGGTAGACGAAGCCGACGTGGCCCTCGGGAATCGCGATCCGCTCGCCGTAGCGGACGACGTAGGCACCTTTGGGTAGATAGTAGGTGTCGGGGTCGGCCTCCTCGAGTTCCTCGAGCGGGCGGGCGACGCGGTCGCCGATCTCTTTGCCGTCCGTGCCGATGCGGCCCGGTTCCAGCTGCTCGAAGACGACGTCGGCAGTGAGGTCCACGCCGTTGGGTTGGATCTGCGCGTCGGTCGTCGGCGAGACGTGGTCGGCGACGAAGGCACCGGAACGGAACATACCTGTGCTAACGCCGTGGCGACGAGAAAAGCATGTCCGTTCACGACCTCTCGAGGTGTCGGTACCAATCGACACGCTACTATAGTAACAATTGAAACGATTTACACACCGATCGCACAGCCCTCGTGCGATCGAGTGTGCATTGACGTTCAGTGGCTACTATATTATTGCCGTGCTGGTCGGTTACTCACCACACGAGATACTTTCATGCTACCCTTTGAGATACTCTCATGACGGTTACGCTTCATAGAAACACGCTGGTTTTATCATGATAGACGGCCCATTTCGGTGTGCTATGGGACAGACGCTCACCGAGAAGATTCTCGACGACCACCTCGTCGAGGGCGAACTCGAGACCGGCGAGGAGATCGGTATCGAGATCGACCAGGTTCTCACACAGGACACGACCGGGACCATGGTCTGGCTCCAGTTCGAAGCCATGGGACTGGACGAGGTCCAGACCGAAATCGCCGCACAGTACTGTGACCACCAGACCTATCAGTTCGACTTCAAAAACACTGACGACCACCGTTTCCTCCGCTCTGCAGCCGGTACCTACGGCGCCTATTTCTCTCGCCCCGGTAACGGCATCTGCCACAACGTCCACCGCGAGAACTTCGCGGCCCCCGGCAAGACCCTGCTGGGCTCGGACAGTCACACGCCGACCCCCGGCGGCCTCGGCGAACTCGCCATCGGCGCTGGCGGGATCGACGTCACCGTCGCCATGGGCGGCGCGCCCTACTACATCGAGATGCCCGAAGTCGTCAACGTCCGCCTCGAGGGCGAACTCCCCGAGTGGGCCACCGCGAAAGACGTCATCCTCGAGCTCCTGCGACGGCTGACCGTCAAGGGCGGCGTCGGCAAGATCCTCGAATACACCGGCCCCGGTGTCGAGTCGCTCACCGCCCCCGAGCGGATGACCATCACCAACATGGGCACCGAGCTCGGTGCGACGACGTCGATCTTCCCGACCGACGAGCAGACCCAGGACTACCTCGAGCGACTCAACCGCGGCGACGAGTACGTCGAGCTTCAACCTGACGACGACGCCGAGTACGACGACGAGATCGTCGTCGACCTCTCCGACCTCGAGCCGCTGATCGCCCAGCCCTCGATGCCGGACAAGGTCGTTCCCGTCAGCGAAGTCGCCGGCCAGTCCGTCGAGCAGGTCATCGTCGGCTCCTGTACCAACGGCGGCTACGAGGACATCCTCCCGGCCGCGAAGATGCTCGAGGACCGCGAGGTCAACCCGACGACCGAGATGATCGTCGCGCCCGGCTCCAAGCAGGCCTCCGAGATGCTCGCCCGCGAGGGCTGGGTCGCGGAGATGATGGCCGCCGGCGTCAACTTCTCGGAAGCGACGTGTGGTGCCTGTATCGGTATCGGCCACGTCCCCGCCTCCGATTCGGTCTCGCTGCGGACGTTCAACCGCAACTTCGAGGGCCGCTCGGGTATCGAAGACGACAACGTCTTCCTCTGTTCGCCGGAGGTCGCCGCCGCCGCGGCGATCAAAGGCGAGATCATCGACCCGCGCGACCTCGCCGACGAACTCGGCGACCTCGAGGCACCCGGTATCGAGCTGCCCGACGAGTACGACGGCTCGAAGACCGACCTCATCACGCCCGACGAGGCGCCCGACGACGAGCTCGTCAAAGGCCCGAACATCGGCGACGTGCCGCTGAAAGACCAGCTGGGCTCGGACATCGAGGGTGACGCCCTCCTCAAGATGGAGGACAACATCACGACCGACCACATCATCCCTGCAACGCAGGACATCCTGATGTACCGGTCGAACATCGACAAGCTCTCGGAGTTCACCCTGAGCCGCGTCGACGAGACCTTCGCCCAGCGCGCTGCTGACGCCGACGGCGGCTTCCTCGTCGCCGGCGAGAACTACGGCCAGGGCTCCTCGCGTGAGCACGCCGCCATGTGCCCGATGTACCTCGGTATCGAGGGCGTCCTCGCACAGAGCTTCGCACGCATCCACCGTGCGAACCTCTTTAACTTCGGTATCGTCCCGCTGACGATTGACGAGGACACCTACGAGAACATCGAGCAGGGCGACGAAATCGAGATCGTCGACGACGTCTACGACGCCGTCACCTCCGGTCAGGAAGAGTTCACCGTCCGTGTCAACGACGAGGAGTACACGGCCACGCTCGACGCCTCCGAGCGCGAACGTGCAATCCTCGCGGCTGGCGGCAAGCTCTCCTGGACCAAAGAGCAGGCCCAGGACGGCTCCGGCGCTGCACCCGCTGACGACTGATCGGCATACCTGACGACTCGGCTGTCGATTCGAATTTTTCACCTTTTTCGCGGCGTCCGAGTGGCAACACAGGCAGCCCGACTCGAGTGACAGAGTATCTGGCAAGCGGTGGCCCAGCAACGACCGTCGGACAACGCCATCGTCATACCGCTTCGTCCGATAGCACGAGCGAATGCACCCCGGAGGACACGCAAACGCTGGCTACCGACGCCTGTTCGACCACGACGGCCTGACCTTCGGTGCCGGCTTTCCGCTGACCGGAACGAACCGCTCGCAGCCGGCCATCGAGGATGAACTCCGACTCGCCGAACACGCCGAGGCGGTCGGCTTCGACGGCCTCTGGGCGCGTGACGTCCCGACCTACTGGCCGAAATTCGGCGACGCCGGCCAGACGTTCGACACCTGGCCGTGGCTCTCGCACGTCGCTGCCCACACCGACGACATCGCGCTCGGCACCTCGAGTGTCGTCCTCACGCTCCGCCACCCGCTCCACGTCGCCAAATCCGCGGCGACGGTCGACCAGCTCTCGGACGGGCGACTCGTTCTTGGGATCGCCTCTGGCGACCGCGACCCGGAGTACCCCGCTTTCGACGTCGATCCCGACGACCGTGGGCAGCTGTTTCGCGAGTCCGTCGACGCCGTCCGGACGGTCTGGCGCGAGGACTTTCCGGAACTCGAGGGCCAGTGGGGAACCCTCGAGGGAGACCTCGACGTGGTCCCGAAGCCGACGACGGAGACGATTCCGCTGTTGCCGACCGGTCACGCCCGCCAGTCCAAGGAGTGGATCGCCGACCACGGCGACGGCTGGCTGTTCTATCACCTGCCCGAGCGCACGCTCGAGAGCTATCTCCACGAGTGGCGCGACCGTGCCGGCGAGAAACCCTTTGCCATCGCGGTTCGCGTCGAGTTGGCCGACGACCGAACGGCCGAACCCGAGCCGCTGCATCTGGGCTTCCGGGCCGGCGTCGAGTGGTTCCGCGAGTATTTCGGGCGGCTCGAGGAACTGAGCCTCGATCACGCCATTATCGGGATCGAAAACGACGACCGGGAGGCGGCACTGTCGACGTTTGCCGACGAGATCATCGACCAGCTATAGCGTCTCATACGGTCTGCTGTAACGATTTACCGGCGCAACCGAAGGACGGCTCGCGGTTGCGCCGGCAATGACTTACAGGAGTCCGTATCAGTCCGTGACCGATTCTCACAACTGGCCGTTCGTTTCCGCCGGTTCTCAGTAGCTTATCCGACTGCCGCCCCTACCAGCGGTATGAAAGCGATCGAGGTAACAGAATACGGCGACAGCGATCGACTCGAGACGATCGACACCGAGCGACCGGACCCGGGGCCGGGCGAGGTCCGCATCGCCGTCGAAGCTGCGGGGATCAACTTCGCGGACATCATGCAGCGTCGCGGCCTCTATCCGGGTGGGCCCGAGCCGCCCTACCGTCCGGGGATGGAAGCCGCAGGCCGGGTCGACGCGGTCGGTGACGGCGTCGAGGACGTCTCGGAGGGCGACCGCGTCGTCGCGATGGTCGAAACCGGCGGCTACGCCGAATACGCCGTCGCGAACGCCGAGATGCTCTTTCCCGTGCCGGAAGCGATGAGTTTCGAGGAAGCCGCCGGCTTCCCGGTCCAGTTTCTCACCGCGCATAGCTGTCTGTTCGCGTGGGGCGCGCTCGAGGAAGGCGAGTCAGTCCTGATCCAGGCCGCTGCAGGCGGGGTCGGCACGGCTGCGGTTCAGCTGGCGTCGAACGCCGGCGCGGAGGTCTTCGGTACCGCGAGCTCGCAGGAAAAGCTCGACCTGGCAGCTGAGCTGGGCTGTGACCACCCGATCAACTACACCGAGACGGACTTCCGAAAGGTCATCGAGGAGGAAACCGACGGTGAGGGCGTCGACCTCGTCTTAGAGAGCGTCGGCGACGACGTCTTTGAACGCAGTCTCGACGCGATGACCCACTTCGGTCGGATGGTCACCTACGGCGTCGCAAGCGGCGTCCCTGCGGAGGTCAGCAACCGGCGACTGCTCTTCGAGAACAAGACCGTCAAAGGCTTCCATCTCGGTCAGGCCGCCACCCACGACCCGAGCAGCGTCATGCAGGCAGTGCCCGACCTCACCGAGGGGCTCGCGAGCGGCGAGCTCGAGGTCGTGGTAGGCGAATCGTTCGCGCTCGCGGACGCCGCCGAAGCACACCAGTATATCGAGGACAGGAAGAGTTCGGGCAAAGTCGTATTGAAACC